>CALWAF010000005.1 GCA_944372795.1 uncultured Clostridia bacterium | reverse complement strand
CCGAAGGTGTCCCCCGAAATGGTGGGTTCCCTTTTAAGGGGGAACGATTTCGGGGGAAACCCGCAGGAAGGGGGTAAGCAATACTTCCATGATAGAGGACAGGACTCTATCACGAAGGGAAGGAGGGGGAGCAACATTCCCTGCGAGACGCACACTCTATTTCACCTCCGAGCACGCCGCCTCCTCCGCGTCGGTGGTTTGCCTCTGTGCCTTTGAGGGATATAAAAAAGCCGCTCCGAGAGCGGCTTTTGCGGTTGCGAAGTGATCATCACTCGATCACCGAGC
Organism: uncultured Clostridia bacterium; assembly: GCA_944372795.1. Classification (GTDB taxonomy): domain Bacteria; phylum Bacillota; class Clostridia; order Christensenellales; family CAG-917; genus Limadaptatus. Next base: position 64,262 of record CALWAF010000005.1, on the reverse strand, counting down.
GGATGAATTTGTCGAAGCGGGCTTGTCCGTCTTCGGTGTTCTTGAAGACGGCGGTGGTGTCCAAGATCTTCTCGCACGCGGTGTTGATGTAGGCGGTGATGGCGTCGCCCGCCTTTTCGTCGGACATTTCGGTGCCGCCGTCGGCGACCAGCTGGGCGATCATGCCGAGGTGCTTGTTGAGGGGATGACCGTTCTCGGCGATGGATTTGAAGTCGAGGGGAGTCTTGCCCGTGAGCAGGTCTTTGATCTGCTCGCACTCACGCTGCAATCTGCCGGGGAGGATGAAGAGCCCTTGCACCTCGATGATGCCGATGGCTTCCTGTTTGATGTTGTGCAGTTCCTCGGCGGGGTGGAAGATGCCGTAGGGGTGTTTCTCGTCGGTGCGGTTGTTGCGCAGGATGAGGTTGATCTGATATTCCCCGTCGTCGTTGAAGCAGGCGGTGGGGGTGACTGCGTTGTGGGGGGTGGAGGTGCCGTCGGCGTTCTCGGTGCGGCAGATGATGTCCGCGCCCTCGTCGGAGTAGTTCTCCCACGCGCTGCGGAATTTTTCGGCGGCGTCGAGGAGCTGTGCGCGGTTCTTGCTTTCGAGGCGCACCACGGAGTTATACCACTCTGCGACGGAGACGTTGACGTCGGGGAAGTCCTTCATCAGATAGCGTCTGCGCGCACCGGATGCGAAGATGGGCAGCACCTTTTTGCCGCCTTGGTAGTGGTCGTGCGCGAGGATGGAGCCGCCCACGATGGGGAGCGCGGCGTTGGAGCCGATGAAGTAGCCGGGGAAGAGATCCACAAAGTCCAGCATACGGCGGAAGGTCGCGGCGTTCACGTTCATGGGACGATGCTCGCGGGAGATCGCGATGACGTGCTGCTCGAAGTAGACGTAGGGGGAGAATTGCAGGAACCATTCCTCGCCGTCCAGCTCGAAGGGGATGGTGCGCAGGGTCTGACGGGCGGGATGCGCGGCGTTGCCGGCGAAGCCCACGTTCTCGGCGCAGAGCATACACTTGGGATAGCCCGTCTTTGCCTCTTTGGCGCGTCTGACCTCTTCGGGGGTCTTCTCGGGCTTGGCGAGGTTGATGGTGATGACTATCTTGCCGCGGGGGTTGTCGTATTCCCACTGCACGTTGCGGTCGATGTCGGGACGGCGGATGTACGCCGATCTTTCGGAAAGATCTCCCAGCCACTCGGCGGCTTTCATGCTGCCGCTCTGCGCTGCGATGTTGTCGAAGGTCTCGATGACCTTGGAAGGCGGGGGAGTGAGCGCGCCCATGATGCGCGTCTCGAAGAGCAGTCTGTCCTCTTCGCGGCAGATGCCCCGTTTTACCGCATAGGCGGAGAGGGCGGACAGCGTTTCGTAAAAGTCATACTTCGCCGCAGGCTCTTCGACGGGCTCGGTGAGCCCCATCATATCCAGCAGCGTATTGGTGGCGTAGATGACGTCGGCGTCGTCCATATGGAGATATTTTACGGCGTAATCCACGAGGTTTGCGACGTTGATCCTAGCAAGTTCTTCAAACGATTTGCGCGGAGACATAAAACCCTCAACACCCGCATTTCCCTTGCAAACGGGATAATGCTGTGCTATCATAAAAAATACTTCTTACATTATATATGGAGAACGCGACGATGGCAACGATTTCGACGGATAAATTTAAAAATACCGCGCCTTCCGCGAGAGTGCTCACCTCCCTCTACGGTGACGCCGCAGCGAGGAATGCGCATCGTTTCGGAAAACTCGCGGCAAGACACGCGGAGACCTTCGGCGAAGGGGACGTGGAATTCTTCTCTTCCCCCGGACGCATCGAGATCGTGGGCAATCACACCGACCACAACGCGGGCAAAGTGCTTGCCGCCGCGGTCACCGTGGACACCCTCGCCGCAGCCCGTAAGACGGGCGGCAGGCTCATCGAGGTGAAGTCCGAGAACTATCCCACCATGCGCGTCTCGCTGGACGAGCTCGCCTTCGATGAAAAGGAGCAGGGCACTTCCGTCGCTCTCATCAAGGGCGTTGCGGAATATTTCTCCCGCGCGGGCATTGCCACGGGCGGTTTCACCGCGTGCATGGACTCCGTCGTGCCCAAGGGCAGCGGCGTGTCCTCTTCAAGTTCCTTCGAGCTCATCATCGCGGAGATATTCAACTGCTTCTACAACGACGGTTCCCTCGACCCCATCTTCATGGCGAAGGCGTCGCAGTATGCCGAGAACGTCTATTTCGGCAAACCCAGCGGGCTGATGGATCAGAGCGCGATCGCACTCGGCGGCGTGAATATGATCGACTTCCGCAGCTTCGACGCTCCCGAAGTGAAGGGCGCATCGTGGCGCTTCGACGACCTCGACATCTACGTCGTGGCGACGGGCGGCGACCACAGCGACCTCACCGCCGACTACGCGGCGATCCCCGCAGAGATGAAGTCGGTGGCGGCGGCGCTCGGCGGCACAGTGCTGCGTGACGTACCCCCCGAGACCTTCTACAGCGAAGAGGAAGGGTTGAGAGGTCTTCTGCCTCCGCGAGCGCTTCTCCGCGCCGAACATTTTTATGAGGAAAATCTCCGTGTCGAGCGCGCCTTGCAGGCGGTGGAAGACGGCGACGAGGAAGCATTCCTTGCCGAAGTCAACGCATCGGGCAGGAGCTCGGCGGAGAAATTGCAGAACCTTTGGTCGGAGCACGGCGATCGCTCCATCGAGCTCGCCCTCGAGAAAGTGTCGCACATCGACGGCGTGCTGGCGCGCCGCGTGCACGGCGGCGGGTTTGCGGGCACCATCCTGCTTTTTGTCGCAAAAGATCGTTCAGACGCCGTAAATGAGGTGCTTAACGCCGAGTTCGGCAAAAACAACGTTTTCAGACTCTTCATACGCGAGAGCGGCGCGTGCCGCGTCTCCTTTGCGGGGGAGGTGTGAGCATGCTGCTTGCCATCGACAAGATAGCCTTTTCCATAGGCGGCGTGGACGTCGCGTGGTACGGCATCATCATCGTGATCGGCATGATCGCGGGGCTTGCCATCGTGTGCTTTGAGTGCAAGCGCATCAACCTCGATCTCGATGACGCGGTGGAGCTCTTCCTTTGGGTCATCCCGCTCGCCGTCATCTTCTGCCGCGTCTTTTATGTGGGGGCGCGTCCCGACGTCTATTTCCCCGTCGAGAGCTGGGACGATTTCGTGGATGTCATCGCCATCTGGGACGGCGGCATCACCATCATAGGCGGTTTGGTCGGCGGTCTCATCGGCGCGGGCATATTCGCTTTCCGCAAACGCAAGAAGTGCAACTTCGGCAACATCGTCGATCTCATCGTCGTGCCCGTGCTCACGGGGCAGATCATAGGCAGGCTCGGCAACTTCGTCAATCAGGAGGCGTTCGGCATCCCCATCACCGATCCGCGCTATCAGACTTTCCCCTTCGCGGTGTGGATAGACCGGCCGCAGGGCGTGGAGCCCGAGTTCAGACCCATCGTGGACGCCAACACTCCGGGCTGGTTCGCCGCCACCTTCTTCTACGAGATGGTGTGGAATCTCATCGGCGCGGTCATCTTCTTTGCCATATGGCGCAAGAACAAGCGCTTTCCCGGCATACTCGGCTTCTGCTACTTTTTCTGGTATTTCCTCGGCAGGGCGTGGCTGGAGTCGCTGCGCATCGACGCGGTGCCCGTCACGCAGGTGGCGTGCATCATCGTTGCGCCTCTCGCGCTGGTGCTCGGCGTGGCGTACGTCCTCGTGTGCATGACGCGCCAAAGTTTCAGACGCGTCAACTCGGCGGTGAAGGAGGGCGTCCTCGACGTCACGGAGCTTGACCGCTTTGACATCGCCAACTACAAATTCGTGCTCCGCCGTCTTGCCAAAGGCAACCGTTTCGCCCGCTTCTTCTACGGAGTCGACGACGTGCCCGTGGCAGACCTTTCGGAGGGCAATTACATCAAGAAGACAAGGACACCGTGGAAGCTGCCGAAGCATTGCTTCGAGAAGAGCGCACCTCCTGCGGCGGAGGAGAAAAAATGATCTCGCCACTCTCCGGTGAGCGCAATCTCACCATGCTCACCGACCTCTATCAACTCACTATGGCAAACGGCTATCTCCAAAAGGGCGTGAGCGAAAAGAGGGCGGTGTTCGACCTCTTTTACCGCGGCAGCGGCGGCTATTCCTACGCCGTGGCGGCGGGACTGGAACAGGCGGTGCAGTATCTTCGCGACCTGCGCTTCGAGGAGAAAGACATCGCTTATCTGCGGTCGCTGGGTATTTTCCCGGAAAACTTCCTTGCGAGGCTCAAAACCTTCCGTTTCACGGGCGACCTTAAAGCTATACCGGAAGGGACGATGATCTTCCCGTCCGAGCCCATCCTCACGGTGTCGGCGCCCATCTTCGAGGCGCAGATCATCGAGACGGCGCTCCTTACCATCGTCAATCATCAGACGCTCATCGCCACCACTGCGGCGAGGCTCGCCGCGTGCACGGACGCGAAGATATTGGAGTTCGGGCTCCGTCGTGCGCAGGGACCGGACGCCGGCACTTACGGCGCGCGTGCAGCATATATCGGCGGCTGCCGCTCCACGTCCAACGTGCTTGCGGGGGAGATGTTCGGCATCGCGGTGGCGGGCACGCACTCCCACAGCTGGGTGATGACCTTTCCCACCGAGCTCGAGGCGTTTCAGGCGTATGCCGAGATATATCCCGACAACTGCCTCCTTCTCGTGGACACCTACGACACCCTGAAGAGCGGCGTCCCCAATGCAATAAAGGTGTTCGACCGCCTGAAGGCGGAAGGGCACAAGCCCGTCGGCATCAGGCTGGACAGCGGCGACCTTGCCTATCTCAGCCGCGAGGCACGCAAGATGCTGGACGCGGCGGGTCACTCCGACTGCAAGATATTCGCCTCCAACGACATAGACGAGAACGTGTTGCTCGCTCTCAATTCGCAGGACGCGAAGATAGACGTCTACGGCATAGGCACCAAGCTCATCACCAGCTTTTCCAACGCCTCTCTCGGCGGAGTGTACAAGCTCTGTGCCGTGGAAGAGGAGGGCATGATCGTGCCCAAGATCAAGGTGTCGGACAGCCACGACAAGACCACCGACCCCGGTGTCAAAAAGACGGTGCGCATCTATCGCGGCGGCATGGCGGCGGCGGATCTTATCTGCCTTGAAGACGAGGTGATAGACACCTCCCGTCCCCTCACCGTCTTCCACCCCGAGCAGACGTGGAAGCGCACCACTTTCAAGGATTTCACCGTGAAGGAGCTGCCCGTCGAGGTCATAAAGGACGGCGAGCTCGTGCGCGAGATGCCCACCCTCGAGGAGATAGGCAGACATCACGACGAGTCCAAGGCGGAGTTCTTCCCCGAATATAAGCGCGTGGTCAACACGCAGTACTACAAGGTGGACCTCAGCAAGAAGCTGTGGGATCTGAAGCAGGAGTTGCTCGCCGAAAGAGCGCAGGGCTGACCGTCACACGCCATATGCCCCGCGGACAAAATGTCCGCGGGTTTTATTTTGTCCTTTTCGATGGTCGTTTTGCCCGTTTTCGCTTATGCCAAAATTCGTCCGCATTCGCCCATGCCCGCGCAATTTCCCGCCCGCGCGCGGTGTATAATGGGTGCTCGGCGGGAGGGCATACCTCGCCTTCCCCGAAGGAGAGCGCATGAAAAAGAAGAATAAAATGCAGCCGCGTTTCGCCATAGTGCGCCGCGGTTACGACGTGGAGTCCGTGGAGGCGTACATCTCCCTCGAGCGCGAAAAGGCGGACAGGGCGGGGCTGGAACAAAAGGAGCGCATCCGCGTCCTCAAGGCGCAGTGCGACAGGCTTTCGGAGGAACTTGACGTCTATCGCGGCAGAGAGGAGCAGATCAAGAGCGCGCTCATCACGGCGAGCGAGCAGGCGGAGAAAACCGTGCTGGACGTCAAACTGCGCTATGCCATGGAGCTGGAGAGGCTGAAACTCTTCCGCGCAAAATGGACGGGTGCGTACGAGGAGATAAAACAACGCTACGGGTTTGCCAATGACACCCTGAACATGGAGAGCGTGGCGGTGTCCGTCAAGCTGGAGCTGGAGCGTTTCCTCGCCCACGATTTTTCGCTGGACAAGGGTATCCCCGCAGAAGACACCGAGGAGGCGTTCAAGGAGGAGGCGGAGAGGCTTTCCGAAGAGGACGAGGGGGTGCGGGAGCTGCGTGAAAAGCTGGTGCAGGCGGCGGAGCGCAAGGACAGGGAGGCGAAACTTGCCGAGGCGAAAAGCGCCTCGCGCGGGGACGCCAAAGCCTCGTGCGCGGCGGGGGAAGAGGGCGCGGCTTTCTCGCTGGAAGAGGCGCGTCATCCCACCGAAAGTCTTGCCGAGATATGCCGCTATCTGGGGCTCGGGAAATAAAAACCCCTTTCGCGATGTCGCAAAAGGGGATGTTTAACGCATAAAATTTGACGTTTCAACTATGTATTTGTGACGTTTCCGTCCTCGTCGCCCGATTTGTCGGGAGAGATGGGCGCAGCGTCGTTTTGTCTGTCGCGGGCGGGAGTTTCCGCCTCTTCGATGTCGGCGGCTGCCACGGCTGCGGGGCGGAGATATTCGCCCTTTTCCTTCAACAGCGCGCCGTATTTCCTTGCCGCAGATATCTCCTTTGCCGCAAGCACGGCAAGGCATATTACAAGGATGGGCAGCGCAGAGAGGAAGTAGCCTCTGCAATCGGTGATGACGTCGTCAAAGGAGGCGCCTCGTCCCGTGGTGAACAGGTCTGTCTGCAACAGCTCCGTGAGGCACGCGAACGTGAAGCCGAACACGGCGGCGCCCGCAAACGCCGTGAGGCGGGAGCGCCAGCTGCCGTTGCTGAACAGCAGGAAGGTGACGGAGGCGAGCACGCCGAGGAACATGAACGCGCCGAAGTGCCCGAACAGTTTGCGGATGAAGAGCAGCCAATTGCTCATCCCCGTGCTGAATGGCTGGCGGGCGATCTTGAGGGAGAGGGTGTAAGTCTCGGTGATGTTGCCGTGTCCCTCCGCAAAGTCCGGGGAGTCGGAGACGGTCACGGTCACGGTGAGCACCCCGCCCTGTCCCCGCTCGGAGGAGCTGTGGGAGATGAGGGAGCCGTTGTATATCTTCGCAACGGATGGGTCCGACGTGGCGTAGGACACGAAGAGAGTGACGCCGTCGATTTCGGACACCATATGTATATCCGCCGTGTCGCCCGCGGTGAGGGAGGCGGAGTAGCCGCCTTCGCCGCTCTCCAAAGGAGTCCCGTTGAAGAGCATCACGGCGCCTAGGGAAGAGTTGCGCACTTCGAGGTCGAACGAGGTCAGGACGTTGTCGCTGTCAAGGGAGATGACGCTCACCCTGCCCGCGCATTTCGAGATGCCCGTCAAGGTGAGCTCTCCGTCCGAGACGGATGCGGATATGCCGCCCGCGGTGGTCGTCGCGCGCAGGCTCCTTTCGGTGGCATTTGATGGAGTTACAGACACGGGGATGACGGCGGTCTCGCCCGCGTAGACGAAGAGGGTGCCGTCCTCGTCGCGGTGCAGTCCCTGTGCGCCGTCAAGATCCGCCGTGACGCTTTCTGCGGGCATGATCGGGTCGGGATTGGCGGTGACGGACACGGTGACGGTGTCCGTGAAGGTCACGCTCCCGTCAAGGGAGGTGTAAGTCGCGGTGATCTCGCTCTCACCGGGCGAAAGCGCGTGCACCACGCCCGCGGCGTCCACGGAAGCCACGTCGTCGTCGGACGAGAGGAACTCCGCCGCAGAGGCGGTGACGTTTGCGGGCTCGAATGCGCAGGAGAGCATAAGAGAGGTGCCCGTGAGCATATCCGCAGTCTTCTCGCCGCTTGCGGCGAAAGTGAGGTCGATGTTCAGAGCGTAGACCTCGCGCACTTCGACGTGCAGGACGTCGGTGACGTCGGCGTCGTCCGCAAGAGAAAGGGTGACGTCCGCCTCGCCGGGTGCAAGTCCCGCAATCCTTCCGTCCGCACCCACGCTCACGACTGCGGGGTCGGAGGACGTCCACACGGGTCTGCGGTGGTTCACGGAGGTCTCTGCGGGGGTGTATACGGCGCCTGCCAAGGCGCTTTCGCCGACGAAGAGGTGCAGTTCCTCTTCCGCCTCCGCGCCGTAAAGCCCGATCGCGACGTCGGTGGGAGGGATGTCCTTTACGGTGTCGTCGCCGAGGTCGGTGAGGGTGGAGTCGAGGGCGTTGCCGAAGTTATCGCTGGTGGCTGCCGAGGCGTCGCCGGGCAGCAGCGATCCGATGCAAAGCCCCACGCACACGATGACGGTCGCAGCGAGGAAAACGTATTTTGCTATGGTCCTTTTCTTTGCGGGATCGAGTTTCGGTCTCATGGTCGTAAGTCGATTACATTATATATTCGTAAACCTCGGTTTGCAATAGAAAAAAACATATAAATATAAAAGAAAAAAACAGGGAATGGCGGCGGACGTCGGGCGGGAGTCCCCGACGCGGGCGGTCCTTCGCCGCGTCGGTTTTCGCGGTGCGGGTTTCGGCGCCGGCGTGAAACAAAAAAGGCACGGCGTCCGCCGTGCCCGTTTTGCAGGTCGTTCCGCGTTATTCCGCGCTGTCCGCGGGCGGGATGAGGGAGATGTCCGAGAGGGTGTAGGTCACGGACTGCGCGTTTCCGTCCGCGTCGTTGTAGGGCTCGACTATGCGCACGAGCACATGGGGGAGAGCCCACCAGCCGTTGTCGTAGGTGGCGATGTTGGTGACGGTGCCTTCCTCGTCCGTCGCCGCATAGACGGGATCGACGGTGTAGTAGAGCTTCTGGGACGCGCCCGCGACCGTGGTGGAGCGGGAGAGAGAGGCGACATAGCAGTTGAGAGAGGTGCTCTCGGAGCCGATCTCGTTGCCCTCTTCGTTCACGCCCACGGAGGGGAATGCGAGCTTCTCGATGTTTTCGGTGCCGCTCACCACAAAAGAGAGGGAGGCTGCCGCCTGCTCGGTGGCGTTCACCACTGCGGTAGAGAACGCGAACGAGAAGGAGGACGAGAAGGTGGACACGCCGCGCAGGCTCTGGTGGAACTCGTTGTTGTCGTAGAACACGGAGCCGAGCCCGATGCTGCCCGACTTCGTTTCGCCGTCCGCGACGAGGGTGTATGAGAGGCTGTTGCCGTTGTAGACGCCGTTCATCTTCAGCACTTCGGTGTCGTCCACCGTTTCGCTTCTGTACGTTGCGGAGGGCAGCAGATAGTTGGTGCCGTTGGTGAGGGAGAAGTAGCACTCCGTCACATAGCGGTACGTCTTGCCGTCAAGGGTGGCGTTGAGGGTGCTGCGGATGAGATAGCCTTCGCGCTGTTCCAGAGTGTTGTCGCCGACGTCCACCTTTTCGGGGTTGGTGTCCGCGTTGTAGGCGGCGTGATAGATGATCTCGCTGACATAGGTGCCTTCGGTGCCTTCCGTCGCGCTGTCGTCTACAACGTAGGTGTACTTCTCGTACGGACGGCCTTCCTTCCATGCGTCGACGAGCTGTCCCTGCGTGGTGGCGTTGTTGCACGCGGCAAACGTCACCGCAAATGCGGCGATCACGATTATGAGTGCGGTCAATGATGCGATCTTTTTCATAGTATACAAGATTATAACCGAAATGCGCCCGCGGAGCAACGGATTTGCCCAAAGTGCGGAAAATATGGGGAATGATGCAGGGACATATCTGTCCCCGCATAGCGTCCTTGTCCTTGAAACGGGACGCGAGGCGTGATATACTGCTGGTATGAAAATGATTTTTTCCAACACGGCGCACGACGCCTATCACCGCGTCCTTGCGGAATTGAAGAAGCGGCTCCCTTCGGGCGGCGAGCACATCGTCATCGTTCCCGACGGCTTCACCGCCTCTTCCGAGCGCGGCGTCATCGCCACTCTCGGGCTGTCCTCGGTGTTCAACGTCAGCGTGACTTCCTTCACGCGCCTCGCCGAAAAGAGCATGGGCGCGAAGATAAAGAAGTGCCTCACCCCGCAGGGCTCCGTCATGCTGCTTGCCAAGGTCATCGAGGAAAACCGCGGCGGGCTGGTCTACTATTCCAAAGCGGCAAGAGCGAACGGCTTCGCCGAAGAGATATACGCCGCCCTCACCGCCCTTCGCAACAGCGGCATCACCCCCGAAAAACTGCGCGATGCGGCAAGGCGCGCACCCGAGAACGTGAGGGGAAAATTCGCCGATATGGCGCTCATCTTCGACAGCTATGTGTCTGCGCTCGGCAAGCGCCACAGCGATTCCACCACCCGCCTCGAGGCGTACGCGGCGTGGCTGAAAGAGGGGGGCGCGGTGCCGGCGCACTTTTATGTGGTGGATTTCTACGATTTCAAGTCCCCGGAGCTCGACATCCTTGCCGGGCTTGCAAAGTCCGCGCTCTCCCTTACGGTGGGCATGGTCGGAGGACGGGGAGGTCCCAACGAAAGGATATATTGCGACGCCGCGGCGGACAGGCTCATCGCCGCCTGCGGGGGAGGGGAGATCGAACGCACGCACGAGACGCTGCACCCCGCCCTCGACGTCATCTCCCGCAGGCTCTTCTCCTACGAGCCTCCGGAGGAAAGGACGGAGTGCGCGGGGAAGGTGCGCCTCGTTGCCGCCCGCACCCGCACGGAAGAGATCGACTTCCTCATGCGCGAGATCGTTTCCAAGGTGCGCGCGGGCGGGAGATATCGCGACTTCGAGGTCGCGGTCTCCGACGTGGAAGGATATAAGGCGGAGCTCAAAAGCGCATTCCTGCGCTCGGGCATCCCATTCTTCATCGACACCAGAGAGATGCTCTCGGAGCAGACCAAGACGCGCTTTCTGCTTGCCGCTCTCGCCGCCGTGCGCAGCGGATTGCGCCGCGCCGACGTCATGGAAGTGGTCAAAAACCCGCTCTTCTGCGGCGCGTGCCCTGAAGGGGAGGATGCGGCGTTCCGCTTTGAAAACTACTGTCTGCGCTACAACGTGGATCACTCGCGCTTCGCGGAGCCGTTCAAGTTCGGAGAGGACGGCGAAAGAGAGCCTGCGGAAGCGGTCAGGATGAGGCTTGCGGAAGCGCTCGCACCTCTTGCGTTCAAGGGGGAAGTGAGTGCGGAAGAATTCGTGGATAGGGTGCGGAAATTCCTCGACGCATTCGAGAAGGAATGGCGCGAGCATATCGCGAAACTCACCGAAACGAGCCTTTATTATGCAAAATGTGCAGATCAAGTGGACGAAAAGATAAATTCGCTGTTGGACGAGCTTGCGGACACCATCGACTCCGCTGGGGATGAACCCTTCTTTGAGAGGATGTTCAAGTCCGCGGTGCAGACGGTCAAGATCGCCCTCGTCCCCACTTGGCTGGACTGCGTTTACGTGGGCGGCACTTCCAACCGCTATCTGGGCGGCGGAGACGTCTACATCCTCGGAGCCAACGTGGGCAAACTGCCTGCGGGAGCGTCGGGCGGGATGATAGTTTCCCCGCGCGACGAGGAGCTGCTGGAAAGGCTGGACGTGCCCGTCACGCCCACCTCGATGCAGCGCACTTACGCGGAACTCATGGCGGTGACCGAGATCATGAAGCGTCCCAAGGGCACCCTCACCGTGTGCTTCCCCGAGAGCGACCCGTCCGGCGAACTGCGCCCGTCCTCCGTGGTGTCGGAGCTCAGAGGGATGTTGTCCGAAAACGGCGTGCCGCTGTCCGTTGAAAGGGCGGAACTCCCCCCTCTCGACGAGCTCGGAGAAGAGGAAAGAGCGCGCGCTCTCGGCGCCGGATGTCCCACCGAACAGGCGTGCCTTTTCGAGACGTTGCGCTGTTTGTCCGCCCCCGACGACAAGACGGCGGCGGCGGTCGCGCTGCTCGGCAAGGAGGACCGCGCGCGCGTCGAACGCATGATCGGGAGGGTGCATCCCGTGTCGTCTGTCGGCGGAGAGGCTGCGCATGTCGCGGTAAAACGAATGAGAGGACGGACGGACGCGTCAAGGCTGGAAACCTATTTCGCCTGCCCGTACAAATATTATTTCGCTTACACGCTCGGGCTCAACGAGCGCGAGGAAGCCGTCGTGGACGGCAGGATATTCGGCATCCTGATGCACGCCGTGCTGGAAAAGTTTTTCAAGCTGGTCAAACGCGGGGCGATGACCGCAGACAAGGTGCGCGCGGAGGTGGAGCGCATTTTCGACGCCGCGCTTGAAGAGGATAAGGTGGCGACCGCCGCGATGGACGATCCCGGCGCAGTGCGCGCGTTCGAGAGGCTGCGCCGCGAAGCCGTGACCGCTTGCCGAAAGCTGTTCGACGCGGTGCAGAGGTCGGAGTATAAGCCGCTGTACATCGAAGCGTACATAGGCGGAAAGGAATTGCCTTCTCTCAAACTCCGCGTGGGGGAGGAAGTGACGGAACTGCGCGGCAGAGTGGACAGGGTGGATGCGCGCGGCGACAAGTTCTTTGTGGTGGACTACAAGACGGGAAAAAGGGCGGAACCTGCTTTTGCGGACGTCTATTCCGGTAAAAAGATACAGCTGTATCTCTATATGCAGACCATCGCGGAGGACACGGGCATGACCCCGGTGGGAGTGTTCTATCTTCCGCTCTCCTTCGATTTCGAAACTTCCGCCGCGGAACTGCGCTACACGGGCAGTCTGGTGAACGACGAAGAGGAGGCGCGCGCCATGGATCCGCTGTTCGGAGAGGATGACGAAAGGTGCATCATCCCCTCTAAACGCGCACGCGACGGCAGTTTGGCGCCGCCCGTGCATGTCACCCCCGAACAACTTAGAAGGATAGGCAAATACGTCGAGGCGCTCGCGCGCGACGGAGCGGAGGAGATAGAGTACGGCAACATCGCACCCGACGCTCTGAAAGGCGAGTGCGTCTACTGCGCTTATTCGGGCATATGCGCCTGGCAGCACGGCGCGAACGGCATTTCGACGGGCTCCGTCGGCGTGGACGATTTCGACCCCGAAACGACCCGTGCGCTGCTCATGCCGCACGCAGAAGAGGAGGAGCTGTAAATGGAGAGAAAGACTGCGTTCGGCGATTTCCCTTCAAAAAGGCTGTTGGACGGTTTGACGGATCAGCAGAAAGCCGCGCTCGGCGAGAGAGGCAGAGTGCTGGTTTCCGCTTCGGCAGGCAGCGGCAAGACCACCACCATGGTGCGCAAGATAATCGCGGAGGCGGAGAGAGGCGTCCCCGTGTCCGAGATGCTCATCCTGGTGTATAACGAAGCGGCGGCGAACGAGCTCAAAGAGAGGCTGCATACGGCGTTTTTCGAAGCGGCGTGCGCTGCGGACGGGAGCATGCGCGAGTTTCTGCGCAGGAACATAGACCAGCTTTCCTCCGCGTCCATAGGCACGATACACTCCTTCTGCCGTTCCCTCATCAAGTCCAATTTCGAAAGGCTCGGGGTTTCGCCCGCGTTCGACATCATCGCCGAAGACATGGAAGCGAAGTATAAGAGCGAAGCCATGGACGCGGTGTTTTCGCGCTGTTACAAAGAGGGCGACGTCACCTTCATGCGGCTCGCGGACGCGCTGACTTCGAGCAGGAAAGAGGACTATCTGCGCGACGTGGTGAACACCGTTTACGAACTGGTGGAGATACAGCCGGACAGGCAGGGGTTCATGCGGCGGCTGAAAGAGAATTACCTCGCACCCGATTTCGGCGCGTACGGCGAGGCGCTCGCGGCAGGCGCGCGGCGAAGAGCGGAGAGGTGGCGCTCCGTGCTGGAAGACATCCTGCCCGTGCTCGTTTCCGAGGGGCAGAAGTCGTATGCCGCAAAGAGCGAAGCGGTGATAGAAGCTCTCCGAGGCATCCGTGCAGCGGACTTCCCCGGGGTGTGCCGCGCGGTGGGGGATATCGTGAAAACGCTCTCGATGAGCGCGTCCAAAAAGCGCGACTCGGTGAGCGACGAAGCGGAAACGGCAAGGGTGACTCTCGCCGCCGCACGCACCTACTTCAAAAACTGGGCGGCGACATTTGCGGATAGGGAGTTTTTGACAAAAGCACATCTTCAAAACGCGGAATTCGTCGGTAAACTCGTCGATCTGGTGGAAATGCTGGACGAGGAATTTTCCGCGGCAAAGAGAGCGGACGACGTGATGACTTATTCCGACCTCGAATATTTTGCCGCGGAACTGGTCCGAAACGGGGACTTTCGCGGCAGGTATTCCGTCGTTTTCGTGGACGAGTATCAGGACGTCAACCCCGTGCAGGAGTTCATCATCGATTCGCTGCTCCCCGACGAAGCGTTCATGGTCGGGGACGTCAAGCAGAGCATTTACGCGTTCAGGCTTGCCGACCCCGAGATATTCCTGGGGCGCAAGCGTCGTTATGAGTCGGGGAAGGAGGGAAAGGCGTTGGAATTCAACGCCAACTTCCGCAGCGTACGCCCCGTGTTGCTACTGGTCAATTCCGTGTTCGACGTCGCCATGACGGCGGAAACTTCGGGGATGGATTATCTGTCGGAGGGGCATTTCGCGATAGGCGGCGAGAAGAAGGACGTCAACGGCGACATCCTTTCCGGCGCAGCGGAAGTGCATCTGTTCTCCGCGCCCGACGAGCAGGCGCGCGCGTATGCCAAAGCGGTCTTTATCGCGGAGAAGCTGAAACAGATAGTCGGCAAAGTCACAAAGGAGAACGGCGCGCCGATAAGCTACGAGGACTGCGTGATCCTGATGAGGTCGCGCTCTGCGCCCGTGAAGCGCATGGCAAGATATCTCGCGGCGGAGGGCGTCCCTCTGGATACGAGCATATTCGCGGACGACGACGACCGTGCGGAGAGGGAACTCGTCCGTTTTCTCACGGTGTTGGATAATCCGCGCGAGGACATACCTCTCGCCGGGTTCATGCTCTCGTGGTTCGGTGGGTTCGGCGAGGAGGAGCTGGTGCTCATCGCAGACAAGCGCCCGAAGGGCGGCGATTTCTACGACGCGGTGCTCGCTGCGGCGCAGGAGGATTCCGCCCTCGGCAAAAAGACGGCGCGGATGTTGGATATGCTGGCGTCCTACCGCCTCAAAGCCAGTTTCAAGAGCGTCCCCGACCTGTTGCAGGGCATAGTTTCCGACTTCTCTTACGACGCCTACGTGCAGGCGATGGGCTGGGGCGGCGCGGAAAGAGTGTCCGCATTCGTCGCGGAGAAGACGGGCAAGGACCCGTATATGGGCATAGGGCGCTTCCTCGCTGCGTACAAAGCCGCGGCAGGTGTGAAGAAAAAGAGAAAGACGGGCACGGGCGGCAACAAAGTGCGTTTTGCCACTTACCATGCCTACAAAGGATTGGAGGCGCCCGTGGTGTTCATCGCGGATGCGGACCATAAGCCGAGCAGCCGCCCGGGGCGCCGCGACGTCATGACGGACAACCGGGGTTTCGTGGGTATGACGTACTTCGATTTTGACTGCCGCACCAAGAAAAAAGCTCTTTCCCTGTACGCCTTGGAGGAGATGAATAGCGAGAGCGAACGCCGCGACGAACTTCGTATGTATTATGTCGCGCTCACGCGCGCGAAACAATATTTATACATAATGGGAGATCACGACGGAGAAGCCTCTTTCGGCAGGCGGAAAGCCGCGGACGCGCCCATCACCATCCTTGACCATATCAAGGAGGCGTGCTACGCAGGCAAGACCTTCGCCATACACCGCCATGAGTTCGATGACGTTGCGCCCGACGTGACCGCGGCAAAGGAACTCGTTTTGCCCGAAAACGGCAGAGCGGAGGATATCGCCGCGATAAGAAGGGCGGTGGGACGCCGTTACCCGTATCGCGCGGCGACGGGGCTTGCCATGAAGTACAGCGTGTCCGCGCTGGACGGCGGCGGGGACGAGGTCACGCTGGGCGCCTTTGCCGACCGCGCCGACGAGGGCATAGCCTATCACAAGGTCATGGAACACATCGACTTCGCCGCGCAGGGGAGAGATGGCGTGGAAAGGGAGCTCGACGCCATGGTCGCCTCGGGAGCCATCACCGAAAAAGAACGCGCCGAAGTGGACGCGGACGCCGTAGCCCGCTGTCTTGCCCACCCCGTCATGCAGCTTGCGCGGGAGAGCGTGTGCCACCGCGAGAAGTCCTTTTTAATGTACGTGCCCGCGAAAGAGGTGGGAGCGGCGTCAACGGAAGACCGCGTGCTGGTGCAGGGCGTCATCGACCTGCTCATCGACGGGCGGGAGAGAGTGATCGTGGATTTCAAAAACTCCGCATTGCGCAGCGCCGAAGCCCTCGAAAAATACAAAAAGCAACTTAATCTATACAAAAAGGCGGTTGAAAGCTCGTTTTCGGGCAAAGTTGACAGAATATTGCTGTATTCTTTCAAGACGGGCGACATTGTGGAACTCGAAAAAGAGGGTTGAAAAAGCCGCCGAAAAAGCTCGGGCGCGCGTTTGCACGCGCGCTTTTTGCGTGTGCGCGCGTTGCCGCGGAGGACACCTTAACGCACGTTAAAATGAAGTTTTTTCGATATTTTGCGGTTAATATTGCAAAAAGCCTTGCATTTTAGCGCGCGTGTGATATAATTACCATAACATTTGTAGTGCTATATACGGAGGCATCGTAAAGCAAGATGGGCTTTTTCAACACGATATTCGACGGTCTGGTCGATCTTTCCGAAAAGCTGCCGGCCATCGACATCCAAACATTCTACATAGTGGTAGTTGCAGCATTGGGGGTTGTTGCGATCGTCATCGGGCTTACGTTTCTCGCCGCCGCGGCACACAAATTCAGGCACGCCTGCGGCAAAGTTAGGGCATACCTCGAGGACGAGGATGCCATCACCGACGACAACGTGGCGGATTTCACCGCGACCTGCTTCGGCGCAAAGGCGCCCGCCGCTCTGCGTGACGCGTGGGTGAGCTACCTCGGCGTCCGTTTCGGCTATCCGAGCGAGGTGTTCAACGAGTCCGCAGTCTTCGACAAGGAAGTCAAGCGTCCCGACTCCGTCAGGGCGAACATATTCATCTCCGTCGCACTCATCCTCACCGCACTCTTCTCCTTCTGGGGATTGGGCGCGATGAAGACCTCCGAGGTGGGCGTGGTGCTCTGCCTCGGGCTGCTGGTCGGCGCGGTGGGCTATCTCGTGTTGTGGCTCGTCGCCCGCAGCGAGTATAAGACCGCGAAGAAGAGCTACGAGTCCATGCTCGACGAGCTGGACGCGAAGGTGAATCTGCAAGTCGAGCGCGACTATGCGACGGACGCTTCTCCGTTGCTTCAGGTCGCCGCCATCATGGACGGCATCGTCGCGCGCAACATCGCTCGTCCCGCCCCCACCGAGGAAGAGGTGGCGCAGGAGCTTGAAAAGAAAGCGGCAGAGGAGTCCGCTCCCGCCGAAGATGCCGCTGCGCCCGCAGAGGATGCGGAAAAGACGCCTTTGGAGCTTGCCGCAGAACAGGCGGAGCCCGCACCCACCGAGGAAGCGCCCGCAGATCCGAACGCTCCCAAGGAGGGCATACCTCCCGTCGCCGGGCACAGAGAAGATGACAAGGGCCGCGACACCGTCGCGGAAGAAATAGAAATAAACGATGAGGATGAGGAAAATATGTTCGGAAGAAAGAAAAAGAAACTTCAGAACGAAGAGCTGACCGCCCGCGGTTACGACGAACTCGTGGTCGACGGCGAAGTGCTCACCGACGACGACGGCGAAGGCGCCGAAGAAGGGAAGCTCGTCTCCGTGCCCGCACCCGTCACTCCGTACGTGCAGGACAGCGCGCCCGCGGATGCGTACGCACCCGCAATGGCACGCGGAGCGGAGCCCGAGTCACTCGAGGGCCTCAACATCGCGAAGCGTCCCACGGCGGATTCCTCGGTGACGGTCTCCCTCGAGCCCGAAGTCATCTATGTCGAGGAAGACCTCGATGAGGGTGACGAGGACGTCAAGCCCCCGAGGCTTGCCAAGCTCCCGCATCTTGTGGACTACGTGCTGACGATGAATCTTTCCCGCAGCATGAAGATCCGCGTCGCGATGCTCATGCTTCAGGCGTACAACGTCTTCAAGAACAGCCCCGAGAACAAAGCCATCGTCATCCAGTGCCTGACCAAGATCATGAAGGTGCTCATGGCGGATCAGGCTGCGGCGAAGGCGAAAGCGGAGCAGGAAGCGGCACAGGCTGCGGCGGCGACCACCGCGGAATAAGGCAGAAGATTCTTCGCGCAAGGATGCCCGCGCCCGTGCGCGGACATGCGTGAGCACCCGCTCACGCGCACCTTTGCGCCCCGAAAGCCGAAAAAAACAGAAAGCGACTCGCGTCCGAGTTGCTTTTTCATTTTCTTTATGTGTTGATATAAATATACTTTTTCGGCGTTCTAACCGCTCCGATCGCGTGGAAGAGGATCGCTTTTCATATGCACGGAATGCCGGTGCGCAAGCCGTGGGAGAGTGCCGTCGCAGGGTCGCGGAGGATGCGTTAAAGCGTTGCGGAAACGGCGTTGCGCAGACGTGACGGCGCGCTGTCCTGCACGTACGGAGTGACGGGTGCGGGCAGCCGTGGGAGGTGATTGTGGTGTTTCGATGCGTAGGTTCCCGTGTCGCGGCATGAAAAAGCCGTCCCGAAGGACGGCGGCGGTCGGACCGTGTTGCGGCGAGGGAGGACGCATTCCGCGTCGCGTCCCGCGTCTTATTTCAGGAATCTCTTCTTCCACAGCACGATGCCCGCGATGAGGCAGACCACGACGGAGATGCCGATGACCACCCAGAAGCCCCAGCTCTCGCCCTCGAAGGGGACGCCGGTGTTCATGCCCCAGAAGGCGCCTATCATGCTCGGGATGGCGACCAGCAGGGTGAGGGAGGTGAGCACCTTCATGACGACGTTCAGGTTGTTGGAGATGATGGAGGCGTAGGCGTCCATGGTGCCGGAGAGTATGTCGCGGTAAATGTTGGACATCTCGATGGCCTGTTTGTTCTCGATCACAACGTCTTCCCACAGGTCCTCGTCCTCTTCGAAGAGTTTGGTCATCTTGGGGAGTTTGTCCAGCACCACGCTGTTGGAGCGTAGAGAAGTGGAGATGTAGACCAAGGATTTTTCGAGGTCGAGCATCTCGATGAGCTCCGCGTTCTTCATGGATTTTTCCAGCACGTTCTGCACACGCTGGCTCGCGCGGTCGATCTGCTTGAGGTAGTGGACGAATTTTTTGGAGATGGTGTATTGCAGCTGTATGAGGAAACGGGTGCGCTTGTGCAGATTGAAATCTTTCACGAAGCGCGCCGAGAGCATATCGTCGATGAGGCTCGTTTCCTCCAGACAGACGGTGATCATCACGTCGGAAGTGGAGATGAAGCCGAAGGGGAGGGTTGTGTAGGTGTAGTGATCCTCATCCTCTTCGGTGAAGGGGATGTCGGTGACCACAAGGAGGGCGCCGGTGTCGTCGTCGCGCTCGATACGCGCGCGCTCTTCCTCGTCCAGTGCCGCCTTGATCATATCTTCGGCGACGCCCGTGGAACGCGAAATCAGCTCGATCTCCTTGTCCGTGGGGTTGGACATGTGGATCCAGTGATCGCGGAAGTCGTAGCCCTCGCCGATGAGAGCGTTGTCGACGGTGATAGTGGCTTTGTTGAGTTTCTTGTAAACCTGAAGCATATCGTTTCCTCCGGGGATGCGCTTAAAACGCCGTGCCGGAGAAAACGCTCCGATACGAGCGGATTAAGGGAGTGGATGGCAACTTCGGTGGTCGGAGTCCATTTTGCACCTCAATTTTTTCTTCGCTATCATCTTATCAAAAAAAAATTCCTAACGCAACCGAAATCGCTTGCCCAAAAATTCTTTTTTTGCTAGACTCTCTATGATTAAAAACAAATATTTATGACCAACCACAGGAGGTTTCAAATGAAGAAATTCGTCTACCAGTTCAAAGAGGCCAGCGAAGCCAACTGCGACAGACGCGCCATGTTCGGCGGCAAAGGCGCAAACCTTGCCGAAATGACCAAGCTCGGCATGCCCGTGCCCCAAGGTTTCACCATCACCACCGAAGCGTGCACGCAGTACTACACTGACGGCGAAGTCATCAGCGACGCGATCCAGAAAGAGATCATGGAAAACATCGCCAAGCTGGAGAAGCTCGTCGGCAAGAAGTTCGGCTCTCTGGACAACCCGCTGCTCGTTTCCGTGCGTTCGGGTGCCCGTGCGTCCATGCCCGGCATGATGGACACCATCCTCAACCTCGGCCTCAACGACGAAGTGGTGGAGAGATTCGCGGTGAAGACCAACAACCGCCGTTTCGCTTACGACAGCTACCGTCGTTTCATTCAGATGTATTCCGACGTCGTCATGGAAGTCGGCAAGAAGTACTTCGAGGAGCTCATCGACGAGATGAAGGCGAAGAAGGGTGTCAAGCAGGACACCGAGCTCGACGCCGACGACCTCAAGGAGCTCGCCGAGCAGTTCAAGGCGGAATATAAGTCCAAGATCGGCAGCGACTTCCCGCAGGATCCCAAGGAACAGCTCATGGGCGCCATCAAGGCGGTGTTCCGCAGCTGGAACAACCCCCGCGCCATCTACTATCGCCGCATGAACGACATCCCCGGCGATTGGGGCACCGCGGTCAACGTGCAGATGATGGTGTTCGGCAACATGGGTGACACCTCCGGCACCGGCGTCGCGTTCTCCCGCAACCCAGCCACCGGCGAGAAGGGTCTCTTCGGCGAGTACCTCATGAACGCACAGGGCGAGGACGTCGTGGCAGGCGTGCGCACTCCTTCCCCCATCTCCCACCTCAAGGAGACCAACCCCGCCGTTTACGAGCAGTTCGTCAAGATCGTCGACACTCTCGAGAAGCACTACCGTGACATGCAGGATATGGAGTTCACCATCGAAGAGGGCAAGCTCTTCATGCTCCAGACCCGCAACGGCAAGCGTACCGCCACCGCAGCTCTCAAGATCGCGTGCGACCTCGTGGACGAGGGCATGATCAACGAGAAGGAAGCGGTCTGCATGATCGATCCCAAGCAGCTTGACGCGCTCCTGCATCCCCAGTTCGACGCCAAGGCGCTGAAAGCCGCCAAGCCCATCGGCAGCGCGCTTCCCGCCTCTCCCGGCGCCGCTTGCGGCAAGGTCGTCTTCACTGCGGAAGACGCCACCGATTGGGTCACCAACAAGGGTGAGAAGAGAGTCGTTCTCGTTCGTCTCGAGACCTCTCCCGAGGACATCGAGGGCATGCACTATGCACAGGGCATCCTCACCGTTCGCGGCGGTATGACCTCTCACGCGGCGGTCGTTGCCCGCGGCATGGGCACCTGCTGCGTCTCCGGTTGCGGCGACATCGTCATCGACGAGGAAAAGAAAGTCTTCACACTGGGCGGCAAGACCTTCCACGAGGGTGATTGGATCTCTCTGGACGGCTCCACCGGCAAGATCTACGGCGAGGCTATCCCCACCGTCGACGCGTCCGTCACGGGCGACTTCGGCAGGATCATGGCTTGGGCGGACAAGTACCGCGCACTGCAGGTCAGGACCAACGCCGACACCCCCAAGGATGCACGTCAGGCGCGTTCCTTCGGCGCGGAAGGCATCGGCCTCTGCCGCACCGAGCATATGTTCTTCGAGCCCGACAGGATCATGGCAATGCGCGAAATGATCGTCTCCGACACCGTCGAGAAGAGAGAAAAGGCGCTCGCCAAGCTCCTGCCCATGCAGCAGGGCGACTTCGAGGCTCTCTACGAAGCCCTCGAAGGCACTCCCGTCACCATCCGCTTCCTGGATCCTCCTCTCCACGAGTTCGTTCCCACGGAAGAAGCCGACATCAAGGCGCTTGCCGATGATATGGGTATGACCGTCAAGGAGGTCAAGGACGTCATCACCTCTCTGCATGAGTTCAACCCCATGATGGGTCATCGCGGCTGCAGACTCGCCGTCACCTATCCCGAGATCGCGGTCATGCAGACCAAGGCGGTCATTCAGGCTGCCATCGCGGTGCAGGCAAGACACGCCGATTGGAAGGTCGTCCCCGAAATCATGATCCCGCTGGTCGGCGAGGTCAAAGAGCTCGCGTACGTCAAGTCCGTCGTCACCAAGACCGCCGACGAGTGCATCAAGGCGGCAGGCATCGAGATGAAGTATAAGGTCGGCACCATGATCGAGATCCCCCGTGCGGCCCTCACCGCCGACGCCATCGCCACCGAGGCGGAGTTCTTCTCCTTCGGCACCAACGACCTCACCCAGATGACCTTCGGCTTCAGCCGTGACGACGCGGGCAAGTTCCTCGGCGCCTACTACGACAAGAAGATCTACGAGTCCGATCCTTTCGCAAGACTCGACCAAGTCGGTGTCGGCAAACTCGTCAAGATGGCGGCAGAGCTCGGCAGAGCCACCCGTCCCGACATCCACCTCGGCATCTGCGGCGAGCACGGCGGCGATCCCAGCACCATCGAGTTCTGCCACAACGTCGGTCTCGACTACGTGTCCTGCTCCCCCTTCCGCGTGCCTATTGCACGTCTCGCGGCAGCGCAGGCAAACATCAAGAATCCCCGCAAGTAATTGTGAAGGATAACGCACTAAAGACGAAAAAGCCCGCGGCAACGCGGGCTTTAAGTTTGTCTGTGCTGCCGCGAAAAGAAACCGCCGAGCGAAAATGAGCGACACTGCGATAGTTACGGAGCAGAGCGTAGAAACGAGGAGCAGGGGAGTGTCTTGCATTTTCGAGAGGCGAAGAGGAGGGGCAGACGAGGAAGCAGTATGCCTGCACCGCAGTGAAGGCATCGGCGCACGGCGTCTTGCCGCGACGAAGCACAGGCGAACATCAAGAATCCCCGCAAGTAATTGTGAAGGATAACACTAAAGAAAAAAAAGCCCGCGGCAACGCGGGCTTTAAGTTTGTCTGTGCTGCCGCGAAAAGAAACCGCCGAGCGTCAGCCTCGGGTAAGGATCCCTCGGGGGAAGAAAAAAGGCACCGAACGTGTTCGGTGCCTTTGGCGTACCATGAGGGTTCGTGAGGAGCACGACCGTGCGACGGAATAGCGTAGGCGGCGCAACTTTTCTGCGAGCGAAGCCGAGCAGGCGCCGCCGAGCGTCAGCTTCGGGTAAGAATCCCTCGGGGGAAGAAAAAAGGCACCGAACGTGTTCGGTGCCTTTGGCGTACCATGAGGGATTCGAACCCCCGACCTTCTGGTCCGTAGCCAGACGCTCTATCCAGCTGGGCTAATGGTACATCGCCCCTAGGAGCATTAACGATTATATTGCGCCCGCCCGCGGATGTCAACTGTTTTGAGCCGCGAGTGCAAAACACGGTGATATTTTCTTCCATGTGACGCGCCGCATTTGTCATTTTCGGGGTCTTGATCGCGGCTTTTTCAAAGTGCGCGCACCGCTATGACGCACCGCGCCGCCGCAAATAAAACATATTGTTCGCAAATGCGCCAAATCACTTGCCACGCGCGAAAATTTAGTGTAATATATCCCTTGCATTCGGAGGCATAGCCCAGTTGGTTAGAGCGCTACGTTGACATCGTAGAGGTCACAAGTTCGAGTCTTGTTGTCTCCACCAGCATAGCGAAAGGGACGGCACACGCCGTCCCTTTCGCTATGCTCGGGGACAACAAACAGTCACGAACTTTGCGCGCGATGATCCCATCATAAAGCGTGCTATATTCTCATTTGCATTATCTCACATATGAGGCGTGTGATATACTCGTGCGCGCAAGTTCGGCGGCTTGCCGATGCTTCCTCAAAAAAAGAAACGCTCGCCCTATGCAGGACGCTTTCGCCGTCGAACGTCCAAACGAGCGACAATGTACCCCTCATCGGAAACAATTCTTTGTTTCGTGAACCCTGCCATGCGCGGCGAATGACTTGTTGTCTCCACCAGCATAACAAAAAGGACGACAAACGCCGTCCTTTTTGCTGTGTTGAAGACAATCGACCGGAGCGAGCTTCGCGCGCACACCTATCATAAAAAGCGTGATGTATTCCTATTTCAATTCCACCGCATAAAGCGTGGCATATACCTTGTGCGCGCAATGTAACGGTTGAATATAAGCGCGATTGTGCGGCATATTAGAGGTGTGGAAGGAAGAGTGAGCGGAGGGATCCTTGCGGAGGCGGGGAGAAAGGGGGAGCGAAGGGCTGCCGAGGTGCGGAAAAAGGCGCGGGCGGTGTGTATCGTCGGGGCGGTGTTTTGTCTCGGGCTCGGGGCGGTGTCGCATTTCTTTTTCGAGTGGTCGGGCGGGGATGCTGCCGCAGCTGTGTTTTTCCCCGCAAACGAGAGCGTGTGGGAGCATCTTAAGCTGGTGTTTTTCCCCTTCTTCGTATGGTTTTTCGTCGCGCTGCCTTTTGCGGACGGGCTGAACAACCGCGTCTTCGGGGCGTTTGCCGCGACATATATCGCGGCGGGGGTGATCCCGTGCGTGTTCTATATCTACACGGCGTTCACGGGGAGGGCGGTGCTTGCGGCGGACATCGCGACGTTTGCGGCGGGAGTCGTGGCTGGACATGCGGCAGCGTATGCCGCTTTCACGCGTCCGAGCCTCGGGAGAGCGGGAGCGATCGTAGGGGCGGCGGGGCTCTTGTGCATACTGACGGCGTATCTTACCCTGACGGTATGCCCGCCCGATTTTTTTCTGTTCAACGAGGCGGAGTAAGAGGGTATAAGCGGACTTGACCCTAGTGATTGCCGCATTTTAAGGCGATTTTAAGTAAATGAAAGCAAAGTTTATTCGACCATCGGATTGACAATCCAACCAATAAGCGATATATTAGAACTACTGCTAGAATATGTGACGGGAGTATCACTGTATGGAAGAAAAAACTTATATCAATATATGTAAGGCATTCAGCGACAACAACAGAATGAAGATCTTCGAGATGCTGCGCGAGAAGGATATGTGCGCGTACGAGATCCTGAAGCACCTCAACTGCAGTCAGCCCACCCTTTCTTATCACATGAAGCTGCTCACCGACAGCGGCATCGTCAACGGCGAAAAGAGAGGGCTGTGGAAACATTACAGCGTCAACTACGGTCTGCTCGACGAGTTCCAGCACTACTTCGAGGGCGGAGCGAAAACGAAAGAATGAGACCTGCCGAAGCCTTCGGGCTTCGGCTTTTTTTTAGGAGAAGAGGATGAAAAAGACTTCTTGCGACATTGCGGTGATCGGCGGCGGCGCGGCGGCGCTGGCGTTCTCCGTCATGGTGAAAGGGAGGAAGGTCACCCTCTTCGAAAAGGCTCCGCGCGCGGGCAAAAAACTGCTTGCCACGGGCAACGGCAGGTGCAACCTGACAGGGCTCGGCGTCTCGCCCGCGGACTATAACGTCCCCGATTTCGTGCGTCCCGTGCTGGACGCTTTTCCTCCTTTCGCCGCGGTGGAGTTTTTCCGCGGCATAGGGCTGCTCACACGCGTTTCCTCGGGTAGGGTTTATCCCTATTCGGAGTGCGCCTCATCCGTGCTGGACGTCCTCCTCGCCGCCTCCCGCGAGAACGGTGCGGAGACGGTGACGGGCGCGGAGGTGACCGAGGTGCGCCCTGCGGGAGATGGCTTTGTGCTCACCGTCCGTATGACGGACGGGGAGGGCAGCCGTACGGAAAAAGTAGGTGCAAACAACGTCGTGCTGGCGACGGGTTCTCCCGCGACGTCGGGCAGCGACAGCCTCGCCCTCTTTGCCGCGCTCGGGCACAAAGTGCGCCCCTTCGTCCCCTCTCTCGTCCCGTTGAAGACGGACCGCGAAAGTGTGAAAGGGCTGGGCGGCGTGCGCGTCAAATGTGCGGCGATGCTCGCGGGCAGGCGCGAGGAAGGGGAGATCCTCTTCCGTGACTACGGATTGAGCGGCATACTCGCTCTCGACCTCTCGGCGGCGGTCGCAAGAGGCGAGGCGGCGGCGGGAGACAGCGTGGTGCTGGACTTCATGCCCGAGCTTACCGAGAGCGAAGTCGCGACGTGGATCGCATCCCGCGACGGAGACGTCGAGCGCGTGCTGCGCGGCGCCTTCCACTCACGGCTCGCCGAGCGCATAGCATGGCGCGCGGGGCTCACCCTGCGCGACATACCCGATGCCGCCGCCGTCGCGCGTGCGGTCAAACACTACACCCTCACCCTCGAAGGCACTTTGGACGCTTCGCAGGCGCAGGTGATGTCGGGCGGGCTTTCTACGGAGTGTTTCGACGCGCAGCTTGCCTCCTGCATCGTCCCGGGCGCATACGCCGTGGGAGAGGCTTTGGACGTGGACGGGCTGTGCGGCGGGTGCAATCTGCAATGGGCATGGGCGAGCGCATATGCCGCAGCAGGCGCGCTCTCGCGCGGCTGAAAGGGGAGTTCGCGGCGGTGATATTTTGCCGTCGGTGACGCAAGTTATAAAATTAGATAAAAAAGTTAACTTTTTCCGCGTTTAGTGTTGAAAAAAATTTGTTTCAATGTTATACTAATTTCATGGAAGTCAAAAACGCGGCATACTTTTTTTCGGCGTACAGGAAGCTCCTTCGCTCCTACACCGATTTTCAGCTCAACGCACTTGAGGGCTACGATCTTTCTCCCAACGAGATCGTGGTGTTGAGCAGCATAGAAACCACCCCCACGGCAAGTGAGATCGCCATGCAATCGGACGTGAGCAAGGCTCTCGTTTCGCGCAGCGTCAAACTGCTGAAGGAGAAGAATTACATCACGGCGACGGTCTCCGAAGAGGACAAGCGCGAACAGCAGCTTGCCCTGACCGAGGAAGGGCGCGGCGTTGCGGAGCTCATCGACGAGGCGAACCGCAGATATTTCGCGACCGCTTTCGCCAACTTCGAACAGAACGAAAAAGAGGTGTTGAAGGCTCTTCTCGATATGATGATGCGCAATCTCAACGTGGACTTTACAATATGAATTTCGACACATTAAAGCGCGATTCTGCGCGCAGCAAAGATTTTATCCTTTCCGAGACGGCGTATATCGCCGAGAATATGTCCGTGCGCGGCGCGGGCAGCGTCGCAGAGGCGGACGCGGCGGAACATGCGGCAAAGCGCATGTCCGACGTCGGCGCGAAAGTGACGGTGCAGGAGTTCGACGTGGCGCCCGCGGCGGCGTTCGGGTGGATAGGCGTGACGGCGGTGTGTATGCTGCTCGCCTACGCTGCCTACTTCTTCGTGTCCATGGTCTCCGTGGCGCTCATCATCGTGGCTATGGTGCCCTTCATCGTGCAGGGCGTCATGATGTCGCGCGCGTTCGACGGAGCGTACATCAAGCGCAAGTCCCGCAACGTGACCGCACTTCTTCCTTGCGAAGGAGAGGTGAAACACCGTGTCTTCTTCACCGCGCATCTCGATGCGGCGCACGTTTTCCGTCCCCGCATGAAGGGCAGGATGAAGTTCGTCATTGCGGTCGCGGCGCTTTCCCTTGTCGGTGTGGCTTATCTGTTTGCCGCCGACATCGCCCGTTGGGCGTATCTGGGCAGCGTGGGCACCGGGCTCGCTGCGGATGAGTGGATGATCGTAGGGCTTGTCGGCATCGTCTTCGTGCCCGTGTGGACGGCGGCGCTCTTCCTCATAGACGGTAAGACAGTTTCCCCGGGGGCGGGCGACGACCTTTCGGGGTGCACCGTCGCGATGGCGCTGATGAAGGCTCTCGGCGAGAGCGGGGAGAAACTCGCGCACACCGAAGTGGGGGTCATCCTCACCGGTTCGGAGGAATGCGGACTGCGCGGTTCCATGGCATGGTGCGACGAATATGCGGACACCTACCGTGACGGCAAGACGCTCTTCGTCACGCTGGATACGCTGCGCGACGCGGACAAGCTAAAAGTGCAGAACAGAGATTTCAACGGCATGAAAAAGCTGGATAAAGACGTGGTTTCGCTGGTTTCCGCTGCCGCTGCCAAGGTCGGCGCGGAGTGCGGGAAGGGCGGCGGATTCGGTGCTACCGATGCCGCGTCGTTTGCCGCAGTCGGGCTTAAAGCCGCGTGCGTCACGGCGCTCGACCCCATGTCCGACGCCTATCACACAGAGCTGGACCACGCCGACAGTCTGGACGGCGAGTTGCTCGAAAAGTGCTTCCTCATCGCGTTGCAGACGGTGGAAGACCTCGAGAGCGCGGACTGACAGGAATGCATACGAAAAGCCGCTCGCAAGAGCGGCTTTTTTGTTGCGTTATCGGACTGTCGCGGTCACTTCAGGCGCAGGTCGTCTCCGTCGAAGGCGAGAGTGAGGGAGCGGCGTTTGTCGAAGAGGCGGGAGTAGATGCGCTCGTTGTAGGAATGCAGGATGTTCTCTGGCGAGAGGTTGGTGGTGATGAGGGTGGCAAGGTGCTTTGCCGTGCGCTCCTCTATGACGAGCAAAAGATATTCGCAGGTGACGTTGTTATATCTGGGCTCCGTCCCGAGGTCGTCTATAACGAGCAGTTCCGCCCCCAGCACGTCGGACATGATGCCTTCGCGCTCGGAGTAGGGCGCGGTGTGGCATTTGAGCATGAGGGAGTTGAAGGTCATGGCGCTCATGATCTTGGCGCTGTGTCCGCGGCGGATGAGGGTGCGGGAGAGGGCGGTGGCAAGCGCCGTTTTGCCCGTCCCCGTCTTGCCCGTGCACACGATGACGGTGCGGTTGACGTCGGGGAACTTCTCCGCATAGGTGCTCATGCGGGCGTACATGGCTTTCAGTTTTTCCGCCTGACTGCCGAGTGCGGAGCGCGCAAGATCGGAGAGAGTCTCGCCTTCGGGCGAGAGGTCGCAGGCGACGCCCAGCGCGCGGACGAGGTCGTCGTGCACGCAGGAGCAGAGTTTTCCCTCATGCATACCCGTATCGCCGCAGATAGGACAGAGGGTGCGAGGCTCGAAGTCGCGCTCGCTAAAGCCCGCGTTTTCGAGCGCCGCGGTGTACTCGGCGTATGCCTTTTCGGCGCGGCGTTTCCTCTCGTCTCCGCCGTAGCGCAAACTCTCGTGCAGGGCATAGACATACTCGCGGTGCGCTTCTGCGACTTCGGGGACGGAGAGGGCTGCGGCTTTGCGTTCCTTTGCCGCGGTCTCTTCGCGGCGGCGTTCCCCGCGCTTCTTTTCGAGGACCTGCCTCAAGATCTCTTCTGTCATAGATCCTTATCCTCCAGATCGTCGATGTTGACCATGACGGACTTGATCTCGTCGTCGGTGTAGCTGCGCTCCTCGAAGTTCTTGGACGAGGAGGGACGGGCGGCGGTCGCGGATGCACTCGCCGTGCCCACGCGTTTCGCGTCGTCCAAAGTGCGCACACCCCGCGCCTTCCACTCCGAGAGCAGACGGTTGACGGCGGAGGTGGGATAGCTCTTGCCCGCCGACAGCTCCGCGGCGTAGAGGATGACGTCGTCCGAGAAGCCCCAGCCCGCGCTCCAAGTGCGGTAGAAGTTGCGGTCCGCGGCGGTGACGGAGCGCTCTCTGCCCGTGGCTTCCACGATCTTTTTGATGCGCTCGTCGGTGGCGACCTGCTCCCCGATGAAGCCGTTGATGGCGTCCACGGTGAGCAGACCCTGTGCGAAGAACTTGTCCACCACGCCGTTCATGCCTTCGAGACTGCGGATGCCGGAGAGGAAGCAGTAGTGCGCGACGGTGGCGAGGGCGTCCTCCGAGAAACCCTTGTTGAGCCACGGGGAGGTGTAGACCTCGATGACGTGGTCGAGGGATTCGTAATAGACGCCGATGGTCTTGTTGATGCGCACGGCAAGCTCCGTGAGGTGCTCTCTGTGCGCGTTGTAATCCTTCATTTCCGCCTCGGTGAAGACGCCCAAACGGTAGAACTCGTCGAGGCGAGCGTCCAGCTTGCGGAAGGTCTTGCCGCCCTTCATGCTCTTTGCGGCTTCGAGGACGGCGGGGAGGGTGAAGCCCCAGCTGCGCGTCCATTTGGTGAGCATCTGTTTTTCCTCGAGCTCGGCGCCGCTCTTTCTGCCGAGGGCGGAGAGCACGGCGCGCATATCCTCGGACTGCGCTTCGTATTCATCCAGCTTTTTCTCGACGTCGGCGACGGTGCGCACGCCTTCGCTCGCCCAATTGCGCGCGACGGTGAGAATGTAGGGATATCTGACGCTCTCGCCCTTGAGGTCGATGCAATAGCGCACGATCATGAGCATGGCGTCGCGGTCCATTTTGACGGAATCGAGGAAGGTGTAGTACTCGTTGTATTCGTTGGGGGTGAGCATACGCTCGTGGAAGAGCTCCTGCAGCTCGCGGTTGAAGTCGTTCCACTTCTCGGACTTATACTTTTTGGGCGGCTGATTGGCGCGTTTGAAGGAGCAATAGGCGACTTCGAGGGGGGATCTGCTCACGACGCGCACGAGTCCTGCGTCTTCGAAGTCGGTGTAGATGGCGACAAGCTCCGCCTCGGTGACGTCTAGGGTGGCGCACATCTCTTCCATGGAGTTGAGCTTCTCGGGCATGGAGCACATATAAAGCCCGTAGAGATAGACTTTCAGCTGCTTTTCGGAGCAGTGCGGAAGATGCTCGTTGATGAACAGGTTGTCAACGAGGGTGAAGCTCTCCATCAGAAAATCGCTTGAAAACTTTGCCAGACTCAAAACATTTCTCCGTATGCGAATGGGTGCGCCCGCCGCGGGTGCGAACGCATATAACCTTATCACACATTTTGCAAAATGTGAACACCTTGGGGGAAGGAAAAAACAAAACCCCATATATAGTGTGGGGCGGAGAGCGGATACGCCTTTATAATTTTATTATAAAGAAGGGGAGAGGCGGATCCTTCTTCCAATTGTGGAAGGAGAGGGAGAGCACCTGAAAACGGCTGTCGTCCACGGAGGCGAGATAGGGGATGAGCGCATCGCGTTCGGCATAGCCGTTCGCGCCGCCGCTGTATATCGTGACGCACATAAGTCCGCCGCGCTTTAAGATCCCGAGCCCCGCTTCCACGGCTTTTATCGTGCTTTCGGCGCGGGTGTAGACGGTGTGGTCGCCGCCGGGCAGCCAGCCGAGGTTGAAGAGGATGCAGTCCGCGCTCTCGGGCTCGGCGTAGAGCGCCATATCGGCGTGCGAGGCGTGCACGACTTCGGCAGAGAGCCCCTCCCGAGCAAGTAGGGCGCGGGTGCTTTCCACAGCCTCCTCCTGTATGTCGAAGGCGAGGACGCGTCCGCTCTCGCCTACCTGCCGCGCGAGAAAGACGGTGTCGTGACCCCGTCCCGCGGTGGCGTCGATGGCGAAGCCGCCTTCGCCGAGATGTTTCCTTACCGCTTGTCTTACCGCTTCAACCGCAGTCATAGTCGTCCTCCGTATCGGGCGCGAGCCCGTGGGTCGTATCCCGCCTGTACGCAGGCGCGGCGAGCGCTTTGTGGAAGGAGTAGAATCTTATCCCCGCCCGCGCGAGCGCCTTTTTTAGGGCGAGGGTGAGGGGAAGCCCTATCACGCACACCACGATGACTTCGGAGGCGAGGATGAGCGCGAAGTTGAGAAGATATGCCGCGTCCGAGCCGTCCACCACCCAGATGAGGGGCACGAGGAAGGCGTTGAAAAGGAGGGGAGGCAGCACATAGAGGAACTTCGTGCGGCGCAGAAGGAAGGTGGCGACGGCGGCAAGCGCCGTGGCGATCGTCCCGAAGATGACGTCGTACATCGTGGAGTAGAAGAAATTGGAGAGGAAGCACCCCAGCGTCACGCCGATGATGGACTCCGGCATGAAGATCGGAAGGAGCACGAGAGCCTCCGAGAGGCGGAACTGTACGGGACCGAACGAGATGGGTTGGAGTGCCGTTGCAAGGGCGAAGTAGATCGCCGCCACCAGCGCGGAGCGCGTGATGAAAAATACGGTTTTTTTCAAAACATACCTCGGTTTTTTTTATTGATGGGTGTTGCCGTGACCATCGCGGATATGTTATCATACTATAAATTCGAAATCAACTTTTTCGCGGGGTGCGGGAAAAATAGGAAGTTTCCGCGTCCCGTTCCGGAGGCAGTATGCACGAGTTTAAGGATATGGATTTTATGAACAGCGCGTTCAACACGGGCGCCTTCGTGACCTCGGGCGACAACGTCATGGTCGCAAGCTGGGGTTTTGTCGGCGTGATGTGGGGCAAGAAGGTCTTTGTCGCGCCCATCCGCGACAGCCGCTATACCAAAGAGATGCTGGACAAGACGGGCGAGTTCACCGTCAGCGTCCCCGCGCCCGGCACCATGAAAAAGGAGCTGGGGTTCTGCGGCAGCAAGAGCGGTCGCGACTACGACAAGTGGGCGGAGACCGGTATGCGCAAACAGCCCGCGAAAGAGGTGGGCACCGTCGTCGTCGCGGGGTGTGAGAGATACATCGAGTGCCGCGTGCTCGGCGTGCTCCCCATGGGCGATATGGACATCTCGAAGGTGGACGGCTGGTACGCGAACGGCGACAAACACAACTTCTATTTCGGCGAGATCGTCGCGGAGTATTGATGAAGATCTGGGCAAAGGTGATGCGCGGGGACAAGATCCTGCGCGACGTGGTCTATGAGGGCGAGCACAAGCCCACATTCGCGGGCTTCCGCGAGGCGGTGCAGAACGTGGCGTACAAGGCGGACGTCTCCACGCCCGTGCTCCTTCCCGCGCATTTCGAGCGTTTCGACAAGTTCAACCGCGTCAAATTCCAGCCTTCCGATTTCATAGAGGAAGTGGATTTTTCCGCCTTCGTGCTCGAACGCGTCAAGGATGACAAGCCCGTCCGACACGTCATGGGCAGGGGAAAGGTCTTCCCCGTCAGACTGCGCTAGCGGGCGGCGGGAATACATCGGGAATATAAACCTCCCTTCGGTGCAAACTAACCGCCGAACGGGAGGTTTTTTATGAGCGAAACGGGCATTGTGCGCAGAATGGACGGGCTGGGACGCATCGTCATCCCCAAGGAGCTTCGACGCTTGCTGGGGTTGAAGGCGGGCGACGAAACGGAGATCGCCGCCGACGGAGACAGACTTACGGTGCGCAGACATTCCCGTTTCGCGGGGTTCGTCACCGTGTGCGGCAGGGCGGTTTCCTATGCCGCGTCCATGACGGGGTGCGAGGTGTTCCTTACGGCGGCGGACAGGGTGGAAGCCGCCTGCGGCAGACACGCGAAAGATATGCTTTCCCGCCCGCTGACGGCGGAATTTTCCGCGCTCGCGAGGGAGGAAAAGACGCTGTCGCTGCGCCGCGAGGGCGGCTTCGAGCCCGTGAAAGGCGTGTGCATCGAGGGGGAGCTGATCGCAGTCCCCGTGCGCGCCGCGTCGGGCGAGGTGGCGGGATGCCTCTTTGCCGTCGG
This sequence comes from uncultured Clostridia bacterium, assembly GCA_944372795.1. Classification (GTDB taxonomy): domain Bacteria; phylum Bacillota; class Clostridia; order Christensenellales; family CAG-917; genus Limadaptatus. Next base: position 31,251 of record CALWAF010000005.1, on the reverse strand, counting down.
CGATAACGCGGAAGGGCACGTCGGGGCGTTAGAGTTCGCGGCGGGACTTCTGGGCAGCGTATGCGCAGAGTGAAGGAGGACGCCCGCCGTCCGGGCAGACTCGCGGGCGGTGCCGCAGTGCTGGCTGCGGGCAGCATGGTGGCAAAGTTCATCGGCGCTTTTTACCGCATCCCCCTCACCAACATCCTCGGCGCGGAGGGGATGGGGGTCTATCAACTCGTCTTCCCCGTATACGCGCTCTTCATCACTTTGTCCACGGCGGGCATCCCCACCGCGCTTTCGCGCATCGTGGCGGAACACCGCGCAAGAGGGGAGAGCGCAGGGAAGTATCTCGCTGCCGCGCTCTTCACTCTCGTCGCGCTCTCCGTGCTGGCGGGCGGGCTAATCACCGCACTTTCGCACGTTTTCGCCCGCTGGCAGGGCAATCCCGCAGCCGCGGGCGGCTATGCCGTCATCGCTCCCGCCGTCTTCTTCGCGGGATTGGTTGCGGGATTCAGAGGCTGGTTCCAAGGCGAGATGTATATGCTGCCCACCGCGCTGTCGGGCATAGTGGAGCAGCTGGTGAAGCTCGGCGTCGGCGTCGGGCTCGCCGCCGCCCTCGCGCCGCGCGGACAGAACGCCGCCGTCATGGGCGCCATCGCCGGAGTGACCGTCTCGGAGTTCGCCGCAGCATGCTACCTTGCCGTCACCTGCGCCGTGCGCCGCAAAAAAAGGGGAGGGATGCGGGAAGGGCTGCGCCTTTCGGCTGCCGAACGCAGGGCGATGTTCCGCACCGCCGCGCCCATCGCATTGCTCGGCGTCATAGTGCCGCTGGGGGCGGTCTTCGACAGCCTCATCGTGGTCAACGCCCTCAAATGGGGAGGCGCCGACACCGCTTCCGCAACGGCGATGTACGGGCTGTACAGCGGTCCCGTCACCTCTCTTGTCAATCTCCCCGTGGTGGCGGCGATGTCGCTTGCTATAGCGGTGGTCCCCTCCGTTTCCGCCTCGCGGGAGGAAAGGGACCTCGGCGGCATCCTCGCAAAGAGCAGAATGTCGGTGAAGCTGGTCTATCTCATCGGCGTGCCGTCGTCGCTTTTTCTCATGGTGTTCGGCAGAGATATACTCGCGCTCATCTATCCCTCGCTTTCCTCGGCGGAGCTCTCGACTGCGGCAAAACTGCTTGCCGTTGCCGCGTTCGGCGTGGTGCTCACGGGAGCTACGCAAATCTACGTTTCGCTCTTACAGGCACTTGACAAGACCAAAGCGTTGATCATAAGTCTTTCTTTTGCCGTTTTGGTCAAGGTCGCGCTCTCCCTTTCCCTCGTCAGCCGCATAGGCGTCATGGGGGCTGCGGTCGCGGGTGTGGGAATGAGTGCGGTCTCCCTCGTCGCCGTGACGGTCACCTTCCGCAGACTCACGGGCGTGGGCTCCGAAAAAAATGTTGCCCAAACACTGGTCGCGGGTGTTATAATGGCGCTGACGGCGCTGGTGGTCAGGGAGTACGTCCCCACTCATCTCGGTGCCGTGCTCGCGGGTGCGGCGGTGTCGGCGGTCGTCTACGGCTGGCTCGTCACCCTCATGGGAGTGTTCACCGAAAGCGAAGTGCTCTCGCTGCCTTTCGGCAGCCGCCTTGCGAGGATAAGAAGAAAGATCAGATTTTGGGAGAACGGATATGACTGACGAAAACATCGGATGCTCGGGTGTGAGCTCTTTGCAGCTTTACATAGCACGCGATCTTTTGCCGGACTACGTCGCCGTCAACAAGCGCGTGCCTTTGCGCGCCCTCGGGATAGCGGCGGATGAGTGCGGTGCGGTGCGCGCGCGTCTTATCTCGTTGTACGGCGCGGAAACAGAGGCGGAGGTCACGACGGACGACGGCAAGATGACCGTCTCTCTCGGCGAGCTTCCCGAGCGGTTCCTCTCGGTGGACATCGGCGGGCAGGAGCTCACGGAGCGCAGACGTTTCGATTTTTCCGACCTTGCCGAGATCATGAAAAGGCTGCGCGGCGAGGGCGGCTGCGAGTGGGACAGGGCGCAGGATCATAAGAGCATACGCATAAACCTCATCGAAGAGGCGTATGAGCTGGTGGAGGCGATCGACCGCGCCGACGTCGCGGGTATGCTTGAAGAGAGCGGCGACATCCTGATGCAGGCGGTCTTTCATACGCAGATCGCGGAGGAAGCGGGAGAATTCTGCTTCGGCGATATGCTCACCGGGCTTTGCCGCAAACTTCTCGACCGCCACACTCACATCTTCGGTGCCAATCACGCCGACAACGCCGAGCAGGCGCTCGTCTTCTGGAACGAGGCGAAGAAGAAGGAGAAGAAATACACCTCCCACACCGACGCGATGGACAGAGTGCCGAAGAATCTGCCCGCCCTCCTTTACGCCGAGAAGGTGCAAAAGGTGGCAAAGCGCGCGGGGTTCGACTGGTCGGACTTCCGTCCTGCTGCGGAGAAGGTGAGCGAGGAACTTGCGGAGTTTCTCGCCGCGCCGAAGGAACATATGACGGAGGAAGGCGGCGACCTTCTCTTTGCCGCCGTCAATCTGTTGCGGCTGAAAAAGGTGGAGGCGGAGACGGCGCTGCGTGAGGCGAGCGCGAAATTTTTCCGTCGCTTTGCCGCCGTCGAAGACGCGGTCAAGGCGCAGGGAAGGGACATGACCGAGCTGCATCTCGCGGAATTGGACAAGATATGGGACGAGGTCAAAGCGTCCGAAAAAGAGGTTGAATGAATCTTTTTGACACATTAAACCTCAAATCTCGCATTTTCCTCGCGCCGCTGGCGGGTTTCAGCGACGCGGGTTTCCGCGCGCTTTGCATGGAGCACGGTGCAGGGCTCACGTACACCGAGATGGTCAGCGCAAAGGGGCTTTGCTTCGGCGGCAGGGGCACCGAGCCTCTGCTTTTCACCGAGCCCGTGTGTACGACGCGCGCCGTACAGCTCTTCGGCTGTGAGCCCGAGTTTATGAAAAAAGCGGCGGCGGACGAGAGGCTCGCGGGCTTCGACATCGTGGACATCAACATGGGCTGTCCCGTAAAGAAAGTTTTTTCAAACGGCGACGGCAGCGCTCTCATGGCGCATCCCGCGCTCATCGAGGACATCGTCCGCGCGACTTCGGAGGGATGCCGCCGTCCTGTCACGGTCAAGATCCGCGCGGGCATACATCAAGGAGAGGTGCTCGCGGTCGAATGCGCGCTGGCGGCGGAGCGCGGCGGCGCCGCGGCTGTCACCGTGCACCCGCGCTTCCGCGAACAGATGTACGCGGGCAGCGCCGATCATACGGTCACCGTCAAGGTGAAGGAGGCGCTCACGATCCCCGTCATCGCAAACGGCGACATCTCGGACGCGGAGAGCTACTTTGCGGTGCGCCGCATGACCCGTGCCGACGCCTATATGGTGGGGCGAGGTGCGCTGGGACGCCCGTGGCTGTTCGAGGTGCTGGGGGCTTTGGACAGCCTCTCCGACGACGATATATATTCCACGGACGGGACAATTAGGCCCGACGCGCGGGCTTATGCCGATGAGCTCGCAAGCAAGTCGAAACTTGCATTCGACGCCGTAGATGCCGTAAAACGCCACGTCGGCGTGCTTTTGAAGATAATGCCCGAGCGCACGGTGGCGAACGTGATGAAACTTCATCTGTGTCATTACGCAAAGAACACGCCGCACGCAAAAGCCGTCCGTCTTGCCGCGGCAAAGGTGTGCGACGTCGCGGACGTCTTTGCCGTCGCAGAAGAATTTTTGAGTTAGATCCCGAAAAAAACACAGCGTTAGATCGCGGAAAACGCGCTTCGTTTTCGTTTGGTTCGTGTTTGGTTCGCGTCCGTCACGTACAAGACCGGCAGCCTAGCGACGTACGATTAACTTTCGTTTGGTTGTATGACGGAGAGCGCCCGCGTTGCGTTTGCGGTACGGGTGTGGTATAATCGTGGCTGTATTATGTGCGGAAGCGCGCATATGAGAGTGCTATGTTCAATATCGTTTTGGTGGAGCCCGAGATCCCGCAGAATACGGGCAATATCGTAAGGACGGCGGCGGCGACGGGATGCAGCGTGCACCTCGTGAAACCGCTGGGGTTCGACATCTCCGACCGCGCACTTAAACGCGCGGGGCTGGACTATTGGCATCTTGCCGACTTTAAGGTGTACGAAAGCCTCGAAGACTTTTTTGCGAGGAACGCCGCGGGAAGATACACCCGCGCGGGCGGCGCCGCATATGCCGTGACGGCGGAGAGGTCGAGCCATTCATTTTATTTCCTTTCCACAAAGGCCGCGAGGTCGTACACGGAGGCAGCCTTCCGTCCCGGCGATTATCTCGTTTTCGGCAAGGAAACGAAGGGACTTCCCGAGGATCTGCTCGCGGAAAATTATCAAAACACGATACGTATACCAATGAGAGCGGAGGCAAGATCTTTGAATCTTTCCAACTCCGTGGCGATAGCAGTTTACGAGGCTCTCCGTCAAAACGGTTTCGGCACGCTCTCCGCGGAAGGACATCTGACGAGAGAGGGTGTGTAGAAAAGACGTGCAATGTTCTCCCGTGCTGTCGCGAGCGGCGTCGGTCGAGAGGAAAGGACGCGCCGTGCGCGTTCTTTTTTTGCGGAAATCGGCTTGAAAAGTGCGGTACACGATACGTTGACCTCAAAATAACACGATTTGTGTTGTGAACATATGCGCATATGAGCAGGGGAGAAAACGAGGCGTCCTCGTTTGAGGGGGTGTGCATTCCGAAGCGGTGTTGTGCGTGAGTGTGCTCCGCGGCGGACGGCGTGAGGTGTAAACGGCGCGAGGTGCGGACGGTGCGAGAGAGCGAGCGGCGCGCCCATATCAATCGTATGCCGTCCCGCGATCTTCGATGACGGCGCGGGAGCGCCGTGGACGGACGGCTTTTATACTTTGTTTATCCAAAAGAGAAAATTGTTTGCGCTGTGCGCGTGCGTGTGATATAATTTTCAAGTCGGCGCGGAGTGCTCCCGCCGTTCCTTACGCAAAAAACAATTCATCATAAAGGAGATTTTCCATGAGCAAGATGACGATCAGAGACGTCGACGTCAAAGGCAAAAAATGCCTGACCCGTGTGGACTTCAATGTCCCCATGGTGGACGGCGTTATCACCGACGAGAACCGCATCAACGGCGCTCTTCCCACCATCAAATATCTGATGGAGCACGGCGCGAAGGTTATCCTTTGCTCCCACCTCGGGAAGCCCCACAACATCTTCACCCCCGGTTTCGGCCTCACCAAGAAGGAGAAAAAGGCGGTGGAAGCTCTCCCCGAGAACGAGAGAGAGGCGGCAAAAGCGGAGTATATCGCAAAAGCGCTCAAAAACGACCCCAAGAAGTTCTCCCTGAAGCCCGTCGCCGACAGGCTTGCCGAGATCTTCCCCGGCAAGGTGACTTTCGCCACCGACCTCGTGGGCGAGGACGCTCACAAGAAGGTCGCGGCGCTCAAGGACGGCGAGTGCGTGCTGCTCGAGAACACCCGTTTCGACGCGGGCGAGGAGAAGAACAGCAAGGAGCTTTGCGAGAAGCTCGCCGATTTCTGTGACATCTACGTCAACGACGCCTTCGGCACCGCGCATCGCGCGCACGCCACCACCGCGGGCATCGCGCAGTACGGCTTTGCTCCCGTCGCCGTCAGCGGCTTTCTCATCGAGAAGGAGCTCAAGTTCTTGGGCGGTGCGGTGGAGAACCCCGTGCGTCCCTTCGTCGCCATCCTCGGCGGCGCGAAAGTGTCCGACAAGATCGGCGTCATCGAGAGCCTCATCGGCAAGTGTGACGCGCTCATCATCGGCGGCGGCATGGCATACACCTTCCGCGCGGCGCTGGGATATAAAGTGGGCACCAGCTTGCTCGAAGAGGACAAGATCGAGCTTGCGAAGGAGCTCATGAAGAAGGCGGAGGAAAAGGGCGTCAAGCTCATGCTCCCCGTGGACAACGTCATCGCGGACGCCTTCTCCAACGACGCCAACATCAAGGTGGTCGAGGGCGACATCCCCGACGGCTGGATGGGTCTGGACATCGGTCCCAAGACCATCGCCCTCTTCTCGGATGCGGTGAAGTCGGCAAAGACCGTGGTGTGGAACGGTCCCATGGGCGTCTTCGAGATGGAAAACTTCGCCAAGGGCACCAAGGCGGTCGCGAAGGCGCTTGCCGAGACCGACGCGGTCACCATCATCGGCGGCGGCGACAGCGCGGCGGCTGTTGCACAGCTGGGGTATGCGGACAAGATGACGCACATCTCCACCGGCGGCGGCGCGTCCCTTGAATTCCTCGAGGGGAAGGTGCTGCCCGGCATCGCTTGCCTGAACGACAAGAAGTGAAACGTCTCTCCCGCGGCATTTGCGGGAAAATCCCGAATGCGACGTTTAGCGATCAAAAACGTGAGATAAACGCCGCTTTCGGACACATACGTGCTTCGGCGCGGAATAAATGAGTGCGGGACACCGCGTTATGATAAAAAGGAGAACATTATGCGCAAACCCATCATTGCAGGCAACTGGAAGATGAACAACACCATCGCAGAGACCAAGGCTCTCGTCGCCGACCTCATCCCCCTCGTGAAGGATGCGGAATGCGACGTGGTCATCTGCACCCCCTACACCGACCTTGCGGCGGCTGTCGAAGCCACCCGCGGCACCAACATCAAGGTGGGCGCCGAGAACGTGCACTGGGCGGAAAAAGGCGCCTTCACGGGCGAGATCAGCGCCAAGATGCTCGTTGAGCTCGGCGTGGAGTACGTCATCATCGGCCACAGCGAGAGAAGGCAGTATTTCGGCGAGACCGACGAGACCGTCAACGCGCGCATGAAGGCGGCGCTTGCGGCAGGGCTCAAGCCCATCGTGTGTGTGGGCGAGACGCTGGAAGAGCGTGAGGGAGGCAAGACGGAGGAAGTCGTCACCCGTCAGACCGTCGCGGCGTTCAAGGACATCGACAAGGACGAGCTGGACAACATCGTCATCGCCTACGAGCCCGTCTGGGCGATCGGCACGGGCAAGACGGCGACCGCGCAGGACGCCAACGACACCATCAAAGTCATCCGTGACACCATGGCGAAGCTTTATTGCCCCAAGTGCGCGGAGAACAGAGTGCGCATCCAATACGGCGGCAGCATGAATCCCAAGAACGCGAGCGAGCTTATGGCGATGCCCGAGATCGACGGCGGACTCATCGGCGGCGCGTCCCTGAAGGCGGAGGATTTCTCCAAAGTCGTCAATTATTGATAGCCGGCAAAAACGGGGTTTTATCACTTCGTTTTGACCGAATAAAAGCGATCATCTGTCGAGCGGCGGGTCTTATGCCCGCCGCTTCGCAGAGCATATCACGCGTCGCTCGGGGGGAGCGGACGCGGGGGCACGGGAGGCATAGTGACGACGCCTCGGACGAGACGGCGTCGGCTCCCGAAGACGGCAAAGAAAATGTCGTCCTGCGCATAGAGTAGCATCGGGCGGCGGAATCGCCGCAACATTTATCACGAAAACAAATTTCGTCTTTATGACGTAAAAAGAGGATACTTATGGACAAAAAGGTCGTATTGGTCGTCATGGACGGCGTCGGCAAGTCCACCACCGGGCTCGGCGATGCGGTCACCATGGCAAACACTCCCACTCTCGACAAACTCATGGCGGAGTGCCCGCACACCTACATCAAGGCGCACGGCACCGCAGTCGGGCTGCCCTCCGACGAGGATATGGGCAACAGCGAAGTGGGGCACAACGCCCTCGGCTGCGGACAGATATATTCGCAGGGTGCAAAGCTGGTGGAAGAGGCCATCGAGAGCGGCGCGATCTTCGCATCCGCCGCGTGGAAGGAACTCTCGGCGGGTTGCGTGAAGAACGCCTCGACGATGCATTTCATCGGGCTGCTTTCCGACGGCAACGTACACAGCAACATACATCATCTCATCGCCCTCATCGCGGGCGCGAAGCGGGACGGCATCAAGACGGTCAGAGTGCACGTCCTCCTTGACGGCAGGGACGTCCCCGCCACCAGCGCGCTCGTCTACGTCGATATGCTCGAAGAGGCGATGAAGGGGCTTTGCGACGGCTCCTTCGACGCGCGCATAGCCTCCGGCGGCGGCAGGATGAAGATCACCATGGACCGCTATTTCGCGGATTGGGATATGGTGAAGCGCGGCTTTTTCACCCACGTCTACGGCGAGGGCAGACAGTTCGCGAGCGCGACGGACGCCATCGGCACCTTCCGCGCCGAGAACCCCGGCATCATCGATCAGGATCTGCCCGCGTTCGTCATCGCGGAGGACGGCAAGCCCGTGGGCGCCATGCACGACGGCGACAGCGTGGTGCTGTTCAACTTCCGCGGCGACCGTGCCATCGAGCTCAGCATGGCGTTCGACGACGCCGATTTCAAGGGCTTTGACCGCGGCGATATGCCCAAGGTGCTGTATGCCGGAATGCTGGAATACGACGGCGACCTGCATCTGCCCAAACGCTTCCTCGTCGAGCCGCCCAAGATCGAGCACACCCTCACCGAGTTCCTCGTGAAGAAAGGGGTGAACGAGTACGCCGTCTCCGAGACGCAGAAGTTCGGGCACGTCACTTATTTCTGGAACGGCAACCGCAGCGAGAAGTTCAGCGATAAGCTGGAAACATGGCAGGAGATCCCCAGCGACAAAGTCACCTTCGATCAGCGTCCGTGGATGAAGTCCGCCGAGGTCACCGACGCCGTCATCGCGGCGGTGAAGAGCGGGGAATACGGCTTCATCCGCTGCAATTATCCCAACGGCGACATGGTCGGCCACACGGGCAACCTTGACGCCACCATCGTGGGTGTCGAGGCAGTCGATCTCGGGCTCGCGCGCCTGCTGCCTGTCGTGAAGGAGGCGGGTTACGCCCTCGTCGTCACCGCCGACCACGGCAACGCCGACGAGATGTTGGAGAAGAACAAGAAAGGCGTCGTCAGCGTGCGCACCGCACACAGCCTCAATCCCGTCCCCTTCATCGTCTACAACGCGGACTGCGAGATCGCCGACGGCGAATTCGGACTCAGCAACGTGGCTGCGACCGTGGCGAAGTTGATGGGGTTTGCGCCTGATCCCCACTGGAACGCGCCTATTATAAAATAAGAAAAACCATTTTTAAGTTACCGACGCCGTCATTTGGCGACCTGCTTTGTCAAAGCCCCGTTCCGCAATGCGGTCACGTACGATTTAGTACGCTCCCTTTTGCGGAAGGGGCTTTTTCGCGCATCTCATCCAAATGACGGCGTCGGGCTTCGAAGGGGGGGGGAGCCGGATATCGCCCTCGGGCTTTGAAGAGCTTTATTGAATTTTTGGCGAATAGCTGCGTCAAAGCCCTCCCGCCCTGCGAGTTACGTACGATTTAGTGCGCGCCTGCGTCACAGCGGATGATAAATCACAGGCACTGCCGCACTTGCGGCAGTGCCTTGTTTTTCACATCCGCTGTTCCTTATCGCGGCGTGAAAATGCGGAGACGCTCGCTTCGTTCCTCGTTCCTGCGGAACTATCGCGAAGCTCGTTCATTTTCACGCCGCGGAAGACGAGGGCAGAGCCCTCGTTTGTGAGGGGTGCTTTCGCGCACGGGGTCCCCGCCGAATGTATATTCGGAAGGGGAAAGGAGCAGCCGTGCGATAGATGAGCGGCGAAGTTTACGCCGCCGCGAAGGCGAGCACGTGCTGTGACGCAGTGGGGGGAGGAAAGCCCGAATGGGGCTCCCTGAATTTACCCCAGTCAAAAATTATAAATTTTGCCCGGGGACCCCGAAATGTACAACGGGGACCCCGTCGCAAAATCTTTGATTTTGTGATGGGGCTGATGAGTGGGGTCCCCGGAAGGTGGTGGAACAATACTTCCGTGTTAGAGGACATCGGCAAGTTTTACACTCTCCGAGTACGACGCGAACTTTGGGCGAGCGCATTTGAGCACGACGCTCACTTTGAGCTAGTGTTACTTGGTTCTCCGCCGAGGTCCCGGCGGGGAAATAAAGTCCGCCGAACGATGTTCGGCGGGTCAAAAACAACAAAGGCGCGGGGCGGTCAGGCGGTGGGTCTTTCTTCCCGCACGTAGGTCGGCGGGAGAGTGGGCGGGGGGAGTTCGGCGCGGTAGGAGAGTTTGAGAAGGAGGGGAGTGAGCAGGGTGGTGGCGATGATGAGGATGAGGACGAAGGGCATGATGGCGGGGTCAACCAGCCCGGAGTCCACGCCGCGCTGGGCGCACACCAGCACCACTTCCGCACGCACCATCATGCCGATGCCGACGCGCAGGCTGTCCTTGAGACCGTAGCCGCATATGAGCGCTCCGCCACCGCAGCCTATCACTTTCCCTGCCATGCCGGCGATGACGAATAGGACGCCGAACCCCGCCATTTTGGCGTTTATCGAATCGAAATTGGATGTTATCCCTATGTTTGCGAAAAATACGGGCGCGAAGATCATGTAGTTGCTGATCTCGATCTTGCGGTCGACGTACTCCGTTTCGTGCAGCCCCGACAGCATGAGACCGGCAACGTATGCACCCGTGATGTCCGCGACACCGAACCATTTTTCGGCGGCGTAGGCGTAGAAGAAACAGACGGCGAAACTCAAGATGGGGATGCGCCTCGTGTGAGGGAAACGCTTGGAGATATACTTCATCGCAAGGCGGATGACGAGTCCCACTGCCACGGCTGCGGCGAAGAAGGCGATCATCATGCCGATGGAGCGCCCGATGTCCCCCGCGCCGCCCGTGGTGTCGATGGAGATGAAGAGGGAGAGCAGCACTATGCCGATGACGTCGTCGATGATGGCGGCGGCGATGATGGACATGCCCACTTTGGTGTTGAGTTTGCCCAGCTCCTTCAGCGCCGCGACGGTGATGGAGACGGAGGTCGCGGCAAGTATGGTGCCGTAGAAGAGGCAGGAGATGAGGTCGCTTTGGGAGAGAGCGGAGAAATCGCCGCCGAAGAGCATCCCGCCCGCGGCGAGGAAGCCGAAGAGCAGGGGGAACGCCACGCCGAGCAGGGTGATGACTACGCTGGGCACGCCTATCTTTTTGAATTGTTTGAGATCGGTGTCCAGCCCCGCCGAGAACATGATGAGGATGACGCCTATCTTGGCAAGGAAGGAGAGACCCTCCATGGCGGAAGAGGTGAAGACGTTTTGCCCCGGGATATAGCGGATGAGCCCGAGCAATATGCCCGCGACGATCATCCCGACCACCTGCGGCAGCCCCAGCTTTTTGCCCAAGATGGAGAAAAGTTTTGCCACCACGAGGATGAGTGCAAGCGGCAGCAGCAATTCGTCTACGTTCATAAAGACCTCCCGTCCGAGTCCCTCTTTTTCGGACGAATAAGTTATACGCCGAGAGCACTTTCAAGTCAAGCGCACGAGGGTGTAGAATGCGGAGTATTTTTTGTGAGTTGAGGGGGAGCGGGGGAGAAGAATACCGCCGCGCGCGGGGGAACGCGACCGTGCGAACGTGCGCACCCGACCTTGTCCCCGCCTCATCCGACCTTGCTCCGCCGCGCGGAACGGAGGAAGAATTTTAAGAATATAACGGCATAAAACGGCTTTTATGTTGCGGAAACGCAGAGTTAAACCGCGTGTTTGTGCGATATATCCCCTTGGCCGCTCTCGGGTGCAAAACGATTGACACCTGTCGCGGCAAAATGGTAAAATTGATATAACCGAAGAGGTTTGCCATGTTTGATTTCATCACGACCATGGTCGGCGTATCCTTCGCCGTGCTGGCGCTGGCACTTACGGTGGCGGCGGCAAGCATCGTTGTGTGCGTAGTCACGCTGATCAAAAATCTGCCCAAGGGCATAAGGGCGCTGCGCGCCGCGACGGAGTCTTCCGTCTACGCTCTCGCATTCTGCGGACAGAGCGTGGCGGAGGAGGCGTGGTTCGCGCGGCTGCAAGCCATTTTCGGCAGACGCTTCCTTTTCGGCATGTGCGACATTTATGTGTCGGTGGCGAAGTTCTTTGCGGGCGGGGCGGAGAAATCCCTCGCCGTAAGACGCAGAGCCGCAGGGCACGTTTTTCCCGCCGACGCTTTCCGCGTCCGCGTTTGCAAACACGGGACAGGGCTTGCGGCTTTCTCCGCACCCGTTCTCAAACATTCCGCAGTCATGAAGCAATGAGCCCGTCCTCCCGCGGGCGGAGCAGTGTCGTGAGGCGCACCGCGCCGCGCGCACGCTTTTGCGTTGTAACGATTTTGTAAGAATTTCGTAATGCGCGGGTAATATTTAAGAGGTAAAATCACAAATAGAACAACATAGATGAACGTGCGCGCCCTCGCGCGAGGAACGCACAGCCGCCTTGGCGGCAAACAAAATCCGTCGAAACGGCAGGAGAAGAAATATGCTTAAAGTAACAAACCTCAAAAAAGTCTATCCCAAGAGTGACCGCGTCGCGGTGGACGACATCTCTTTCGAGCTGCGTCCGGGCGAGATATTCGGCTTTCTCGGTCAGAACGGCGCGGGCAAATCCACCACGATAAAGTGCCTCACCGGCATCCTTCCCTTCGAGGGCGGCAGCATCGAAGTGTGCGGCTACGACATCCAGAAGGAGCCCATCAAGGCGAAGATGAACATGGGCTACGTCCCCGACAACCACTCCGTCTACGAGAAGCTGACGGGCAGGGAATACGTCAACTACGTCGCAGACCTCTACCGCGTGTCCAAAGAGGACAGGACGGAGAGGCTGGAGAGATATCTTGACCTTTTCAAACTGCGCTTTGCCATCGACAAGCAGATCAAGGCTTACTCCCACGGCATGAAGCAGAAGATATGCATCATCGCGGCGCTCATCCATGAGCCCAAGCTGTGGGTGCTCGACGAGCCCATGATGGGTCTCGACCCGCAGTCCACGGCGGAGATCATCGCCTATATGCGCGAACATTGCGCGAAGGGCAATACGGTGTTCTTCTCCAGCCATAACCTCGACCTTGTCAAGAGGCTGTGTCATCGCGTGGCGATCATCAACGAGGGTCACCTCATCGACTGCTTCGACCTTGCGGGCAACGAAGAGAACAAGGCAAACCTCGAAGAGAGGTTCTTCAAGATCACGGGCACTTACGAAAAGAGGCTGTTCGAGGACTACGTCGCGCAGGAGCAGGCGGAGATGCGTCCCGACATGCCCGTTGAGGAAGCTCCCGCATCCACGGAGGACGAGCAATGAACGACAAGATCTCCATGCAGAGCGTGAGAACGCTCGTCAGGCTGGAAATGAGGGCGCGCTTCGGGTCCCGCGTGGACACCACCCCCAAGGATAAGGCGGGCAAGGCGCTGGGCATCATTTTCACTCTTGCGATCTACGCGATCCTCGTCACGGGCATTTATTTCCTCGCGGCGATGTTCGTGAGGCGTTCGGACATGCCCTTTGAATTCCTCGTGGTTGCAATGACATTCACGGTGTGCGTGACCACCGTCGTCGCGATAGGCAACGTGGTCAAGAACCTTTATCTCAGCGGCGACAACGAGCTGCTGCTGCGCTTCCCCGTGAACGGCAAGGAGATATTGCTTGCCAAGTCCATCTACTGCTTCATCCACAACGTGGTGATCAATCTGCTCATCATGATCCCCGTGTGTGCGATCTACGGTGCGGTCTCTTCCGCGCCCGTGGGATTTTACTTCGTGGCGATCGCGGTGATGATCGTCGCCATCCCTCTGCCTTACGCGATAGCGAACCTGCTCGCCATCCCCGTCATGATGCTGATGAACCTTGTCAAGAACCAATTCCTGCTGGTGCTCATCCTGCTCATCGCGGCGATATGCGGCGTGTTCATCCTCTATATGACCGCGCTCTCCGGCGTGCTCGAGTATATGCGCGACGAGGGAGAGGGCATGTTCTCGCCCGAGGTCATGAGCATATTCCGAAACTTCGCCGACGGCGCCTACCCCTTCAGGTGGTATGCCATGCTGCTCGGCGGCTGGTTCTCGGGCTATTCCGCAAAGGATGCGGGGCTCGCGTTCCTCTACATCTTCCTCATCACGGCGGCGATCTCGGTGGCGGCGTACTTCGTCACCACGAGGACGTATTACAAGATCATCCTCATCGGCATCGAGACCGAGAAGGTGTCCTTCCAGAAGAAGATCCCCAACATCAGGCGCAGCGTGTTCGGCACTTTGCTCCACCGCGAGTTCTTCCTCATCCTGCGCTCGTTCAACTATTCCTTCCAATATCTCGCGATGGCGGTGGCGGCGCCCGTCATGGTGTACTACTGCAACGATCTTGCGGCGACCATGGGCAAGAACACCGTCGGCGCGGCTATCGTGCCGGGACTGACACTCCTTGTCATCATCATATTCAGCGCCATCATCGTCTCCTTCGCGTCCACATCCATTTCGCGTGAGGGCAGCGCTTTCTATCACACCAAGATCGTGCCCGTGAGCTACACGACGCAGATCCTTGCGAAGCTGGTGCTCTATGCCGCCGTCGGCACGGCGTCCGTTGTGCTGTCCACCGTGGTGGTGGCTGCGGCGTTCGGCACGGAGGAAGCGGGCAGACTGCTCACCTCCCTCGACATCGGCTGCATCTTCATCATCTCCGAGATGATCACGCTGGCGCTCACCTGCCTTGCCATAGCCTCCGACGTCAAGTCGCCCACGTTCAACGTGGTGGGTGACGGCGAAATGGTGTCCGCCAACAAGAATATGGTGCTCTCCCTCGTGGTCGGCATCGTGGTGGCGGCGCTGTTCGGCGTGTTCACGATGATCTTCAGCTTCCTGCCCCTGCAGGTGGGCGACGTGGTCATCATTCCCATCGGTGAGACCAACAACATTTATGCAATACTCGGCGGCATCTCCGCGGTGATACTCGCCGCGAGCGTCGCAGGCCTCTTCGCAAATCTCGAGAGGCGCTATCAGAGGATCGCTCCCTGACGGAGTGAGAAGGAGGTCTGGATTATGAAAAAAGTAATGGTCGGCATCCTCATCCTCATCCCGTTGGTGGTGTTGCTCGTCGTCGGACTCGTGACCACTTTCGTGTCCGTCAACGCGTACATCGGCGTGGAGAGCGTGACTCTTGACAAACATGAGGCGACAATCACCCTCGAAGAGGTCTACAAGCTGGACGGCGAGGGCGGTCTGTTCGAAGTGACCGTGCTCCCCGAAATGGCACAGAACAAGTCTTACGAGTGGGAGATCAGCAACGTGCGCAGCCGCGACGCCAACTTCCAAGATTCCGACAACGGCAAGAACGGATTTTGGTATGTCGAGCTGCTGGACGCAAACGGCAACCACGTCGACAGCGTGGGTGCGGGCGGAAGCATACGCGCGAATGTATATTGCAACTTCGACCTCACCGTGAGGGCGGAGACCTATACGGACACCTGTTCCGTGGTGGTGGGCGGCGACGTCACGAAGATCGAGCTCCCCGAGACGCTCACCCTGAAAGTGGGGGAGAGCAAGATCGTCACCCCGCAGTTCACTCCCTTGGACGGCATCGTCGAGGGTGGTGAGTGGGTGATCACTTCGGACAGCAGCGCGATCACCATCGACCGCAACGGCATCATCACCGGACGCCACGAAGGCGAAGTGGGAGTGATCTACGTCGCCAAAAACTCCGAGGGCAAGGAGATAGAGTGCAACGAGATGACCGTCACTGTGTCCGCGGGCGTCAGTGCCTACGGCGACATCATCGGCGTGCACAAGTCCTCTTTCGCGCTCTCCGACATCGGCGTGGACGCCTCCGAGGTGGACTCGACGTTCGGCACGGGATTCACCCTCAACGGTGACATCTTCTCCTTTGCCGAGGACGCGACTGTGGCGACGGTCGTCATGAAGACGGGCGAGATACTCACCGTCAACCTCTGCGGAGAGGACGACATCGAGATCGTGGAGAGCGGCGTGCTCGGGGATTATATCCTCGAGGTGAACGGCGAGCCTCTCTATCTCACCGCAAGATACGCTTCGGTGTTTAGACGCGGCGAGGAGATCGAGGTCACATGGAGCATATCCGACGACACGGTCGCAACCGTGGATAAGAACGGCGTGGTCAAGGGTCTGTCCAGCGGCACGGTCACCGTCTCCGCACAGACTGCGGACGGACTGACCGCTACGCTCTCTCTCGAGGTGCAGCGCAAAGTCGCGGTGCTCGTGGGTGCCGTGACCGACGCCTCTCTCGAGGTCGGACTTGCCCGCGAGACCGTGTTCGCATCCATGAAGTATGATGACGGCGGCGGACTTGTCGACAACACTTTCTCCGTCGGCGTCCTTTATCCCGCCATGTACGAAGGTGAGGACGCGGAGAGCTTCTATGAAGCATTCGAGTTTTCCGCTTCCCGTCCCGACCTCGTGTGGTTCAACACCGAGAGCAAGGACGGCATCCTCAACAACCTCATGACCTTCAACTCCGCAGCCATCGCGAAGGAGCTGGAGAGGGGAGAGAAGATCGACATCGTCATCACCGTCAAGGCAAAATATCCCAAGTACGCCAATCTGCCCGACTACACCACGGCATCCTTCACGATGACCGTGGCGGACGCCATCGGCGTCACTTCCGATCCCGAGCTGCGTCAGGCGCAGCAGACCGACCGCAAGGCAACGGTGCTGCTCAATGACATCCACATGGAGAATAATTCCAATAAGGATGCCGAAGGCAACTTCACGAAGACCAGCAACATCTACACCTACAACAACGTCTACGGCAACGGTTTCACCATCGAAGCCGAGAAGGATCAGTTCGTCGGCAAGACGGAGCCCTTCTTCCAAGTTTATGCGGACGACGTTCTCATCTCCAATCTCACCATGCGCCCCAACGCGTTTTCGGATGAGGAGATCGAGGGCGGCGATCTGACCATCAACGACGCCAGCACCTTCTCCGCCGGCTATTGCATCAAGTACAATGTCAGCGCAAGGCGCAGGACGACGGGCGAGGGCGACGAGGTCACCCAGATCAAGGGGGCGAGGATAGAGTATTGCCTGATGGAGAATGCGACCACTCTCATCCAGCTCTCCGGCGCGGAAGTCGAGATCGAAGGCTGCATCATGCGCAATACGAGCGGCGTGGCGATCCACGTCCGCAATGTGCGGGAGAACGCGGGCAACAACGTGACGCTTCAGCATTACAACAACCTCACGATGACCAACTGCGTGATGTCCAACATGGTCGGCACCGCCATCAACTTCGACTACAACAACAACTATTACGTCGAAGACGCAACGACGCGCTCCACCTTCACGCAGAAGGGCTTCTTCGACATCTACAACTGGCAGCCCGAGGATGCCCTCACCCTCATCCCCGATGATACGCTCGAAGAGGCTCTGGGGAAGGAATTTATGGGACTGAAAGACGTGCTGTTCACTTTCATCAGAGACACATTCTCGGAAGACTCGTTCCTTGAGCCGTACAGGCGAGATTACGGCGGCGTGACCTATTTGCACCTCGGCTTCATATCCATGGGGCTTGCGGCTCCCACCAAGATCACCTACGGCTATTTGCCCGACGGCAGACAGGTGGACGGGGAGGGCAAGATCGTGGGCACCGAAGAGTACGCGGACCTCGACGAGGTGAGCTGGAACATGACCATGGAGGACAAGAGGTTCAAGCACTACACCAGCAGCGACCTTACGAACATCAAAAACATAGGTAATGCTTTGGGCGGGATCCCCTTTGTCGGCAACCTGCTCACGAATCCTCTCCATGTCTGGGGTTATGATGACGACACCACCGATCTCACCCCCGGCTCGACCTACACCGTCAACAGCAGGCTGATAGACCGTCTGCACGCAGGCGCAAACCAAGACTGACCGCCCGTGCGGGGGCGAAGACGCTGCGGCGTGCATATGCGCGCCGCAGCGACCGCATAAATCAAGAACGGCAGTTTCGCGCGCGGTGCGCGGTGCCGCCGAAGGATAGGGAATTATGAAAAAGATAATGCTCGGAGTTTTGGTGATCATTCCCATCATCATCATGCTGATCGTTGGGCTTGTCACTTCTTTTGTTTCCACGCAGGCGTATATAGGCGTGGAGAGCGTGTCCATAGATGAGGACGTGGTGCGCATCATGTTCTCCGAGGTGCCTTTGGACGAAAACGGCAGGAAGGTCGTCGATCTCGACAACTATATGACCGTCACCGTCCTGCCCGAGCGCGCGCAGAATAAGACCGTCGAGTGGCAGATCGACAAGACTTCCCTCGAGAGCTCCGACCCCGAAATGCCGGGCGCCCAACTCGTGGACGTGGACGGCGGAACTTACACTCCCGTCGATTCCAACACCTCCGGGCTGGTCGAATTCACCGCTTACTGCACATTCAGAGTGTCCGTCACCGCGGAAGGACACTCCGACGACGTCATCGTCGAGGTGACAGACGCCGATGTGGAGAGCATCACGCTCATTGGCGAGGACAGTCTTACAACGGGCGAGAAGACCATGCTTTCTCCCGTCTATACCCCCGCAGGCAGCATAGTCACCGCGGGCAGATGGCACTCTTCGGATGAGAGCGTCGCCACCGTGGACGCCAACGGCATCGTCACGGCGGTGGGTGAGGGCGAGGCAGTCATCACCATGTCCGCCCGCAAAGACAAAGCGGCAGAGGCCGCGGAAGACGCCGAGTCCGAGGATCTTTGGGTGAGCAGCGAAGGATTCGTCGTGGCAGTCACGCGCGGAGTGAGCAGCTTCGGCGACACCGTACACACGGTCTCCCGCACGGTGAGGCTCGCGGATGTCGGCATAGCCGACGCCTCCGCAAAAGAGGGCTGCACCGTCTCGGACGGTGTGCTCACCATCGACGCGGGCGTCTCCCGCGCAGTGGTCTCGACCGCGGGCGGAGACGTGACCTTCATCGTCTGCGGCGAGGACGATTTCGTCATCGCCGATGCTGAATTCTTCGGCTACAACGAGGATGCGGAGATCCCCTATGCGCTCGGCATAGGCGAGATACCCCTCGACCTCGATGCGGTCTCGCTTGCCGACATCGGAGGGCGGACCGGCGAGCTTGCGGCAGAGTGGTCTTCTTCCGCTCCCGATGTGGCGACAGTGGACGAAAACGGTGTTGTGACGGCGGTTTCGGAAGGTGAAACGGAGATCCGTGCAACTTACGCCGGTGTCACACAGTCCGTCGTGCTGCGCGTCGTCAGCAAGATCTCGATATTCCGTCTCGCTCTCGACGACAGCTCTTTGCGCGTCGGGCTCGCCCGCGAGACCGTTTTTGCGGCATACCGCTTCGATCCCGATGCCGACGTCTCCGACCCTGCCGCGTACGAGAGCGGGATGACGTACTTTGTCGACAATGTGTTCGGGATAGAGATAGCTTTGCCCGCGCCTCCCACCGACGAAGAGGAAGCAGCGGGGTTCTATGACGACTTCGTCTTCGAGGTCGACAAGACAGACATCGCGCACTTTGAAGGCAACATGCTCGTCTTCAATGCGGAGAATATTACGGAGCGCACGGACATCACCGTCAAGGTTTCCGCGCGTTATCCGAGGAACGCTTCCGTTGCGGCGCAGACGCTCACTCTGACCGTCATCCCCGCCGTCGAGGTCAACGACGCAAACGAGTTCTTCGTCGCGGCGCGCGCCACGCAGTATTTCAACAAATACAAGGGCGATGGGCTGGACGACTTCGACTGGGTGTACGAGGATCGCGAGCCCGCGTATGACGGCGACATCGTGCTCGGCTCCGACATCGCCTACTGCGACCTCGAGACGGGCGAGCCACTCATCACCGTTTACGAGGAAAAGAAGGCACAGCTGCAAGTCGAGCCCTATGAGGCGGAGATATGCTGCAGCCTTTACGGCAACAATCACATCATCTATGCCTGCCGCTCCTTCATGGTCGCTTATAACGGCGCGCTCGTCATCGTGAGAGAGCAGGACGCCGTGGTCAGCAACGTCACCATCACACCCAACTACGACATCGGCGACGAGATCACCAATGCGGAAGGCGCACAGGGACTCAAAGGCTATGCGTTGCATATGCGTACGCTGGGACAACACAGCAACATGGCTACGCACGATCCCAATCAGGAATTCGTCAACGGCGATCTCACCGTGTGCAGAGTGGAGTACTCCATCCTGCAAAACGCGTCCAGCGGGCTGGGATTGCACGGCGTTGACTGCACCCTTGACGGTGTCGTCATCCGCAACACCGGCGGCACGGGCATCTATGTGCCCACCAGCATCGACCGCGTGTGTGATCAGCAGCTCGAGAGCACTCCCGGCGACGTGAAGTACAGCATACTCCGCACCCACAACGTCACCATGTCCAACATGATCGGCACGGGCATGAGCTTCCATTTCAACCGCTTCTCCGACAGGAACGAAGAATATATGGGTGCGGCGACCGATCCCGTCACCGGCAAAAAGTACTACGAGTTGGCGCTGGAAAAGGGCTACAAATCGCAGCTCATCCAGACAGGTTATCTCGACATCTACAACTGGCAGCCCATCGACAATCTGAGCCTGCTTGACACTTCCAGCATGGGCAGCGCGGGCGGACTCGTCTCCGCTGTCATGGGTAGTTTGGGAGAGATACTTGCAAACCCCGAGAGCGATTTCACGATGTATGTCAAGCACTACGCCGGAACGGAATACGTCCACTTCGGCTTCGTGTCCACGGGGCTCACCGAAAGGAGTTATCTGGAGCCCGAGTTCGAGGACGATCGCTTTACGGAGCTCACCACGGAGGACATCCCCGGCTTGGGAGCCGTCCTGAATGCCTCCAACGCGGTCAGAGTGTGGTGCTACACCACGGACGAGACTTCCATCCAGCCCGGCACGACCTACACCATCAACAACAGGTTCATCGACAGGATGCACGCCGACTGATCTCGGCGAACCGCAAATTCCGCCGCTCCCTTCGGGGAGCGGCTTTTTTTGCGCTTGACACGGCGCGCGTTATTTATTAAACTTATTTACAGATGATTTTGCGCGTATGCGCGTAAAAAGAGGGGATCCGATGTCAAAAAGCGTAGGACTTGTTCTTGAGGGCGGCGGCGTAAAAGGCGCCTACGAGCTCGGAGCGCTGATCGCGCTCATTGAAAAAGGTTACACGTTCCATTCGATCACGGGGACGTCCATCGGCGCGCTCAACGGAGCGGTGATGGCGTCGCAGGGCATAGAAAAGCTCGCGGGCTATTGGGAGGAGGCGAAGTATTGTCCCGTCTTCGACTTCGACGACGAGACCGTCGCGCGTTTCAGGCAGAAGGATTTTGACCTGGATCTCATCGTCGCCACGGGCAAAAAACTGCTTTCCGCCCGCGAGATAATCAAAAACTCCTACGAGCATACTCTGAATTTCGTCTACAACCGTTTGAGCGAGGAAGAGATCCGCTCCAGCGACATCGACTTCGGCTGCGTCACCTACAACATCTCCGACATGGTGCCCTTCGAGGCGATGAAAAAGGACATCCCGCAGGGCAAACTCATCGACTATATCGTGGCGTCGGCGTGTTTCCCCATCTTCCCGCCCAAGCAGATCGACGGCAAGAAGTTCATCGACGGCGGCGTCTACGACAATATGCCCATCAACCTGCTCGCCCGCACGGGCTGTAAGGAGATGATCGTAGTGCGCACCAATCCGGAGACCAAACAGCCCAAGCGCAGGATAGAGCGTGACGATCTGGACATAATCTACATAACCCCGTCCGCCAACCTCGGCAGGGCAATGGCGTTCTCGCCCGAGCGCATAGAGAACTTAAAGCAGCTGGGTTACGCCGACGCCATGCGCATCATCACCGAGGCGGAAGCGGCAGCCGCGAAGTGATATATGGACAAAAAGACGCTGCTTCTTATCGACGCAAACAGCATAGTACATCGCGCCTATCACGCTCTGCCCAATCTCAAGACATCGAAGGGTGTGTACACGGGCGCGATATACGGTTTTCTGACCATTTTTCTGCGCATAGTCAAAGAGCTGTCCCCGACGCACGTCGCGGCGGCATTCGACCTCAAAGCGCCCACTTTCCGCCACAAACTGTACGCCCCATATAAAGGCACAAGAAAGCCCATGGACGCCGAGCTTGCGGAACAGTTCGAGCCTCTTAAAGAGCTGCTCAAACTCATGCGCGTGCCCGTGGTGAGCAAGGAGGGCTACGAGGCGGACGACATCCTCGGCACGCTTTCGGTGGTGTCCGACGAGGACACGGTCATCCTCACGGGCGACCGCGACAGCTTCCAATTGGTCAGCCCCACCACACGGATATTCTGGACGAAGAAGGGCGTGAGCGACGTGGAGATCATCGACCTCGCGAGACTTGCCGCCGACGGCTTCACTCCGGAGAGTTACATCGACTTCAAAGCTTTGCGCGGAGACCCGAGCGACAACATCCCGGGAGTGCCGGGTGTTGGGGAGAAAACCGCAAAAGCCTTGCTTGAACAATACAAAACGCTTGATGAAGTGCTCGATCATGCGGGTGAGATCAAAGGCAAGCTGGGCGAGACTCTCGCCGCGAGCCGCGAGATCGCCCACCTTTCGCGCACTCTTGCCACCATAGAGAAGCACGTTCCGCTCGAGGTCTCGGAGGAGGATCTGCGCTTTGCGGGAGTGTATCCCGAGAGCGTCAGGCAACGCCTTGCGGAGCTGGAGCTCAATTCAATTGCTGCGCGTATGACCTTCGAAGGCGGGGAGGGCGAAGCCCCTTCGCGTTCGTTTGAAAAGAAGGTCGTCGTCTTAAAAAGCGCGGAGGAAGTCGCCTCCCGCGCTTCGGGCGACCGCGTCGCCGTCACGATAGGTGAGAGCGTGAGCTTTTCCTTCGACGGCGAGACGGAGTATTCCGTCGAATGTGCGGAGGATCTCTTCTCCGACGGGATGACCTTCGACGACGCCGTCGCCGCCGTGAAGGAGCTGGTGCGGGGACGCACTCTCGTCTGCTACGACTTCAAGTCGCTCTCCAAACGTTACGGCTTGGAGCCGTCCGGGTTTTTCGACATCATGATCGCGGCGCATCTAACAAGGGGCAGCGCGCCCATCAAATCCGTAGAGGCGGTGCTCGGCGCCGAGGGCTATGACGTCGGCGCGGCAGAGATGTTCCGCTATGCGGCAGAGGCGGAGAAAGAGCTTGAAAGGCAGGGGCTCTCAAAATTGTTTTTCGAGGTCGAGCAACCCCTCGTGCCCGTGCTCGCCGCCATGGAAGAGCGGGGCATCGCCGTGGATGCGGCAAAACTCGACGAGCTCAAGATCAAGTACGAAGGGAAGTTGTCCGCGCTTGCGGACGCCGTATATGCCGCAGCGGGCACGACGTTCAACATCGCGTCGCCCAAACAGCTGGGGGAGGTGCTCTTCGACCGCCTCGGGCTCAAGCACGGCAAGAAGACCAAGACGGGTTGGTCGGTCAGCGAAGACGTTCTTGCAGGGCTCAAAGACGAGCATCCCGTCATCGGGTTGGTGCTTGAGTGGCGGCATTTTGCGAAGCTGCTCGGCACCTACGTCACGGGTATGCAGCCTCTCGTGAACAGGGGACGCATACACACCGAGTTCAACCAGTGCATCACCGCGACGGGCAGGCTTTCGTCCGCCAACCCAAATTTGCAGAACATCCCCGTGAGAGGGGAGGAGGCAAAGGACGTCAAGAGCGCGTTTACGGCGTCGGAGGGCTGCGTGCTGGTGTCGGCGGACTACTCGCAGATAGAGCTTCGGATGCTCGCGCATTTGAGCGGCGACGAGAAGCTCATCGAGGCGTACAACAACTCCGAGGACATACACGCGCTCACCGCGTCCAAGATCCTCGGCATCCCGCAGAGCGAGGTGACGCCCGCACAGCGCAGAGATGCGAAGGCGGTCAACTTCGGCATCATCTACGGCATGAGCGATTTCGGGCTTTCGGAGAACCTCTCGATCCCCGTATACAAGGCGAAGGAATTCATCGAGCGCTATTTTGCCACCTATCCCGAGGTGAAGGAATATATGGAGCGCAACGTCGCCTTCGCGCGCGAGAACGGTTATTCCCTGACCATGCTCGGCAGGCGGAGAAACCTCAAAGAGATCACTTCCTCCAACTATCTCATGCGTTCCGCGGCGGAGCGTATGGCGCGCAACACCCCCCTTCAAGGGTCGGCGGCGGATGTCGTCAAGCTCGCCATGCTCGCGGTCGAAAAGCGGCTGCGCGGCATGAGATCGAAGATGATCCTGCAGATCCACGACGAGCTCATCGTGGACGCCGCCGAAGACGAGGCGGAAGAGGTGAAAAAAATACTCAAAGAGGAGATGGAGGGCGCGGCGAAGCTGCGCGTGCCTCTCATTGCCGAGACCGCATCGGCGAAGAATTGGGGCGATCTGAAGTGAGTCTATGAAAGTGGCTGTGATAGGCGGCATCGGCACGGGGAAGTCGGAGGTGCTGAAAGTCGCGCGGGAGATGGGGATAGCCTGTCTGTCCGCCGACGAGATCAACGCGGAGCTGTTGCGCGACCCGCAATATGTGGCGAAGCTGTCCGAGAGGTTTCCCGAATGCGTGGTGTGCGGCGTGGTGGACAAACCCCGCCTGTCCGCACTTGTCTTTTCCGACAAAGAGAGCAGGCTCGCCCTCAACGCCATCGCGCACCCCGAGATAAAGAAGAGGATAGAAGAAAACGTCGCCGATCCCCTCGTGGTGGAGCTCCCCCTCGTTTACGAGAGCGGGATGAGAGACGCCTTTGACGAGATCGTGCTGGTCACGGCGCCGAGAAGGGTGCGTCTCAAACGTCTGCAGGCGAGGGGGCTTTCCCTCCCGCGTGCGAAAGCGGTGATGCGCGCCCAGCTCCCCGTCTTCATGTTGCGGCGCATAGCCACGCGCACCATAGACAATTCGGCGGGCATAGACGAGCTGCGCGAAGCCGCGCGCACGTTGCTGCGGATATTATGTGAATAACAAAATTGATACTTTATGTGATAAATTTGGGAGGTAAATTATGATTTCAGGCAAAAAGATAGTGCTTACCGGTGCAAACAGCGGCATAGGGCTCGAGGTGTTGAAGCTGCTTGTCCAAGGTGACAACAAGATCCTCGCAGTCGATCTTCGCACCGACAAGATCGCGACATTCGACCCGAAGAAGGTCGTGCCCATGGTGTGCGACGTATCCTCGAAAGAGGGCGTGGACGCCATCTTCGACGAGGCGGAAAAATCTCTCGGCGGCATCGACATCTTTTATGCCAACGCAGGCTTCCCGTACTACGAAACTTTCGACTATGTGGATTGGGGACGCACCGCGCACATCTTCGAGACCAACGTGTTCTCGCCCATATACTCCTATCAGAAATACCGCGAGTATCTCGCGGGCAAAGAAGGGCAGTTCGCGATGACCGTCTCCGCCATAGGCAAGATGGGCATGCCGGGCTATGCGCTTTACAGCTCTTCCAAATTCGCCGTGCAGGGTTTCCAGCAGGCGCTCCGCCTCGAGATGCCGAAGAACATCAAGATGACCTGTCTTTATCCCGTCGCCACCGACACCAACTTCTTCAAAGCGGCGGTGCAGGGGCAGGAGGGCAAGGTCATCCGTCAGAAGCCCTTCCCCGTGCAGAAGCCCGCGCACGTCGCCAAGGCTATGGTCAAGGGGCTGGAGAGAAAGAAGAAGTACGTCAATCCCTGCAAACTCTTCTCGTTTGCCATGGCGCTCTTTGCGGTGATGCCCTTCGTGCGCAGCATCTATTGGGCGATGGAGAAGAAGAAGCTGGACAACTTCGCCGCCCAGACCGCTGCGGCGGGCAAGGACGCGAAATAAGCGCGGGAAGGGGAAGTTCCATGAAAAGGCACATCGGACGGATATTTGCGGTGTTGCTTGTGGTCGCGGCGCTAGCCGCCGTGCTCGCCGGATGCACCTTTGATGCGGAAAACAACGTCATCCTCGCCAAACATCACTTCAAGATGCAGCAGACCGATCTGCCCGAAGGAGTGGCTTTATTCCGCGTGGATTCCGACTTCGAGACGGACGGCAAGGGAAGCTACGTCAACAACGGCGACTATGTCCGCTTCGAGATAGTATTATCGAGCGGGTATGAGCTCGGCACCCTCACGGTGCACATCGACAACGAGAAGGGCGCGGATCAGACCCTCGAACTTAAAGACTACATCTCTGCGGAGACGGGGCGTACGGTCTACCGCACGGGGTATTATGCCGGCTCCGACTTCACCGCTTCCCTCGCCGGAGAGCCCGTTGCGACGGAGGGATAAAACCCGCGGCGGGATGCCGCTTTTTGATCGCGTTCCCGAAAGCGATAAACAGCATATATTTGCAAAATGCGCACTTTACCGTGCGCATTTTGTTCATTCAACTGATGATATTTGCGATTGATCGTCTTGTGTTTCGCCGCGCGTGAAATGTCAGACGAGGCGCGCCGTGCTCTCGAAGGTCAGGAAGGCGGAGAGGACGGAACCCGCGTACAGCCGCACCATAAAGTCGTTGGGATGGTTGGTGTAGTTGGCGGATATATCGATATAGCGGTAGCGCGTGTCCTGCATGGAGGATGCGCGCTGTTTGTTTTGCAGTATGGCGGAAGAGAGGTCGTACATCCCGACATAGGTGCATCCCGATGCGCTCGTGTTTTTCTCGTCGCACAGCGCGGTCACGGGCTCGATGTACTGCGACTGTATCCCGAAAAAGATCGATCTCGGGTTGGGGGTGAAGCAGCCCAGCACCGCGAAGTCGGCGTCGGGGGAGTGCTCCCTTATGCCGTCGATCATCCTTTCGGTGTTGGAGGTGAAGACGTCCTCCGTCACTCCCAGAGTGCCGTCGTTCATCCCGAAGCCGATGATGACGAAGTCGAAGTCCGCAAGGTCGGTTTCACCGCCATCCACGACGCTCACGCCGTAGTCGGATGCCTCGCCGCCCACGCTCACGTTGACAAGCTCGATCATTTCCCTGTCGCCGTCGTAGTAGCGCGCAGCGAGCTCGTCCGCGATCAGTTCAAAGAAAGTGGGAAGGTTGGGCTCGAATCCCGCGAACGAGGACGCGCTCGCGCCCACGCATATGCTGTCGCCGAGCACCAGCATACGCACGGGCTCGCCCGCTTCGAGTTTTGCGGTGAGGCGGGAGAAACGCTCCGGGGTGTATGCCTGCGGCTCGAAGCCGAGGTCTTGTTCGGTGTGGTCGAAAGCGTAGGTGACGTGCAGCAGGTTGGTGCGGGTGAGAGACCCCTCCGCGACGACGTGTTTGCCGCGGTTGGTGCCGCCGCCGTCGTTGTACATCGCGGGATCGGGCGAGACGTTGTCCATGAACTCGTCGGGGATGTTTTTCGCGTCCAGCCACTCATCGCGGATGTAGGGCATCCCTTCGCCGATCTCGGCGTCGTCATCCACCGTCACCGTGATGCGTCTGCCGCTCACCGTATATTCGTCTTTGCCGTACTCCCGCCCGAGGGTGTAGTCGCGCACGCTGATGATCTCGGTGGGTTCGTAGGCGAGATATCCGGAGGCGAGCGTCCTGCCGCCGTAAAGGATGGGCACGACGATCTCGTTGTACACGACGGTCTCGTCGCCGCTTACGTTGAACCAAAACGGCGTCACCGTTTCCGCATCGCCGTATGCGTATGCGAACGTCGCCGCATCCTCGCTGCCGCCGCCCGTGCCGCCGCCGTTGCCACCGTCGGGAGTTTGCTCCCCACTGCCGCCGTCTGGCGCCGAACACGCCGCGAGTCCGAACACCGCGCCCACGGCGATCCCCGCCGCAAGCAACCCCGCGATCAACCTTTTCACCCTGTCAGAACACGGAAAAACCCCGTTTTTCATCTCCGCACCTCCCCGCGACGCCTCCCCGCCGCTTCGAAACATTCCCATCATCTCATATACACCCCGCCTTGTCAACTTCGCATTCCGCCGCCCCGCCGCAAAAATTTGTGTATTGACAAGAAAGTGGGAAAAGAAAAAACATAGGTTTATGTAGCAAAACATGTCACAAAGCATGTCACAAAACATCAGGAAAGATACGGACATATACGGAATTTTGAGGAAAACACGTGTATTAGAAAAACGCCGAAATCCTACCAGATAGTGGGATTTTTGGCGTTTCTCAAAAAAAGTGGTGGAGGTGAGGGGAGTCGTAAGGAGCACAGCGACGGAATAGCGAGGATGAGAGGTGAAAAGGAAGATGTGCGGGATTTTCGTCGTGGTGCCGTGAATCAACGAAAGATGTGCGGAGGGGAAAGCTGCCGCCGAGCAACTCGCGTCAGCCAAGGGTGAGAGTCCCCACGCTCAAAAGAGAAAAGCACTTGCGATACAAGTGCTTTTTGTGGTGGAGGTGCAACGACAGAAAATCGAATATAACTAACTGTGACATATTTTTATGGACACTGAAACCAGTTAACGTTAAAATTAATATTTAAAGTTTAATTATACTGTTTTGGACTGTATTATATTGACATATTAAGATATAAATGGTATAATATCGTCAAATTATAACAATAGGATGGTAAAATGTATACAAAATTATTTGAACGCTTGGTAACAAAATTTTCCATCAAAGTTACCGACTTAATAAAGTATTTGGAGATCTCCAAAGCTACGATTTATAATTACCGTAATTTGGAGAAATTTTCAGATATACCTAAGGACAAGCAATTAAAAATATTTTATTTGTTTGG
Organism: uncultured Clostridia bacterium; assembly: GCA_944372795.1. GTDB lineage: Bacteria > Bacillota > Clostridia > Christensenellales > CAG-917 > Limadaptatus. The sequence continues at coordinate 2,821 of CALWAF010000005.1, read as the reverse complement.
CAAAGAGTCTGAACAGGAGTTGGAACTGGTCTTGGATGAGGCAGACCCTGATATACTTGCAGGTTATTTGAGTAGAATATCAAGCATCTTAAAAGGAAGTTATAATAACAAACTTCAATCACTATCATCCATAGAAGAATTGACAGAGCAAGTCGAAAGATTAACAAAGGAAAACGATTCATTGAAACATCAGGTGTTAGAACTTGATAGATTTCAAGGGATAAATGACTTTACACGTTCTGTTTTGCTCGATAAGGTTGCTGCAATAGTTGAAGGTAGTTCTGCTGCTGAAATAAAAGAATTTATTGATTACTTGGAGATTTTTGAAAAGTATAGAAAGAGTGGGAGATAGGGGATGGCTTATTTATACTTGAATTTCTTAGACAACCTTGAAAAAGGTAGTAGAAGTTGGGATGACTTTTATACTACGTCTTTGACGGAGCAGTATGATCTTCTCAAAAGAAAGCTTGGACGATATGCTCCTGATACGCTTCAGGAGCTGATTGCAGCGTGTTGCCCTTCAACCTATCACACCTACTATGTGTCAATGCCAAGCTTTGAGCGTAAAATTACGACAGATAGGCGTGGAAAAGAGTGCATCTATAACATAGTTATCCGCCCTGAAAAGAGTGCGTACTCGACAAATTATATCCCCTCAAAATACGACCTCATTTTTATCGGGGATGTTACCTTTGGTAATGTTATTGATGTAACGGTAAAAGGTATCGAGGTTATCGATTCAGGAATAGCTAAATTCGGAGAGAAATCCGTATATTGTATGGGAGCGTGTGCTTTTGCCACAAAAACATTCGCGGATCGAATTGGCAGACAGATAACCGTTCCCGATTATGGTGTTCGTGAGATGCACGATGCAATTCTTACACATGATTTTATTGATAGGCTCTGTTCAGAAGTTTATCCTATTCCCAATCCGCAGGATGCGTACCATGTTTTTGGTAAGTGGCAGAAATATATCAGATTCAGAAAATATTATCTCGGTGTCCAATCTGAAAAATGCGAGGAGATTACCGATGTTTTTGCCGTGCAAGGATATATTGTGACCAAGGCATCATACAAGAAAAACGAGGATGTTTGGTCGTCGCTTCTTCTCGGAGGTCACGAGGAACACTCCAAGGGAGAACAAATTCTTCTTGGCAAAGAGGTAGCCGGAGCAGACGAATTTCCATTCATTTGTGTCGCAATCGAAAAGAACAGAAAATCCGTACTTTCTGAAACCACAGGTAAGAACGGAAAAGGAAAGCCTAAATACGAGGTGCATCTTCGCCGGTATACGAAGGAATCCATGGGGCTTTCTCCGTCAAAGCCGGAGTACGATGCCGAAGGAAATCTTCCCAAGGGTTTCCGTTTCTATCAATATCTGCTCGGCGAGCGTTTTTCATTCACTTATTCTGATATAGAGCCGGATTATTCGGGGATTGAAACTGCTTTCAACAAAGCGAAAATTGCGGCATTTTCCGAAATCGACAGAAAGTATGCGGGCATCATCAAAGGTGAGGTTGAAAGCTTCATAAAGACAGAAGCAACAAGACTCGAAGCTACATATTCTCAAAGACTTGAAAATTACATTAGAGATCTTGCAGCCACACTTGCACGAGATGTAGAGGAAAATAAAGACAAAGAAGTTCAGGAAGAATACGCAAAAGCCGTTACTCGCCCTATCGAGAGAGAATACGGCGAGCAGATCGAAGCACTCAAAAAGCGCAGATCAAAGCTCAAAGAAAAGAAACAAGCCGATGAGATAAAAGAGATTGATGATGAAATCACAAGACTCTCTCAAGAAATGGAAGTAAAACTCGAATCGGCAATAGTGATGATATCTATCGCCGTATATTACAAAGAGAGAAACGCCCGTAGAATCGAGAGTCAGAAAAAGAGTTTTGCGATTGCTCTTCAAAAGGATATAGAAAAGGTAAAGGCAGAAAAGAAAAAGCAACTTGAAATTCAGTATAGAACGGCTATTGAGGGGGAAAAGAAGGACGCGGAGCAAGTTCTTAGCAAAAAAGCAGATGCGGAAATTGCAGAGAAGCGCGAAAATGAAACTGTCCGCCGTTATGAGATATACTTCCGTCCAGAAAATCCGAACGATAGTATCAAGGATGTAAAGAAGGAACTCGAAAGCACTGATGTACGTTATCTTACGTATGACAACCGAGCAGAAAAGGCAAAGATTGAGCGTCAGGAAAAAGCACTTCGCTCTTTCCTTGGCGGTTATGTAAAGAATCCTTATCTTGCCTCTTATCTATTTGCACCTACAACACTCGCAGGAGCAAGCCGTCCTGTTCTAGAAGAACCCGAGTGGTGTCTTGAAAGTCTTAATGATATGCAAAAGCTTGCGGTAAGACGAGCTTTGGCAAGTGAAAGCATCTTCCTGTTGCAAGGCCCTCCCGGAACAGGTAAAACGCAGGTTATCGCCGAGATTACTGCACAGCTTGCAAAGCAAGGCAAAAAAATACTCATATCTTCCGAAACACATAAGGCAATCGACAATGTGTTTGAGCGTTTGCCGAAAATCCCGGAGATCAGACCGCTTCGTCTTATTCCTTCACAAAACGGCAAGGAAACCAACTACAGTCCCGAAAGGCTCGTGGACAACTTCTATCTAAATATCCAAGAGAGTCTTCGCCGTCAGGTAGATAGATTCGAACATTTCTACGAGATGAAGGAAAACTTCTCGGAGGAAATGCGTTTACTTCGCCTTGACTATGATAAAATACTTCATCTGCAAAGAGAATGCTCATGTACGGTAAGGAAGCAAGCAACCGAAAACAAGAGATAGACCGCCAGCACTACACTATTCCGA
>CALWAF010000004.1 GCA_944372795.1 uncultured Clostridia bacterium | reverse complement strand
AAGGTGTCCCCCGAAATGGTGGGTCCCCTTTTAAGGGGGAACGATTTCGGGGGAAACCCGCAGGAAGGGGGTAACAATACTTCCATGATAGAGGATTGCACTCTTCCCGAGTGGGGGAGGAGTCCCGAAGGGGAGGAGGGGGAGCAATACTCCCATGTCAGGGGACGTAAACATTGTAAATTAGCTTGAGCCCGCCGAACCCTCCGAGCGGGCGTTGCATGAGTGCGCGTATAACTCCGAAACAAACGGGGACGGGGTAAAAATGTTCAAACACGGACGCACTCGTCCGAGTTGAACATTTGCGCCCCCAAGCCCCGCGTGCGGGGACCCCGGCTTGACCCCGTCCCCGTTAGTTTCAATGCGTTCCTGTTTAAGGACGTGTTGACGGACAGCTTGATAGTGTGTGCTTGAACACGATGAACACTCTTTCGAAGACGGTCTTACGCGCCGCTCACCCAAGCGTTCACAGGCGGCGCAGCCGCCGCTTGAACGCCGCGGCGCGCTCCGCGACCTCGCAAGCTAGACGAAACATTAAGTAGACACGGGCTTCGTGCGCGTCGAGTCGCCTTCCTCTCCCCATCGGGGTCCCCGCCGAAAGTATTTTCGGTGGGGCAAAGCGAGCGATGTTCAGTGAGTACTGTTCGCCGCTTGATTATCTCTATGCGAGTTCAAACTCTATTAAAAAGGACGAAAAGCATATCCCGCATTTTAGGAGGAGCGAACTCTATTCCGAGTGGGGGAGGAGTCCCGAAGGGGAGGAGGGGGAGCAATACTCCCATGTCAGGGGACGTAAACACTGTAAATTAGCTTGAGCCCGCCGAACCCTCCGAGCGGGCGTTGCATGAGTTCACGAACAACTCCGAAACAAACGGGGACGGGGTAAAAATGTTCATTCTCGGACGCACTCGTCCGAGTTGAACATTTGCGCCCCCATGCCCCGCGGGTGGGGACCCCGGCTTGACCCCGTCCCCGTTTGTTTCAATGCGTTCATTGTTCGGGCATGTTGACGGATAATTAGATCGAGCGTATTTGAATACGATGAGCACCATGGATTTCAATGCGTTACTGTTTCAAGCACGTCTCCGAACGAGGGTAAGTCGGGACACTGCCTTGGTGCCTTCTCTCTGGCACGACAGCTAGTTGTCTCACGCCCGGCAATAGTATGGGGGGTGTGGGGGTGCTAGCGCACGGCTGACTATTGTGTCATTTCACGCATGACAGCCATTTATTTCACGTCCCGCGACAACGTGGGGGTGTGGGGGAATAATTCCCCCACCACACGGAGTGAAAATGAACGAGAGAGCGGATAGTTTTCATCGAAAACGCGGAGCGAACGAGTGTCCCTGCATTTTCACGACGTGAAAAGGAGCGACCGCGCGGCAGGCGAGCCGACCGCCGAGGAGCGGCGTACGGCGACGAAACCGCGCGGATCGCGACGCGGGTGCTTGCGCACGGCCGGCTATTGCTTTACTTCACGCACAACTACCTGTTATTTTATGCTCCGCAATAGTATGGGGGTGTGGGGGTACAATACCCCCACTACACGGAGTGAAAATGAACGAGAGAGCGGATAGTTTTCATCGAAAACGCGGAGCGAATGAGTGTCCCTGTATTTTCACGACGTGAAAAGGAGCGACCGTGCGGCAGACGAGCCGACCGCCGAGGAGCGGCGTACGGCGACGAAACCGCGCGGATCGCGACGCGGGAGCGCGAGGGATTAAATCCCTCGCAAGGGGGTGTGGGGTTATAATACCCCCACAAAGAGTCACAAAAACTTGCGAAGGGCGCGGATGTGCTTGTCGTAGGTTTTGAGCAGGTCTTTTGCGCAAACGGGCACTTCATCGTGCTCTTTTTGCATTTCATTGACGCATTTCTGCATACTGACTATGCCCGTTTCGTAGCCTTCGATGAGCATACGGGCAAGGTGCGACGTGTCGCTGTTGAGCATGGCGGAGACGGTGGAGCTTGCTTTCAGCATTGTTTTGGAGAGCTTACCTCCCTCCGCCTCTTCCGCCTCGTCGGCGGTGAGTTCACCCTTTGCGGTGCACAAGAAGCCGTGCAGGGTCTCGCGCTGTTCGCGCATGACTTGCATGAGTCCTTCGTCCTCGACATAGGGCATAAGGTGGTCTATCGCGTCTGCTCCCATTGCGGTGCTGCGCACCATTTCTCTGAAAACTTTCATATATCCTCCTTGTGCTAGCATTTGCGGGGGAGGGGAAATTATGCGTTTTTTCGCGGCGGAGCGGAGGATCGCCACGCGAGCACACGCGCGCGAATATTCAAGGTATTTTTATCTTTCTTAAAAGAGTAAAATTTAATAATATTCGGTATTGACGGGCGGGGAGTTTTCATTTATAATTTAATAGTAAACTATTTGCAAGATAGTTGCACACAAAAAGGAAAATTATGTAGGAGGGCAAAATATGCCAAACAATGTTTCTGTTGCAGAGCTGAAAGCAAAGGCAAAGGAACTGCGTCTGAACATCGTGCAGACCACGTTCAATGCCACTTCGGGACATGTGGGCGGATCTATGTCCAGCGCCGATATGCTCATTGCGCTGTACTTCAAGTATCTGAACGTCGACCCGAAGAATCCCGACTGGGACGAGAGAGACCGTTTTGTCATGTCCAAGGGCCACTGCGCGCTCGCGTACGTTCCCTGCCTTGCGATGAGAGGCTATCTCGACCTTAACGAGGTCATGAGAAACTTCAACAAGACGGAATCCGCCTACGGTATGCATCCCGACAGCAAGAAGATCCGCGGCTGCGACGCATCCACCGGTTCGCTCGGACACGGGCTTCCCATGGCAGTCGGCATGGCGCTCGGCCTCAGACTGAAGAAGATAGACAGCAAAGTCGTCGTCATGACGGGCGACGGCGAGTGCCAAGAGGGTTCCAACTGGGAGGCGGCGATGAGCGCGGCTCACTTCGGCCTCAAGAACCTCATCTGGATCATCGACCGCAACCACTTCGAGATCGACGGCAACACCGAGGACGTCATGTCCCTCGAGCCGCTGGACAAGAAGGTGGAAGCCTTCGGGTTCAAGGTGCTCAAATGCAACGGCAACAAGATGGAAGAAGTGGACAAAACCCTCGCCGAGGCTTGGGCAACGGAAGGTCCCGTCTGCATCATCTCCGACACCGTCAAGGGCTATGGCGTCAAGCAGTACGAAGGCAAGGCGACCAGCCACTATTGCTCCTTCGGCGCCGAAGAGAGCGAAGTGAAGAAGTTCATTGACGAAATCAAGAACAGAGAGTTTTAAGGAGGAATACTATGGGAACTGCATGGAACGTCTATGACGGCAACAAGATGTCTTCCGGCGCAATGTACGGCAGAACTCTTGCCGAGCTCGCAGCCAAAGACCCCCGCATCGTCGGCGTGACCGCTGACCTTGCCAAATCCACCAACATCGGTCTGCTCGGTGAAGCATTCCCCGACAGACTCTTCAACGTCGGCATCGCGGAGCAGAACCTCTTCGGCGTGGCGGCAGGCCTTGCCAAAGTCGGTTTCATTCCCTTCGCATCCACATTCGCGATCTTCGCGTGCCTGAGAGGCGGCGAGCAGATCAGGACGGACGCCGCTTATCAGAAGCTGCCCGTCAAGGTCATCGCCACCCACGGCGGCGTTTCCTTCGGTGCTGCGGGTTCCACGCACCACTGCATCGAGGACTTCGCCATCATGCGCGCCATCCCCAACATGACCGTCGTCATCCCCGCGGACGCCTATGAGACCGCCATCGCGGTCAAGCAGTGCATCGACGTCCCCGGCCCCTTCTATCTGCGCGTCGGCAGAGGCATGGAGCCCCTCCTTCACGAGAGCGAGGAAGACAAGTGGTGCAAGGAGTTCAAGATCGGCAAGGCGATGACTCTGAAAGAGGGCAACGACGTCACCATCATCGCTTGCGGCGTGCCCACCCGTGACGCCTACATCGCGGGCGACATGCTCGAGGAGCAGGGTGTCAGCGCGCAGGTCATCAACATGCACACCCTGAAGCCCATCGACGAGGAAGCCATCATCGAGGCGGCGGTCAAGACCCGTCGTATCGTCACGGTGGAAGAGCACAACGTCATCGGCGGTCTCGGCGACGCGGTCGCGTCCGTCCTCGCGCAGAGCGGCAAGCGCTGCATCCTCACCAAGATCGGCATCCCCGACGAGTTCGGCCCCATCGGCAAGCCCGAGGACCTTTATGCCAAATACAAACTCTCCAGCCAAGGCATCATGGAAACGGTCATGGAGATCATGGGCAAAGAGATCGAAGAAGACGACTGGTCCGACGAGGACTAAAAGGAGGTGTCTATGAAAGCAAGTGCACAAGATGTCTTGACTGCCAAGATATACTTTGCCGCCGCCTTCCCCGCCTTGCGCATCCCCCTCGAGGAGGACGCCGCACAGGCTAAAAAGTTCGAAAAGGTCAACGCAGTTGTGGAATTCCGCGCCGCAGACGACGCCAATCCCGTTGCGTGCTACATGGTCTTCCTCACTGCGGATATGGCAGAGAAAGCCGCCCACGAGAAGCGCTTCAAGGTCTTCCAGGGCGAATATCCCGGCTATATCGAGATGAAAGACGGCAGCAAATACGACGGCCTTAAGGTCGTGAAGATGTACTTCAAGTCCATCCAGAGCCTGCTCGGTGTGTTCAAGGGGAGCTCTCCCGTCGAGATGCTCGGCATCGTGTCCCCCCTTCTCAAGAACATCTTCAATCCCGTCACGCTCAAGTTCCTCTTCCTGATGCTGACGCTCACCAAGACCATGCCTTCCTTCAACCCCGGCACGGATCAGCCTTGGGAGCAGTATCTGAAAGTGAAGCTCTCCCTCTTCCTCATCACTCGTGCGCTGTCCACCGCCAACCGCGAAGGATGGCCCGAGATCGTCGATTGGGTCAAGAAACAGCCCGACAGGACCTATCAGTTCATCGTCGGACCCACCCTCGACAAGAACGGCAAGGAGATCTATCCCGAGATCAAGAGCTACTTCCGCGTCAAACAGGGCAAGACCAAGGCGGGCAACGGGGAGAGAAAGTACCCCTTCGTGCTCTTCAAGTTCCCCAATCCGGACGGATGCCTCGCGGTGCTCACCGGCAGATATGAGTTTGTGGAAGCGGTCAGCAAGGGTGCGGTCACCATTTACGGTGCCGCAGACAGCTACGCCGTCTCCTTCAACGACCTCATGACCAAATGTCAGGCGATGCTCGTGCCGCCTCCCAAGCCCGAGAAGTAAGAAGCGCGCGTCAAGCGTAAATGACAGCGGAGCAGGATTTCCTGCTCCGCTGTTTTTTGTGCCTGCCTACGCTTTATATAAAAGTGCGCCGAAGGGTGCGGGCGAAGCCGAACCCTTCGGCGCAATATTATATAAAAGCTAGGGGTGCGGGGATGACATCCCCGCAGGGGTGAAAGGGCAGCGCCCTTGCAGCAAATGTTTCCGACAAAGCAAAACGCGCAGAGTTGCCTCTGCGCATCTTGCTATGATAAGGGGGAAAATTATGAGCTGTTGTCATGTAATCCGTTGCACTTGCTCTTGATTACGGTTGCATAATAGCACTACGTAAAACGGGTGTCAAGCGATTTTTGTAAGAAAAATAAAAAATTTTTGAGAAATTTTCAAAAAACCTTACAAAAGTGCAAAACAAAATCTTGCGCGCAGGCAAGATTTGTTAAAATTAGCTTAAATTTTTCTATGTCGTGGGGGAGAGATATCCGTCGGCTTACTTGCGCATTTTGAGGGGGAAGGATTAAAAACTTATGAAAAACCGCCGTAGATATGCGATTTTTCGAGGAAGGGGAGGATTGACTTGCTGCGAAGGGGTGATATAATTTTATTAAGATAACGCGTGCGCGTGAGCGTGCGCACACACTTGCGGAGCAAAAGCCCATGCGGCGAAAAATTCCGATTTTCGGTGTGGCAAAACCGGGGTCCCCGCGGGAAAAATCTCCGATTTTTCTCGTGGGGTATAACTCGGGGTCCCCGCCGAAAGAATTTTCGGTGGGGCATCACTCGGGGTCCCCGCGGGAAAAATCTCCGATTTTTCTCGTGGGGTATAACTCGGGGCCCCCGCCGAAAGAATTTTCGGTGGGGCATCACTCGGGGTCACCGCGGGAAAAATCTTCGATTTTTTTCGTGGGGTATAACTCGGGGCCCCCGGACGAAAATTTTTAATTTTCGGCCGGGGTTAAAAAAAGGAGGAATGTATGAGTGCCGGATTTATTGCGACCGTCACGGTCGCGTGCGTGCTGTTTGTAGTGTTCATGGCGTTGCGCCTGACGGTGGCGACCAAGAGCGAGAGGGGAGGCGTCGTCGCGATGTTCGCCAAAACGGCGGCGAGCCTCGGGTTCATTTCCATCGCGGTCGCGGGGCTTTACGAGGGAGCGTCGCGCGCAGCGCTCTTCGTACTGTTCGGACTGGTGTTCGGGCTCATCGGCGATATGGTGCTGGATCTTAAAGTGGTCTATCTCGAAAAGCCGGAGGAAGGGGTGTACCTCACGGGCGGGATGGCGTCGTTCGGCATAGGGCACGTGATGTTCCTTACGGCGCTGTGTCTTTTTGCGGGAGAGTTCGCAAACGACAGAGTCATCGGCGTGTCCGTGGCGATCGCGGCGGTGATGGCGTGCGGCACGGTGCTGCTCGGCGGCAAACTGCTCAAATTGAACTTCGGCAAATTCACGGTGCACTCCCTGCTTTACGCCTTCATCCTCATCTTCATGAGCGCCTTTTCCATAGGGCTGTGCATCTCGATGCGCAGCACGAAACTCGTGCTGTTCGCCGTGGGCATGGTGCTTTTCCTGCTCTCCGACCTCGTGCTCACGCAGATGTACTTCGGCGGCAAACCGCGCGACAAAGTGCTGTGCACCGTCAATCACACGCTGTACTACGCGGCGCAGATATGCATAGCGTCCTACGTCTTCTTCATGTGAAACAAATCGCGCAATAAGATGTTGAAACACACAAAATGCGCATATAAACACACGTTTTTGTCGTTTAACGCAATAAGCCGCAATGGGTGAGAACAAAAAACGAGCTCCCGAGAGGGAGCCCGTTTTGCGTCAGGAGTGTTCAGACGGAGCCCAGATATTTGATCGCGCTCTCGGCGGCGACGGCGCCGTCCGCCGTTGCGGTGACGATCTGGCGCAGCGTCTTTTTGCGGACGTCGCCCGCAGCGAATACGCCGGGTATCGCGGTGCGCATTTCCTCGTCGGTGACGATGTAGCCGCCGTCGAGTTCCACACCTTCGATGCCTTCGGTGGCGGGCTTCTGACCCACAGCGACGAAGAGCCCGTTCACGGCAAGGGAGGAGAGTTCGCCCGTCTTGACGTTCTTCAGGGTGACGGAGGAAAGTTTGGGGGAGCCGACGAGCTCGGTCACCACGGAGTCCCACACGATGTGCACGCCGCTCGCTTTCACGCGTTCGGCAAGGATGGCGTCGGCGCGCAGCGCGTCGCGGCGGTGGATGAGGTGCACCTCGGAGGCGAATCTTTCAAGATAAAGCGCGTCTTCCACGGCGGTGTTGCCCCCGCCCACGACGGCGACGGGTCTGCCGCGGAAGAATGCTCCGTCGCAGGTGGCGCAGTAGGACACGCCCGCGCCCATCAGTTCGCTCTCGCGGGGGAGCCCCAGCGTGCGGGGGAGGGCGCCTGTGGCGAGGATGACGGCTTTTGCTTCGAGGACGCCGGAGTACGCCGTGGTCACGCGTTTGACGTCGCCGGAGAGGGAGAGCTTCGTGGGAGCGTCGTAGACGAAGGTGACTCCCAGCGCCTCGCACTGCGATTGCATGGCAGAGACGAGCTCGAAGCCGTTGACGTTCGCAAAGCCGGGGTAGTTCTCGATTTCGGCGGTGAGCGCCGCCTGTCCTCCGACGGCTTTTGGCTCGATGATGACGGCGTCAAGCCCGCCGCGCGCGGCGTAGATGCCCGCAGTGAGTCCCGCAGGACCCGCGCCCAGAATGATGAGATCGTGCATATCAAACCTCTTCAAGGGGAAATAGACCGCTTTCAGTATATCCCGAGCGGGGGAGAATAGTCAATCGGAAAACGCTTTACAAAAGGGAAAAATCTCGTTATAATGGTAACTCATAAGAGTTTATATATAGCGCACGGGCGCGTGACCGTGCGGGAAGGAAAAGATGAGTTATACCGACATTGACAGGATAGTATCACACGGCGAAGAGCTCTCCGGAAAGCGCGTCAGCGTGGCGGGCTGGGTGCGCACTGCGCGCGACAGCAAGACCATGGCGTTCATCGCGCTCAACGACGGCACTTCCCTTCAACATCTGCAGCTTGTCATCGACAAGTCGAAGTTCGACGCGTCCGAGCTTTCCCCCTGCCTCAAAAACGGCGTTTCGCTGGAGGCGGAGGGTGTGGTCGTCCCCGCGGTGGCGGCGGGCGGCGGCTTTGAAGTGAACGTCGAAAGGCTCGCCCTCATCGGCGACTGTCCGTCGGACTATCCTCTGCAAAAGAAATATCACAGCCTCGAGTTTTTGCGCACGGTGCCTCACCTGCGCGTCAGGACCAACACCTTCAACGCCATGCTCCGCGTGCGCAGCAAGGTGAGTTTCGCGCTGCACCGCTTCTTCCAAGAGAGGGGATACACCTACATCCACACTCCCATCATCACGGGCAGCGACTGCGAGGGCGCGGGGGAGATCTTCCGCGTGACCACCAACGGCTATGAGGACGCCAAGGTCGCAAAGGACGAGGCGGAATATATAGCGCGCGACTTTTTCAGGAGGAAAGCGGGTCTCACCGTTTCGGGACAGCTCGAAGGGGAAGTCGCCGCCATGGCGATGGGCAAGATCTACACCTTCGGGCCCACCTTCCGCGCCGAGAACAGCAACACCCCCCGTCATGCGGCGGAGTTCTGGCAGATAGAGCCCGAGGTGGCGTTCGCGAAACTCCCCGACATCATCAAGATCGCCGAGAGCATGATAAAGTACGTCATCCGCGCGGTGCTGGACGAGTGCTCTCCCGAGGTGGACTTCTTCGAGCGCGCCTTTGAGAAGGGGCTGCGCGAAAAGCTCGAGAGCGTGGCGGCGAGCGACTTTGCCGTGCTCGATTACACCGACGCCATCGACATCCTGAAAAAGGCGGACGTCGAGTTTGCCTATCCCGTGGAGTGGGGGTTGGACCTTCAGACGGAGCACGAGAGATACCTCACCGAGCAGGTGCTGGGCAAGCCCGTCTTCGTCACCAACTATCCCAAGAAGATCAAGAGCTTCTATATGAAGCAGAACGACGACGGGAAGACCGTCGCCGCGACGGATCTGCTGGTGCCGGGAGTGGGCGAGATCATCGGGTGCAGCGAGCGCGAGGCGGACTACGGCAAACTGCTCGACGCGATGACCGAGAGAGGGATGAACCTCGAGGATTACAAAGGATATATGGAGCTGCGCAAGTACGGGTCCGTGCCTCACAGCGGGTTCGGGCTGGGGCTGGAGCGCATCCTCATGTATGTCACGGGCATAGGCAACATCCGCGACGTGCAGCTTTACAGCCGCACGACGGGCGACCTGATGGCGTAAGGAGATAGGAATGTACAAACTTTTCATACCCGAAGGATACAAGCCGCGCATGACCATCCGCGAGACGGAGAAAGCCATCAAGTTCGTGAAGGACGCTTTCCAGCGTAATTTTGTGAAGAACTTCGGCTTCGAGCGCGTGTCAGCACCCCTCTTCGTGGCGTCGCGCACGGGCGTCAACGACGACCTCAACGGAGTGGAGCGCGCCGTCGCTTTCGACATCCTCGAGCAGGACGGCAGGGCGGCGGAGATCGTGCACTCTCTCGCGAAGTGGAAGCGCATGGCGCTCAAACGCTACGGCTTCAAGAGCGGAGAAGGGCTGTATACGGACATGAACGCCATCCGCCGCGACGACAAGTGCGACAACGTGCACTCCATCTACGTGGATCAGTGGGATTGGGAGATGGTCATCTCCAAGGAGCAGCGCACTCCCGAGTTCCTGCGCATGGTCGTGTCCCGCATCGTGGGCGCCATCGTAGACACTCTCGAGGAGACCAAGAAGCAGTTCCCCGTCATAGACCTTTCCCTCAAGCGCGAGGTGACGTTCGTCACGGCGCAGGAGCTCCTTGACCGCTATCCCGACCTCGACGCGCACGGCAGAGAGACGGCGGCGGCGAAGGAGTACGGCACGGTCTTCCTCGCGGGGATAGGCGGAAAACTTTCGGACGGCAAACCTCACGACGGCAGGGCTCCCGACTACGACGATTGGACCCTCAACGGTGACATCCTCTTTTATGACGAGATCTTGGGCGAGAGTTTGGAGATATCCTCCATGGGCATCCGCGTGGACGCGGACGCGCTCGCGGCGCAGCTCAAGCTCGCGGGAGCGGAAGAGAGGCTGGGCTTTGACTATCACAAGGAGATCATGTCCGGCGAGCTCCCCCTCACCGTCGGCGGCGGGATAGGGCAGTCGAGGCTTTGTATGCTGCTGCTCCAAAAGGCGCACATCGGCGAGGTGCAGGCGAGTCTGTGGCCCGACGAGATGAGAGAAAAATGCGAAGAGGCGGGCATACACCTGCTGTAGGAGAAGATATGGAATTCAGGACGCATACTTGCGGGGAACTTAATGAGAGCAACGTGGGTCAACACGTCAAACTTGCCGGATGGCTGTCCGGCACGCGCGACCTCGGCGCGGTCATCTTTTTCGTGCTGCGCGACTTTTACGGCAGCACGCAGGCGGTGGCGACCACCGAAGAGATGAAGGAGTTGGTGCGCTCGATACCGCGGGAATCCACCGTGTCCGTCGAGGGCAAGGTCATCCTCCGCAGCTCTCCCAACCCCGATATGCCCACCGGCATGATAGAGATAGAGCCCGAAAAGGTGGAGGTGCTGGGCAGATGCTATGAGCAGCTCCCCTTCGAGGTGGCGACCAGCACTCAATCGAGGGAGGATACAAGGCTCCGCTATCGTTTCCTAGACCTGCGCAATCCCGAGGTGAAGGACAAGATCGTCTTCCGCGCAAAGGTGGTCAGCTGGCTCAGACGCAAGATGACGGACATGGGCTTCCTTGAGATCACCACCCCCATCCTCACCAGCTCGTCGCCCGAGGGCGCGAGGGACTTCATCGTGCCCAGCCGTCTGCATCCCGGCAAATTCTACGCGCTGCCGCAGGCGCCACAGCAGTATAAACAGCTGCTCATGGCGTCGGGCTTCGACAGATATTTCCAGATCGCGCCCTGCTTCCGCGACGAGGACGCTAGGGCGGACCGCAGTCCCGGCGAGTTCTATCAGCTGGACACCGAGATGTGCTTCGCAACTCAAGACGACGTCTTTGCCGTCATGGAAGAGGTGCTGACGGGCGTGTTCACGGAGTTTGGCAAGGGTAAGAAGGTGGACAAGGGACCTTACCGCAGGATAAGCTACCGCGACGCAATGCGCGATTACGGCACCGATAAGCCCGACCTTCGCAACCCCCTCATCATCAGGGATGTCACCGACATCCTCACGGGCAAAGCTCCCTTCTTCACCGAGGGCAAGACGATCAAAGCCGTCGCGGTGAACGGTCACGCCCCCGGCAGGAAGTTCATAGACGCGCTGGTCGAGAAGTGCAAACTCAACGGCGCCGAGAACATGTATTGGTTCAAGCTGGACGAGAACGGAGCGCTCGCGGGCGGCATCGCCAAATTCGCGGCGGAGTGCAAGGACGCGCTCGCAGAAAGGCTCGCCCTCGAAAACGGCGCTTTCGTCGCGCTCGTCGCCGAGGAAAAGGACGCCGAAAAGCAGGCGGGCTTCCTCCGCACCGAGCTCGGCGTCGGGCTCGACCTCATCGAAAAGGATGCGTTCAGATTCTGCTGGATCGTGGACTTCCCGATGTACGAGTACGACGACGAGGGCAACCTCACCTTCTGCCACAATCCCTTCAGTATGCCGCAGGGAGGGCTCGAGGCGCTCAATACCATGGAGCCCACCGACATCCTCGCCTATCAGTACGACAGCGTCGTCAACGGCGTGGAGTTGAGCTCCGGCGCCGTCCGCAATCACGAGCCCGCCATCATGGAGCGCGCCTTCGAGATCGTGGGCTACGGCAAGGACGTCATCGAGAAGAAGTTCTCCGCGCTCTACAACGCCTTCAAGTTCGGCGCTCCTCCGCACGCGGGCATCGCTCCCGGCGTGGACAGGATAGTCATGCTGCTCGCCGAAGAGCCCAACATCCGCGAGATCATCACCTTCCCGATGGATCGCAATGCGAGAGACATCCTCATGGGCGCGCCCTCCGAAGTGACCGAGAAACAGCTCAAGGACGTGCACATCAAGCTCGACCTCGACGAGGCTCCCGCCAAGTGAAAACCCTGCCGCGTGTGCGCATCGGGTTGTAAAATCCCGCGCCATCGGCTATAATTATCCCCGCGGCTTCCCGCGGACAAAAAAGACAAGAAGATCTCTCAGGAGAATTTTATGAAAAGAAAGAAAGTCATCGCAATCGTCGCTGTCATAGCGACCCTCGCAGTGGCGGCAACGCTGCTCGCCGCGTGCAACGTCTATGAATGGAACAGCATCGGCATGGGCGACTCCTCCGCGAAAGTCGTGTCCAACGGCGGCTATTACGTCGAGCAGGGCGACTATGTCTACTTCATCAACGGCTATGTCGGCAGCGTGGACAGCAACGAGTGGGGCGCCTCTCTCAAGCAGAGTATAATGCGCGCCGAGAAGAACGAGGACGGCTCCGTCAACAACGATACGGCGACCGTCGTCGTGCCTCTCTCCGTCTACAACGGATACGCGGGCGGCGGCTTCGCGGTGTACGGCGATTGGATCTATTACGCCACGCCCAACACCTCCAAGGATACCTCCGGCACCGCGTCCACCACGCACACCGACTTCATGCGCACCCGCACCGACGGCGCGGTCACGCAGCGCATCGGCACCGTGGCGAGCAGAAGCAGCGAGTATCTCTTCACGCCCACCCGCATCCTCTACAAGTCCGACTCTTCCACCGTGCGTTACTTCGACTTCTCCGGCATGAGCGGCGACAAGAGCGTGGACGATGGCAAGGGCGCGACGCAGGGCGTGCTCATCGAGAACGCCACCAGCGTCGTCTGGGGCTATGACGCGGAATGGGATCCCGCGGCGGGTGCGGTCGTGTCCGACTACATCTTCTACACCGAGACCCCCACGGGTGACGACAGCTATCGTCATTACAACAACCTCTGCGCGGTGAAATACGATGGCACCGACCGCCGCACTCTCGCCACCTACGACTCATTCCTCGGCGAGGAAGACGGCGCGGAGAACTATGAGAAGGTGTTCACCTATTCTCTCTCCGACCTTGCCTACGTGTCAGACAGTGCGGTGACGCTCTACTACACCAAGTCCGTTTACGAGGGCGGCACTTCGACGTCAACGGGACTTTATATGAACACTTTTGACCTCACAACCGACTATTCCGTCGAAAAAGAGCTCAAACTCGCCGCGTCTGCGCCCACTTCCTTCTATCCTCTCGGAGGGGATGAGGGCATCCTCGCCACGGTGAACAGCAAGATATATCTCGTCACCGCCGACAGCGTGGGTTACACGGACGCCAACCTCATCATAGATGCGGGCGAGTCCGTCACCGTGCGTGCGGTCGTCGACGGCTATGTCTACTACACCGACTCCGACGGCACCGCGCTCTATCGCATCAATCTCGGCGAGGAGGGGGACAGCGTCAACGTCAAGACCGTGGTCGCCTCCGGCGTCAAGAGCGACTATCTCGACCTCGAATTTGCGGGCAGCCGTTTCGTGTGGTTCAACACCGATGATTACAGCTACGTCTATTATCTCGACTTGTCCTCTGCGGACGCCGAGAGCAAGATGATAGGCAAGATGACCGATGCCGACGCCGAACAAAAGGCGGAGGCGGAGGAAGACGCGGAATAATTTCCGACACACCGAAAAGGCGGCGGCGTCCGCCTTTTTTGTTTTTCGGGTGGCGTCCGGCAGGCGGGAGGATGACATGAAGATAAGGACGGCTTTTGTGACGGGCGGCAGCAGAGGGATAGGTGCGGCGATCGTGCGTGCGCTCGCTCCGTGCTGCAACGTGGCGTTCACTTATCGTTCCTCCGAGGCGGAGGCGAGGGCGCTGGAGAGCGAACTTGCGCACTTCGGCGGTGTGCAGGCGTTCTTCTGCGACGTCGCCGATCCCGCGTCCGTGAGGGAGGCGGAGAGCGCAGTGCGCGCGCGTTTCGGCGGCGCCGACGCGCTGGTCAACTGTGCGGGTGTTTCCCTGCGCGGGCTGTTGCAGGACACCTCGGACGAGGAATGGCGCAGGGTGTTTGCCGTCAACTGCGACGGAGCCTTTTACGTCACGCGCGCCCTCCTGCCGTATATGATCGAAAAGAAGAGGGGGAGCATAGTCAATGTTTCCTCCGTCTGGGGAGTGAAAGGGGCGGCATACGAGTCGGTCTACTCCGCGTCCAAAGCGGCGCTCGTGGGGCTTACGCTCGCGCTCGCGAAGGAGCTCGCGCCCAGCGGCATCACCGTCAACGCGGTGGCACCGGGCGCCGTGGACACCGACATGATGAAGTGCTATTCGCCCGCCGAGCTCGACGAGCTCGCGTCATCAATCCCGCTGGGCAGGGTGGGGAAGCCCGAAGAGATCGCGTCCGCGGTGACGTTCTTGCTGCAAAGCGATTACGTTACGGGTCAGGTGCTCACCGTGGACGGCGGATTCACTTTGTGAGGGAAGAGCATGAGCGAAGACAACGATTATATCGTCGCGCGCGCGGAAAGGACGGACGGCGAAGAGCCCTCCCTCGACCTTTCGGTGCAACAGGAACGCGAGGACGAGAAAGAGAAGGTCAACGAGGCATGTGAGGAACTCGTCAAGTCGCTTGCCGACTACGCCGACGGGCTGACCTCCACTTCCGAAGAGACCGCCTGCGCTAGGAAACTTCGCGACGAGCTCTCGCCCTACGCGCCTACGCGAATGGAAGCGTTCCGCACCCCGCCGTACGCGGGCAGGAATTGCTGCGGATTGCTCGGCGTGTCCTATTTCCTCGCCGCGCTCTTTTATTTCGTATCCTTCGGAGGCGACCGCGCGGACGGCGTCGTTTTGGTGCTCGTCGCGCTCGGCATCTTCGTGCTGGGTGGGCTGGCGGGCGCAGCCGCCTTCCTCGGTGCGAGAAAAGCCGTACGCTGCCTCTATCCCAAGAAAGTCTCCTACAACGTGTTTTCCGAGAGCATCCCCGTGCGCAAACAGCAGGGGAGCAGGCTGGTCGTCATCGCGTCCAATCACGACGCTTCCCCCGGCTCCTTCTTCGTCAATTTCGGGCTGGTGCGCAAGGTGGTGTTTGCCGTCGTGCCCGTTTCTGCGGTGCTCTTCGTGCTCTTTTGTCTGGTCAAGCTCTGCGTCGGCTCGGACACGGTGTCCAAGATAACCTCGCTCACGGTCATACCCTTCATCAACGCCGTGGCGGGCATAACCGCGCTCGTGCTGCACTTCTCCCCATTCCAGAGGCACGCCCGAGAAAACAACGGCATTTCCACCGCAGTGTCGGTGGAAGTCTATCGCAAATTGCTGCGCTCTCCGGAGCTTCTGCCCGAAGGGACGCGGGTATGCTTCGTTTCGTTCGGGGGAGAGAATTCCGCCCACGCGGGCTCGCGCGCGTTTGCCGCGGCGCATCCCGAGCTGAAGGGCGCAGTCGCCGCGGTCATAGGCGACATCGACGGCTGCAACGTCGCGCTGCTGCGCAAAGACGCCCTCCGCGGCAAGGAGTTTTCGCACACCGCGCAGGAGGCGCTCTTCGACGCCGTGGACAACACGGGCGTGCCCTGCCTTATGCCGCCCTGCGACGGCTTCAAAAGCAAACTCAACGCCCTGCACGGCTACGCGGCGGAAGCGCTTGCGGACGTCGGCTGTGACTGTGCTTATTTCACCGCCAAGAGCTACGGTTCTTCGGGCGGAGATTTCAGACGCGAAGACTCCGCGGGGCTGGCCGCTCTCGTGCTGGGCACCGTGGTGAGGATGGCGTGGAAAAAGGAGGAAGAGGATGAGCGCCGAATTTGACAAGATGCTTGCGGACGACACCGAGTACAGACGCCTTCCGCAAGGGGAGCTCCCCGCAGGCGAGGTTGACGGCGAGAAAGAAAGCGCGACCGACGTTGCCGACACAACCGACACTTCAAACAATAAAAACGACGAGATAAAACCCGAGTTTTCGTGGAAATATATTTTCTATCTTCTCAAAAAGGGTTTCGTCAGATATTTTATAGACGCGTTTACGGGCATGTCGCAGGGGCTGTTCTGCACCCTCATCGCGGGCACCATCCTCGGGCAGATCGGTGCGTGGATCACGTCTGCGGGCACCGATGCCGCTCTCATCGTGGGCGGCGGGGTCACCGCCGTCGCGAATCTTGCCAAGATGCTCATGGGCGCGGGCATCGGCATAGGGATCGCCCATGCGTTGAAGGCGCCCAAGCTCGTCATGTTCACCGCAGCGGTGGCGGGTTTCGTGGGAGCGTTCGCCAATGCCGTCACGGACGGTTTCCTCGGCGATTTCACCACGCTTGCCGTCAACGACGTTCTCTCGGGCGTGGCGCCTGCCGCTCCCGGCAACCCCATCGGCGCCTATGTCGTTTCCGTCATCGCGGTGGAACTCGGCAGGCTCGTCGCGGGCAAGACCAAGGTGGACATCGTCGTCGTCCCCCTCGTGATGTTCGTCGTCTGTCTGTTCGCGGTGTGGGCGGCGTGGCCCTTCATCAAACTTGTCGATCTCATCGGCGAGGGCGTCGCTCTCGCCACGGCGGCGACCCCCGCCGTCATGGGCATCATCATCGCCGTCGTCATGGGCATACTTCTCACCCTGCCCACTTCTTCGGCAGCCATCTGGCTTGCCGTCGCCACCCCCGTCATCACTGCGTACGCCGCTGGCGAGGTGGACTTCGCCACCTACGATGCCATACTTCTTGCGGGCGGCGCGTCCATGGTGGGGTGCTCCGCGCATATGGTCGGTTTCGCCGTGCAGTCCTTTCGCGAAAACAAGTGGGGCGGGCTCATCGCGCAGGGTATAGGCACCAGCATGTTGCAGATCCCCAATCTCATGCGTCATCCGCAGATCATGCTCCCGCCCATCCTCGCCAGCGTAGTCGTGGGACCCCTTTCCACCTGCGTCTTCGGCTTGCGTTGCAACGCCGTCGGCGGCGGCATGGGCACCTCCGGTCTCGTCGGCATCTTCGGCGCCATCGACGCCTCCGTCGAAGTCGGTCTTCCCCAATGGAAACTCGCCCTCGGCATCGTCCTCTGCTGCGTCGTCATCCCTGCCGTCCTGTGTCTCATCATTTCGGAGGTGATGAGGAGGTGGGGGTGGATACGCTTCGGCGACCAAAAACTCTCCTGACGCTCTCATTTGGCGCATAACTTTGTCAGCACCCCTTTTCAGGCTCGTTACGTACGGTTTAGTACGCGCCTCGCCTGAAAAGGGGTGCTTTCGCGTTCTGCATCCAAATGAGAGCGTCAGGACGACGGGACGTTAGTGCGTGACGTCCCCCGACACGACGTTTTCTTGTTCGGAGTATGATCGAACACGACGAATCCTGTTTTGGAGACGGTCTTACGCGCCGCTCACCCAAGCGTTCACAGGCGGCGTAGCCGCCGCTTGAACGCTGCGGCGCGAAATGCGACCTCGCAAGCTAGACGGATAATTAAGTAGACACGGGCGTAGTGCGCGTCGAGTCGCCTTCCTCTCCCCGCGAGCGATGTTCAGTTTATACTGTTCGCCGCTCGATTATCTCTATGCGAGATTCAAACTCTATCAAAAAGGACGAAAAGTATATCCCGCATTTTAGGAGGACTGCACTCTTCACGAGTGGGGGAGGAAAGCCCGAAGGGAAGGAGGGGGAACAATACTCCCCGCGAGACGTACACTTAATTCTCACCCCCCGAACACGCCGCAACCTCCGAGCGGGTGTCAAACGTCCCCGAGCTACAAAGAGCGCAACAATTAAGGCGCGGAGCAGGGGACTGCTCCGCGCGTGTTGTTATTTTAACGAAACGTCGTTGTCAAGGGCGCGAAAAATTTTGCGGCCTTAAGCAGGCGGCCGGCATTAGCTTTACATCACGCTCGGCAAAATGTTATTAACGTCCCGCTACAACGTGGGGGAGTGGGGGTATAATACCCCCACCGGCAAATTTTTTCGGCGCAACTCCTTGACAAAACAAAGTGCGGGAAGCA
Organism: uncultured Clostridia bacterium; assembly: GCA_944372795.1. Taxonomy (GTDB): domain Bacteria; phylum Bacillota; class Clostridia; order Christensenellales; family CAG-917; genus Limadaptatus. Next base: position 49,083 of record CALWAF010000004.1, on the reverse strand, counting down.
ACCCACGATTTTTCCCCGCGGTGCCGTCATAGGGCGGGGAACATTTATGACGCGCCCTCGTTCGAAGCGTGCTGGAACACGCCGAACACCCTTTCGAAGACGGTTTAACGAAAACTTTGAGCGTGACGTCGCTTGACACGATGTTATCTCTTTCGGAGTGGAGCCGCCCAGCCAAACTTTCACAGGCGGCTTGCCGCCTCTTGAAAGTCGGCGGCGACCGTATGAGTGCCGAGGGCTGACGAAACGTGCGCCGGCAATGCGCCACTCTCTTCGCGAAGCGGGCGCATTGCAAGCGGCATAACATGGCGGCGCCATGGAGGCGCCGTCCTCGGACGCCCTCGTGCCCGAGTGCCGAAGGTGTCCCCCGAAATGGTGGGTCCCCTTTTAAGGGGGAACGATTTCGGGGGAAACCCGCAGGAAGGGGGTAATCAACACTCCCATGTCAGGGGACGTACGCCCCGTTCTCACTTTCGAGTACGATGAAGAGCAAGTTTTCCCGTAGCGTACAATTTTCTTACTGCGGAACGGCAAAAAATGATGCGCGAAAAAAGAAAACGCCGCCCAAAAGGGCGGCGTTTGCGTAACTCAGCATCATTTTTTGCCGGGTTTCCAATTGGACTCCGCTTTGCGCGCGTAGAAGGCGCGTTTTGCTGCGGCATCCTGTTCGTTCTTGGCGAAGAGGACTTTCGCGGCGTCGGGGTTCTGCTTGGCGAGGGAGGCGTAACGCACTTCGCCCATGAGGAAGGACTGGTAGTCTTCGGTGGGCTCTTTGCTGTCCAGCGTGAAGGGGTTCGCCTCGGTGTCGGCGAGAGCGGGGTTGTAGCGGAAGAGCTGCCAATAGCCGGTGTCCACCGCCTTCTTCATCTCCAGCTGGGACTTGGTCATGTTGATGCCGTGGTTGATGCAGGGTGCGTAGGCGATGATGATGGAGGGGCCGTGATAGGCTTCCGCCTCGGCGAACGCCTTGACCACCTGATTCATATCCGCGCCCATGGAGACCTGCGCGACGTAGACATAGCCGTAGTCCATGGCGAGCAGAGCGAGGTCTTTCTTCTTGGTGCGCTTGCCGGTGGCGGCGAACTTCGCGATGGCGCCGGTGGGGGTGGACTTGGAAGCCTGACCGCCGGTGTTGGAGTAGACCTCGGTGTCGAGGACGAGGATGTTGACGTCCTCACCGCTTGCGAGCACGTGGTCGACGCCGTTGTAGCCGATGTCGTATGCCCAGCCGTCGCCGCCGATGATCCACACGGACTTCTTGACGAGGCAGTCCTTGCGGGCTTCGACTCTGTTCAGAAGGTCGAGGGTGATGCCGTTGGCGTTGGCTTTCTCATCGGGCAGGAGAGCGAGGATCTTCGCCGCGGCTGCCTTGGAGAGCTCGCCGTCGTCCTTGCCGTCCATCCACTCGGTCATGGCCTCTTTCATTGCGGGGGAGATGGTGTCCAGCCCGATGATGTTGGTCATGATGTTGTTCAGCACGTTCCTGCGCGCCTGATAGGCGAGGTGCATACCGAAGCCGAACTCGGCGTTGTCTTCGAAGAGGGAGTTCGCCCACGCGGGACCCTGACCCTTATCGTTCTTGGCATAGGGGCAGGTGGGGGCGCTGCCGCCGTAGATGGAGGAGCAGCCCGTGGCGTTTGCGATGATCATCCTGTCGCCGAAGAGCTGGGTGATGAGCTTGACATAGGGGGTCTCGCCGCAGCCCGCGCACGCGCCGGAGAACTCGAAGAGGGGCTTCTTGAACTGGCTGTTCTTGACGGAAGCGACCTTGTCGGCGGGGATGGGAGCGGAGGTCTCTTTGAGGGACGCCGCGTAGTCCCAATTCGCCGCGTCCTTCTCGATGGACTCCGCGATGGGGATCATGGTGAGCGCCTTTTCCTTGGCGGGGCAGACGTTGACGCAGTTGTTGCAGCCGGAGCAGTCATAGGGGCTGACCTGCATCCTGAACTCATAGCCCTTGAAGCCGATGGCAGCCTTGGTGACAAAGCTCTCGGGCTTGTCGGCGAGCTCCTCTGCGGTGGCGAGCACGGGACGGATCGCCGCGTGCGGGCAGACGAGGGAGCAGCGGTTGCACTGGATGCACTTGGTCACATCCCATTCGGGGACGCTGACCGCGATGCCGCGCTTCTCGAACTTGGTCGTGCCGGTGGGGACGATGCCGTCGGGAGAGAACGCGCTGACGGGCAGCTTGTCGCCTTCCTGCGCAATGATGGGCGCGATGAAGGTCTTGTAGTACTCGTCGTTGGGGACGGGCAGGGGATCGGCACCCGTCGTGGTGGTCGCCCAGCTCTCGGGATAGTTGACCTCTTTCAGAGAGGTGATGGCGTTGTCGATGCAGTCGCAGTTCATCTTGACGACGGCGTCACCCTTTCTGCCGTAGGTCTTCTTGATGGCTTCCTTCATATACTTCTCGGCGTCGGCGTAGGGGATGACGTTCGCGAGTTTGAAGAATGCCGCCTGCATGACGGTGTTGACACCCTTGCTCGCGCCGAGCTTGGTGATGACGTCAAGGCCGTCCAGAGTGTAGAACTTGATGTGCTTCTGCGCGATCTGGTTCTTCATCTTGGCGGGCAGCTGCTTGTCCATCTCGTCGGGAGACCAGATGCTGTTGAGCAGGAAGGTGCCGCCCTCTTTGAGGTCGGAGAGCATGTCGTAACGGAGCACGTAAGACTCGTTGTGGCACGCCACGAAGTCCGCCTGATCGATGAGGTAGGTCGCGCGGATGGGCTTGTCGGAGAAGCGCAGGTGGGAGACGGTGAGACCGCCCGACTTCTTGGAGTCGTAGGAGAAGTAGCCCTGCGCGTACTTGTCGGTGTGGTCACCGATGATCTTGATGCTGTTTTTGTTGGCGCCGACGGTGCCGTCGGAGCCGAGGCCGTAGAACTTGCAGGAGATGGTGGAGGGATCGGCAACGTCGATCTTTTCCTTGATCTCGAGAGAAGTGCCCGTCACGTCGTCCACGATGCCGACGGTGAAGTGGTTCTTCCTGCCTTCGTTCATGTTCTCGAACACGGCTGCCGCCATGGAGGGATTGAACTCCTTGCTGCCGAGGCCGTATCTGCCGCAGAGCACGTCCGCCTTGACCTTGAGCTCATCGAGAGCCGCAACGACGTCGAGGTAGAGGGGCTCGCCGAGGGAGCCTGCTTCCTTGGTGCGGTCGAGGACGGTGATCTTCTTGGCGGTCTTGGGGAGAGCGGCGACGAACTGCTCGGCGGGGAAGGGACGGTAAAGCCTGACTTTGAGCACGCCCACCTTCTCGCCCTTGGCGGTGAGATAATCGACGGTCTCTTCGACGGCCTCCGCGCCGCTGCCCATGAGGACGATGACGCGGTCGGCGTCCTTGGCGCCGTAGTAGTCAACGAGGTGATACTGCCTGCCGGTGACGGTCGCCACCTTGTCCATCATCGTTTGCACGATGCCGGGGACGGCGAGGTAATATTTGTTGGCGGCTTCTCTGTTCTGGAAATAGATGTCGGGGTTCTGCGCCGTGCCCGCCTGATGAGGATGCTCGGGGTTGAGGGAACGCGCGCGGAAGCGGTCGATGTCGTCGAAGTCGACAAGGCTCTTGATCTCGTCGTAGTCGATGACGTCGATCTTGCTCACTTCGTGAGAGGTCCTGAATCCGTCAAAGAAGTTGATGAAGGGGACGGACGCTTTCAGCGTGGAAAGATGTGCGACAAGGCTCAGGTCCATGACTTCCTGCACGGAGTTGGACGCCAGCATCGCAAAGCCCGTCTGACGGCATGCCATCACGTCTGCGTGATCGCCGAATATGCTGAGTGCGTGTGCCGCGAGAGCACGGGCGGAAACGTGGAACACGCAGGGGAGCAGCTCGCCCGCGATCTTGTACATGTTCGGGATCATGAGCAGCAAGCCTTGGCTCGCGGTGAACGTCGTGGTCATCGCGCCCGCGGCAAGAGAGCCGTGGACTGCGCCCGCGGCGCCCGCTTCGGACTGCATCTCGACGATCTTCAACACATTGCCCAAGATGTTTTTTCTGCCTTGCCCCGCCCATTCGTCGCAGTTTTCTGCCATGGGAGAGGAGGGCGTGATGGGGTAGATCGCCGCAACGTCGGAAAACGCATATGCAACATGCGCCGCTGCGGTGTTACCGTCGATTGTCATCTTTTTCATAAAGACCTCCATTGGTGTGTATAACTTGTGATCGAACTTTTCGCCTTTCGGCTGTGCAAAGGGGATTATACTATCGCGCGCGATATTAGTCAACCGACTGCACTAAAATGTCTTTAAGATGATAGTAACATATCTTTACGCCCACGCGTGTATGCGCATTTCACGCGGGACACGTATTGCGGGCGTAGGCATCGTGTGGTATAATGGTCTCGGCGGCGGGGAGCCGTCAAGGAGGAATATATGGCATTTCTTAAAAAATGGGGACTGAAAATAATTCTGCCGTGCGCACTGGCGCTGGTCGCGCTCGTGGTGCTGCTGGTGTGCTTCTGCGGGCTGCGCGGCGTGTATGTGTGCGTGGACGACCCGAGCCTCGTGTTGAGTTTCGGCGTGAGCGACGTGGACGTGGTCTACGACGAAACGGTGCTCGAAGGCACCTACAAGCAGAGCGGCAGGGTGCTCGAGTTGTCGATAGAGTTGCCCTCTTCCGTCACGGGAGACACTTCCGACGGGATCTTGGGAGCAAGACAGACCTACGATCACAGGGCGCTGGTCGAGAGGGTGGACGGCTATGACAAGATCTCCGTAGGCGGCAGAGTGTTCGAGAGAGTGTCGCTCATCAAACTGCGCGACAACGTGAAGAAGGTGGACGTGAAGTTTGACCTCGGCGGAGTGGAGCCCGAGACGTTTGAGAACGACAATCCGCCATCCGTCGCGATGGGCGGCTTTGTGGAGCTCCCGGAGCTGATCGCCCCGGAGGATGACGTTTTCCTCGGCTGGTTCACCGCGCCGTACGGCTCCGAGGACGCCGAAGAGGCGACCGTAGAGGGCGTCAGGATATGGAAGGATACCGTGTTCTATGCATGGTGGCAGTCGCAGGCGGCAGAGAACGTCCCGGATGACGGGGGAGGCACCGAGACGCCGGGCGGCGAGGAAGTGCTTCCCGAGGCATGACCGCTCTCCCTCGCGGGAGGGATAAAAAGTAAAGGCATCCTTTCCTCCGCGCATTTCGGCGGAGGAAGGGATGTTTTTGTGTCCGCGGCGCGGCTTCCGCGCTTTTAGCAGGGGCTGCGGGCAGGGCGTCGCACGGGTCCGCGCGTTCCTGCGGGGAAACGGGATGTATTATTCCTTCAACGCATCATTCAAGCGCTTTTCATTTTGAGGGCGGTGTGTTATAATCCCTTATTATGCCGCAGATAGAACTCACAAACGTCAGCTACTCATACAGAGTGGGCGAAGGGCAGACGGTGCGCGCCCTCCGCGGGGTCTCCTTTTCGGTGGAAAAGGGGGAATTCGTCGCGCTCACGGGGATGAACGGCAGCGGGAAAAGCACGCTTGCCAAGCTGCTCAACGGGCTCTTCGTGCCATCGGCGGGCGACGTCGTCATCGACGGCATCAACACCCGCGACGAGGAGAGGACGTTCGACGTCAGACGCAAGGCGGGCATGGTGTTCCAGAACCCCGACAACCAGATGGTGGCGACCATCATCGAGGATGACGTGGCATTCGGTCCCGAGAACGTGGGCATCCCCCGCGAAGAGATAGCCGAGAGAGTGGATTGGGCTCTCGACGCCGTGGGGATGACGGAGTTCCGCACCCGCAGCGCAAGCAAACTCTCGGGCGGACAGAAACAGCGCGTCGCGATCGCGGGAGTGCTGGCGATGAAGCCCGACATCATCATCTTCGACGAATCCACCTCCATGCTCGATCCCGAGGGCAGGGCGGAGATCATGGCTGTGGCGAAAAAGCTCAACGAGAGCGGCATCACCGTCATCACCATCACGCACAATATGGACGAGGCGGCGATGGCGGACAGGATAATCGTGCTGCGCAAGGGCAGAAAGGTGCTGGACGGCACCCCCAAAGAGGTGTTCGCATCCCCGGAAGTGGAGGCGTGCGGACTGGCTCTCCCGCCCGCTACGGAGCTGGCGAGGATGCTTACGGAGCGCGGCTTCACCTTCGAGGGCACCGTCACCGACGAGGACGAATTGGTGGAGGGCATATGCGCGCTATCGAACTGAAAGGGCTCACCTACACCTATTCCGCCAAGACTCCCTTTGAGAAACGCGCTCTCGACGGCGTGGATCTCGCGATAGAGAAGGGGGAATTCGTCGGGCTCATCGGCGCCACCGGCAGCGGGAAATCCACGCTCATACAGCACCTCAACGGGTTGGTCAGAGTGCAGCAGGGTCGGGTGACGGTCGCGGGGATGGACGCCTCCGACAAAAAGTCCCTCAAAAAGCTGCGCTTTACGGTGGGCATGGTCTTCCAATATCCCGAATATCAGCTCTTTGAGGACACGGTGGCGAAGGATGTCGCCTTCGGTCCCAAGAACATGAAACTCGAAAAGGACGAGATAGACAGAAGGGTGCGCCGCGCCATGGACGTCGTGGGTCTTCCGTATGCGGAGTTCGCGGAGCGCAGTCCCTTCGAGCTCTCGGGAGGCGAGAAACGCCGCGCCGCGATCGCGGGAGTCATCGCCATGGAGCCCGAGATCCTCGTGCTGGACGAGCCCGTCGCGGGGTTGGACCCCGTGGGCAGGCGAGAGATACTTGCGCTCGTGCGAAGGCTGCACGAAGAGGTCAGCCCCACCGTCGTCATGGTGTCGCACTATATGGACGACATCGCCGCGATGGCGGACAGGATAGTCGCCTTAAAAGAGGGCAGAGTGGTCGCGGACGGCTCTCCCGCCGAGGTGTTCGGCGCGCGCGAAAAACTCGCGGAGGCGGGGCTTTCCCTCCCCACCGCCGCACGCATAGTAGACAAACTCGCGGAGCGCGGCATCGTGCTCCCAAAGACGGTGGTCACGCCCGAGGAACTCGCGGACGCGCTCTGCGCTTACCGCGCGGAACATAAGGGCGCGCACCCGCAGGCGGCCGACGCCGCGGACACAGACGGGGAGGACGGAAATGTTTAAGGACATAGCCTTCGGACAGTACTATCCCACCGGCTCCGTCGTGCACCGCATGGATCCGCGCATGAAACTGCTGCTCACGATAATGTTCGTGGTGGCGATCTTCTTTGTCAACACCTACTTCGGCTTCATGCTCACGGCGGCGGTGCTGCTCTTCATCATACTCGTGGCAAGGCTCCCCATGCTCTCCGTTCTGAAGTCGGTGCGTGCCATCCTGTTCATCGTGCTCTTTGCCGCCGTCATCAATCTTTTCATGATCAAAGACGGCGAGATATTGTGGAGCTGGAAAGCGCTGCAAATCACCGATCAGGGCGTTCATACCACCATAAAGATGGCATTAAGGCTTGTTTTGCTCATCAGCGGCGCTTCGCTGCTTACCCTCACCACCACCCCCGTGGAGGTGGCGGACGGCACCGAGAGCCTCATCAAACCCCTTGCTCTCATCAAGGTGCCCGTGCACGACATCGCCATGATCATGAGCATCGCGCTCCGCTTCATCCCCACCCTTTTCGAGGAGACGCAGAAGATCATCGCCGCGCAGAAGGCGAGGGGTGCGAGCTTCGACACGGGCGGTCTCATCGCAAGGGCGAAGGCGCTTCTCCCCGTGCTCATCCCCCTCTTCGTCAATTCCTTCAGGCGGGCGGACGAGCTGGCGTTCGCGATGGACGCGAGGTGCTATAACGCCACCGAGCACCGCACCAAACTCAAAGTGATGAAGCTCGGCATCGCCGACTTCGTCGGATTCCTGCTCATCGCGGCTTACTTCGTCGCGGTGCTGCTGGACAGATACTATTTCGGCGGAGCCATGGACACGCTCATCTTCGGAGGTCTGGTGTGAGGTTCCGCGCGGTGATTTCCTATTTCGGCAAGAATTACGTGGGCTGGCAGCGTCAGCTCAACGGGATAAGCGTGCAGGAGGTGCTGGAAAAGGCGCTTTCGGAGGTCTTCGGCGTCCCGACGCAGGCGACCGCGAGCGGCAGGACGGACGCGGGCGTGCACGCCGAAGGGCAGGTGGTGCACTTCGACGCGGACACCGCCATCCCGCCGGAGAAGATCCCGTTCGCCGTCAACACGCTGCTGCCCAGGGACGTTTCAATGCTCTCCTGCGAGCCCGCGGGGGAGGATTTCAACGCTCGGTTTTCGGCAAAACGCAAGACCTACCGCTATTCCGTCTACGTCTCCCGCCACCGCCGTCCCATGATGGAAGACACCCGCGCCCACATCGTCGTCCCCCTCGACCTTTCCGCCATGCGCGAATGCGCGGACGTCATAGAGGGCGAGCACGATTTCAAGGGATTCGAGGCGAGCGGCTCCAAGGTGAAGAGCACCGTGCGCACCGTCTATTCGGTGACGCTCGCACCCGATGGCGAGGTGAAGGACGGAAAACTCGCCCGCGGCACGCTGGACATCTTCGTCACGGGCAATGGGTTTTTATACAACATGGTGCGCATCATCGCAGGCACTCTCGTTTACGCGGGACAGGGCAAACTCACGGCGGCGGACGTCCGCCGCGTGCTCGAAACGGGGGACAGGACCCTCGCGGGCAAGACCCTCCCGCCCGAGGGGCTCACCCTCGTGAGCGTGGAATACGGAGAGAAAGAATGCTGACGGTAGGGTTCGAAACGGACAAAGAAGTGCTTTCGGCGCTTTACCGCGACCTCGGCGTATCCCTCCCCGTCGGAGGGGCGAATTTCGTGATGCGCGAGGACGGCGATCCCGTCGGGCTCATGCGCACCGAAGTGGGGGAATATGTCACGATCACACACTTTATCGTCAAAAACGAAGATATAAACCCCGGGGATAAGGAATTTTTCCTGCGGGCGATGCTCTTCAAGTTTTCCCTCAATCCCGTGCCTTTGAGGGTCCTCGGCCGCCATCCGGAGCTGGAGCGTTTCGGCTTCCGTTTCGAGGACGGAGCCATGTATCTGGATTCCTCCGCCGTAGACCTTTCGGGGGACTGCGGGAAAAAGTGAGAGGCGGGCTTTCCGCCGGCGGGGCGCTGCGGATCGTGCCGTAAAATAAATTTTTTCAATTCGCGCGCGCATATTTGTCGCGCGCACTTGTCAAAGCCTTAAACACAGTGTATTCTAATATGTAACGGAACAATAACTCTTATTAACGCGGGTCCGTCCCGCAGGACAGGCTATGAGATCGAACATTCCCGAACCCTCAAATTTCATCGAGGACATCATCGTCGAGGATCTTGTCACGGGGAAGCACGACAAGATAATCACGCGTTTTCCGCCCGAGCCCAACGGCTATCTGCACATCGGGCACGCCAAGGCGATATGCATCAATTTCGGCATCAAGGAGAAGTTCGGCGGGGAGTGCAATCTCCGCTTCGACGACACCAACCCCGTCAAAGAGGACGTCGAGTATATGCAGAGCATAGAGGAAGACATCCGCTGGCTGGGGTTCAAGTGGGACAGGGTGCTCAACGCCTCCGACTATTTCGGCAGGATGTACGAGTGCGCCGAGAAACTCATCCGTGACGGCAAGGCGTATGTGTGCGATCTTTCCGCCGACGAGATCCGCTCCACCCGAGGCACGCTGACCGAGCCCGGCAAGGAGAGCCCTTACAGAAACCGCAGCGTGGAGGAGAATCTCGATCTCTTCCGCAGGATGCGCGCGGGGGAATTCGCCGACGGCGAGAAGGTGCTGCGCGCCAAGATCGACATGGCGTCGCCCAACATCAACATGCGCGATCCCGTCATCTATCGCATCTGCCACGCGGAGCATCCGCACACGGGCAGCGAGTGGGTGATCTATCCCATGTACGACTTCGCGCATCCTCTTGAGGATGCGATAGAGGGCGTGACGCATTCGCTGTGCTCGCTGGAATTCGAGAACCACCGTCCCCTTTACGATTGGGTGACGGAGAACTGCGGCTTCGATCCCCGTCCCAGACAGATCGAGTTCGCGAGGCTCAATCTCACGCACACCGTGATGAGCAAGCGCTTCCTGAAGAGGCTGGTGGACGAGGGAGTGGTGTCGGGGTGGAACGATCCCCGTCTTTCCACGCTGTCGGGCATCAGGGAGAGGGGATACCCTCCCGAGGCGGTGCGCGACTTTTGCGGCAGGATAGGCGTCGCCAAGGCGGACAGCGTGGTGGACATTGCCATGCTGGAACACTGTGTGAGGGAGTATCTCAACGATCACGCCACCCGCGCCATGGCGGTGCTGGATCCTCTCAAAGTGGTCATCGACAACTATCCCGAGCACGTGACGGAGAACCTCGAACTCGAGAACAATCCCCGCGACCCGGAGTCGGGCAGCCATACGGTGACTTTCTCAAGGGAGCTCTACATCGAGCGCGACGACTTCTCGTTGGATCCTCCCCCCAAATATTTCCGTCTCAAAGAGGGCGGCACGGTGAGGCTGAAAGGCGCTTACGTCGTGAAGTACGCGGGCTGCGAGCTCGGTGCGGACGGCAGACCCGAGGTGGTGCACGTGGAGTATATCCCGGGCACGAAGTCGGGCGAAGAGGGCGCCTCCGTCAAGGTGAAGGGCACCATCCATTGGGTGAACGCCCGCGACGCGGAGGACATCACCGTCAACATGTACGACTACCTCATCGCAGAGGGCGACGGCGACTATATGGACAGGCTGGAGAGGGATTCTTTGCGCGTGGTGCACGCCAAAGCCGAGCCTTTCGTCGCGAGGGCGAAGAGGGACGAGCGCTTCCAATTCCTGCGCGAAGGTTATTTCTTCGCCCGCGGAGAGGGAGTGTTCAACAGCATCGTAGGATTAAAAGACGGGTTCAAAGCGTAGAAAATTCACTTTGACACTTGTCAATTGTTTGAAGTGGCGTTATAATATGCCATAATAAGTATTCGTGAGGTGATATATGTTCACTTGTAAGGTATGCGGCAGCGAGGTCGAGCGCGGGCAGGCGTATTGCGCCACCTGCGGAGCCGAGGTCGCGAAGAATTACGAAGTGAAATGTCCTGCCTGCGGCACGCGCAACAACGCCGGCAGCAGATTCTGCGCGCATTGCGGAGAGCTGCTCGGGGTGCTGCGCCGTCCCGTCTGCCCCATCTGCGGGGAGGAAAATCTGCCCGGCTCCAAGTTCTGTTCCCGTTGCGGAGCCCCCGTCGAGGATCCCGACAACCCCTTCACCGAAGAGGACGTCCTCGAGATGCGCAAGAATAAGATGAATGTCGATCTCATGGTCAAGGAGCGCATGGACGGCGCCGAGAAAGAGATCGCGAGGATGAAGCGCGGGGTGGAGAAGGACAAGGCGAAAGTCATGCAGGACATCGAGGACTATCGCCGCAAGACCAACGACGAGCTGAAAAAACAGGCGGTCATGCTGGACGCCTATCGCGAGAAGATCAACGAAGTCGGCTCCGACGACGTCGTGCAGCTCAAAAAACTTTCCTCTGCGGTGAGGAACTATTCCGCCTTCTATGCCGATCCGTACTCCGCTGCGGAGAATATGGACGAGCTGGAGAACCCCTTCGTGTGTCCCGTCTGCGGCGCGGTCAACGCCGCCGATGTCGTGAAGTGCACCCGTTGCGGCAGGTCGCGTGCCCGTTCCGTCGAGCTTCTCGACAAGGGCCTCATCAAGCAGTCCGCGCCCGTCCGCAAGAAGACCAAGGTGCTCAAAGCCCCCGAAGAGGAGCTGGTCACGCCGAGGACACCCACCTTCGACGAGTTTGCGGGCAAGGCGTTCGAAGAGGCGCAGAACAAGCCCATCGAGAAGACGGAGAGCGACAAGGACGTCCCCAATTTCGCGGGAGCGGCACACTATGCGCCTTACGGCTATCCATACGGCGGCCCCGTCTTTTATAACCGCGAGACGGGTGAGCCCTATCAGATGCCGCCCATCGTGCAGCCCGTCGCATTCGTGCCCTACGTCACGCAGGATCAGCCTTTGATGCAGTATGCGCCCGAGGAGGACTACACCTCCGGTGCGAACGGAAAGTGATATGAACGAGAATTACGCAGCAAACAGCCGGAAGGTCGATGACGCCGGCATAAGGCTTGCGCCCGCTCCCATGGACGGCGCCGCGGAGAAGAAGATGCCCTCCGTGCGTCAGGAGCTTGTCATCACGCCTCGTCTGGAGTACGACGGGATGACGGCGGCGGGGGAGTACGGCGCGGTGTCCACCGCGTCCGACTATCAGCCCGCAGAGAGGGACGCAGGCAGACGCTGGAAGAGGACGGTGCGCACGCGCAACCTCATTTCCTCCGTCATCATGCTCATCGCATCCGCGATCGTGCTGCTTCCCTATGTGCTCGCGGCGGCGGGTGTCTCTGCGGAGGCCATCCCCTTCAAATTCGTGCCCGAGCGCTTCGACGTCATCACGGGTTGGATAGACGCCTTCCGCGCCACCATCGACCTCGGTTGGAAGGGGGATGCGGTGGGTGACATCTGGATCGCGATGGTGCCCGACATGATCCTGACCCTCGGGCTCGTGTTCATCCTCGTCAATGTGATCAAGGCGGTCACGGGGCTCTTCGGAGCCATCCGTCCCCGCAGATACACCGCTTGCTCGGTCATCTATCTGCTCGCCGTCATCGCGCTCTTCATCGCGGCGCTGGCGGGCGCGGAAACGGTCGGGCTCGCACAGATAGACTTCATGAACGACTTCATCCACGGCTGGAAGACCAGCGAGTTCTTCACCCTCTTCGTCACTGCGGGGGCGAACCTCATCCTCGCCGTGATATGCTCGTTCATCACCCCCCTGCGCACGGGTTACACCCGCGTTCGCTGACAGGAAAATCGCTGCGCCGTGACGGCGCACGGAGGACATATGGCAAAGAAAGACAATCGCGTTTTGGCAACAGCGCCCGCAGCGGCTCCCATGGCGACAGTGCCTGCGGAAGAGCCCGTGCTCTACGAGAGCGAGGCGTACGGAGACCCCCAGCCCGACGCCGGGGCGACCACCACCATCATGAAGCCCGTGGGCATCGGCGGTCCCGTGCCCATCGTTGCGCCCAAGCACAACACCATCCAGCTTCAGCCCATCGTCGTGCCGCTCGCCCTCGTGCCTTATATGACACAGGACAGCGACGTGCTGCGCACCGAAGGAGGAGCCGCGGCGCTCGAGAGGCAGGACTATGCGGGAGCGGTGGAATTCGACCGCGCCGAGCAGAAGGCGGCGGCTCGCACGAGCACTCGCACGAAGACGGTCAACCGCCTGTTCTCCGCCGTGATGTTCATCTTTGCGGCGCTTGCCGCGGCGGCATATCTTGTCGCCTACTTCAAGCCCGACATTCATCCCGAGTTCTCCCTCGCGCAGGCGGATGCCATAGGCATGGTCATCAATTGGGCGAAAGGCGATCCCTTCGATTACTCCCTCACCCTCGTCAACATCGTGGCGGCGGCGTTCTGTGCGATGGCGTTCATCGTCACGCTCGTGTCGCTCTTTGCGGGCAGATACCCCAGAAAGACCGTGACCGCGCTCTCCCTGCTCTCTGCGGCGGCGTATGCGGCGGAGATCGCGCATCAAGAGATCGCGGGACACTTCGACCCCGTCAAGGACTCCGCTGTGCTCATGATGCTCGCCCTCACCGGGCTCGCCTTCATCGTGTCCGTCATCTTCCTTGCGGTGTGCGTGAAGCGCGAGGACAGAGAGGACCTCATGCTCCGCTCGCACGGCGAGATCTGAAACAACGTCCGACCGAGAGGCGCTCTGCGGAGCGCCTCTTTTTTGAGCCGCGAGGCGTCCCGAGCGTCTTACTGCGGCACCCGCGAAAGAAAAATCACGGAATTTTCAAAATGACGTCGGTTTTTAATGAATAGTAAACTCCGACGGGATATAATCGAAGTGCAATGTCTGTCAGCATAGTGTCGCTCGCAAGCGGCAGCAAAGGAAATTCCACATTGGTGTTCTCCGACGACACCGCCATCCTCGTCGATGCGGGGGTGTCTTACACCCGCCTGAACGAAGAGCTTCGCAAGTTCGGGCTCAACACCGCAAAGCTGGACGGCGTCGTGATCACGCACGAGCACACCGACCATATCGCGGCGCTCCCGCGCCTCGGCCGCGACACCCGCATCTTCGCGCATCCGAAGACGGCGCAGGCGATCGTAGCACGGCAGGGGGAGCTTTCGGGCTATACGGAAGTGGATTTTTACGAGGGCGGTTTCACCATCGGCGACATCGAAGTCATCCCGTTCAGGATCCCGCACGACGCGGCATATCCTCTCGGCTACTCGTTCAGGGTGAAGTCGGGGGCGCAGGTGAGCGTCGCGACGGATATGGGCAGACCCACCGTCGGGGTGTACAACAACATCCGCGAGAGCGAGGCGGTGCTCATCGAGGCGAACCACGACGTCGATATGCTGCGCGGCGGCTCCTATCCCGAGGCGTTGAAGCGCAGGATACTCGGCGATATGGGGCATCTCAGCAACGATATGACGGCGCTGTTCGCCGAAAGGTTGGTGGGCTCTGCGGTCAGGACCATGCTGCTAGGACATTTAAGCGAAAACAACAATCTCCCGGAGCTTGCATTGGGCGCCGTCGGGGGCAGACTGCGGTCTAGGGGGTGCTCCGACATCGCGGTCGCCGTGGCAGGGCAGCACTGTGCAAGCGCGGTCTACGAGGTCAAATGAGAAGAAATCTTCTGGCAGGTGAGAGCGGCAGCCTTTATCTCTTCGCGCTGTGCGGCATCTCCATCCTCTCCAACGTCTTTTATTACGCCATGGGGAACGTGGGCGGCGCGTTCGCGGGCATATCCGTTTCCACATGGGTCAACTACGCCGTGACACAGGTGGCGATAGTCCTCGTTGTGTGGCTCTTCTCGCTGTGGCGGCGCTACGACCTGCCCGCCGTAGCGAAACTGCGCCCCATGAAAGATCCGAGGCGCTATCTTCTGCTTCTGCCCGTCTCCGTCGCGGCGATCGTCGCCTTCCTGCCCGTGTCCATGCTTTTCCAGACCTTCTTCGGAGCGATAGGCTATGTGGGCGGCATCTCTGCGGGGCAGATCTCTTACGACAACGTGGGAGTGTTCTTCCTCTCCCTGTTCGTGCTGGGAGTGCTGCCCGCCCTCGGCGAGGAACTCCTCATGCGCGGCAACGTGCTCCCGGGGCTCGCGTCTAGGGGCGCGGTGTTCGGAGTGTTCATCTCCGCGCTGCTTTTCTCCCTCATGCACGCGAATCCGTTGCAGACGGGTTATCAATTCTGTTTCGGAGCGGTGCTCGCCATCCTCTTCATGCTGTCGGGCTCCCTCGTGCCCTGCGTGGCGGTGCACTTCCTCAACAACTTCTTCTCCCTGCTCATGACGGCGTACATCCCCGAGATAGACGCCGCGATAGCCTCCCTCGGCGCCTACAATTGGTTGACGGGCACGGTGAGTTTCGTGGTCGGCACCCTCGCCCTCGTGCTGCTGCTGTACGCCTACTACCGTCTCGGCAAACCCAAGGATAACGGCGGCTATAAGGTCGTTTCGGGAGGCGTCGTATTCGAGGAATATACCATCACGGCGTACGCCGACGGCGACGGAGCGCACGGGCGCGACCGCATGGCTCCCGTGAAAGACGCCTTCCGCTTTGTCGGCTCCCTCTTCACCAAACGCGGTTGGCAGAGGGTGGAGAGAGAACTCTTCCTCGCCTGCGACGTGCAGTATGTGGGCAAACAACAGCCCATGTTCGGCGTGTGGATCGCAGTGGGGCTCGCCGCGGCATATTGGCTGATCTCCCTCATCATGGGGTTGGCGTTATGAAACCGCGCTGCGGGGGAGGCGTCGTCTACTTCCTCGTCATCGCGATGACGCTGGTCGTGCGCATTTCGCAGTACGTCGGCATCGACGACGCACTAGGCATCGACATCGGCATCATCTTCACGCTTTCGGTGCAGATAGGGTGCTTCGGGCTCTTGCCCGTCCTCGGCTGGTGGATCATCGTCGGCGGCGCACGAAAAGACGCATTGCGCACATTACCGCGCACTTTCGGCATCGTAAAGTGCTCAAAGCGCGATTTGGGACGTGTGCTCGTCATCACGCTCCCCGCCCTTTTGCTCACGGGACTTGCCGCAAACGCGTGGTACAATTTCCTCTCCCTCACGGGCTTTGACACGGGCGGTTCGTCGTCTACGGTGCAGACCGTCCCCTCCCTCATATCGGACATCGTGCTCTCCGCCGTGCTCCCCGCCGTCTTCGAGGAACTGGTGCACCGCGGGAAACTCATCGCGACCTATCGCGACAGCGGCGGCAAGGCGGTGTTGGTCTCCGCGCTGCTTTTCGCGCTCATGCATCAGAACATACTGCAACTTGCGCACACCCTTCTGCTCGGCGCGGTGCTCGCCGCCGTGGTGTGGTGCTCCGGGTCGGTGCTGCCCGCGATGCTGGTGCACTTCTTCAACAATTTCGTCAGTGTCATCTCCGGCTACGACGGGCTGGTGCCCGTCTTCGGAGTGATAGGCGACGCAACTTCGTGGCTCTACGGCACCGTGCCCGGCATGGCGGTGTTGTGCGTCCTCGCCGTAGCGTCCGCGCTGCTCATCGCGGTCGTGCTGCGCAGGATGCGCTATGATGCGGTGCGGGAGGGCAGGCTGCCCGCAGCGCCCTTCTTTTCGGCTGCGGAAGGCGCGCTGCCGCTGCACCGCGACGTCCTCCTTTGGACGGTGACGGGCATAGGCGTCGCGGCAATGCTGTTCAGCCTCTCGTGGGGCTATCTGTAGGAGGGGAGAGATATGGTGAAAGTGGACATCGTGGCTGTGGGCAGACTGAAAGAAAAATTTTTTGCGGACGCCGTTGCGGAATACGCCAAGCGCATCTCCGTCTACGCCGCATTTTCCGTGACGGAGATACAGCCCGCGCCGCCCGCCAAGTCCCCCGAGGAACAGAGGGAGATCGAGACCTCCGCGCTGCTCGCCAAGGCAAAGGGGTGCGTCGTGGCGCTGGACGGCAGGGGGAAGAAACTGTCCAGCGAGGAACTCGCGCGCTTCGTCGCAGAGAGATGCGCGGCGGGCGTCTCGGAGTTTTCCTTCCTCATCGGAGGCAGTCACGGGCTTTCGGATCGCGCGCTTAAAGAGGCGGATGCCGTGGTATCCTTCGGCGCGATGACATTCCCGCACCAGCTCTTCCGAGTCATGCTCGCGGAGCAGATATACCGCGCGCTCGCCATAAACGCGGGCACGCCCTATCATAAGTGAACGCGGACGGAAAACGGGCGGCGGGATGTGCCGACGCGAAACTTTTTCGGGGAGGAGATATGCACGACAACACTGCGGACGAAAGATTCATGAGACGGGCGCTGGAGCTTGCCGCGGAGTGCGCGGAGGCGGACGAAGTGCCCGTGGGTGCCGTCGTCGTCCTTGACGGCGTCATCGTCGCGGAAGGGGCGAACCGCAAGGAGAGGGAACTGAACGCCGTGCGACACGCCGAGATCGTTGCGCTGGAGAGCGCGGCGGGGAAGCTAGGGAATTGGTGGCTGGAAAACTGCGACGTCTACGTCACTTTGGAGCCCTGTCCCATGTGCGCGGGTGCCATGATAAACGCGCGTGTGCGCAGGCTGGTCTTCGGCGCTTACGACCCGAAGAGCGGCGCTGCGGGCAGCCGCGTAGACCTCTTCAAGGCGGGACTTTTCAACCACGACATCGAGGTCACGGGAGGGGTGCTCCGCGAGGAATGCGCGGCTCTGCTCTCGGAGTTTTTCAAGAGCAAACGGGCAAAGAAGAAGGAAGAGCCCGAAAGGGGCAACTAGCCAAAAGACGCGTTAAAACAATTAAAGCGTCGGATAAAAGCCGAGTTTCGCAAAGACCCTCCGTTTATGCGGCAGGGTCTTTTTTCGGGGAAGCGGGGCGGGAGGCGAAGCCTCGACATAAAAATTTGATTTTCCCGCCCTGCGCGGTTTAGGGTGTAGATGCCGACCGCGGCTGTCCTCCGCCCGCGCAAATACGCAGAAGGAGACAGCAAACCATGGACAGGAAAAAGATCGTTTTCATTGTCGTCACCGTGCTTTCCGTCGTCGCATCGCTCATCGCGTGCGCGCTCGGGCTGCCTTACGTGCCCGTCGTCGTCGATTACGATGCGGTGGGCGAGAGCCCGTCCGAGGCAACGGACGGGCAGGCGGCGGAGTTTGCCGCAGAGGCAGGCACGGAGGGAGAGGGCGTCTCCGCCGATCCGAGGGCGGTGTGACGTCTCGGTCGGCATCCCCGTCTTTCGGCGGGGGAAGGCGGGCGCGGAGGATATCCTCCGCGCCCTTTTGGATATCGCTCGATGGCGGGACACTGTGCGTGTGCAACGCGGATAACTTGTGGGTATGTTGCGGGCACTGTGCGTGCGAAACGCGGGGGTATTGCGCGTGTAATGCTGGCGCCGTGCGGGCACCGGCGGAGAGGGCGGGCGAGGATATGATGCGGTGTCGCGCGGGCACGGGCGTAGGGGGCGGGCGGATCGGCATGTGCTATTTCCGTCCCGCATTGCATATAGTGATAAGAAAACATTCGGAGGCCGACATGGAAGTGAAGATAGTGTTTGCAAAGAGCGCGCACTCGTCGGTGCGCATTTTGGGAAGGAGCTCGGAGGAATATCTCGCGAGGGAATTTGCCGCCTACGACACGCAGTGCGCGGAGGCGGGGGAGACCCCCGTCACGGACGGGGAGACCGTCTTTGCCATCATACCCCTCGACATGCCGCTCGTCACGGCGGAGGACGTGGAGAGGGCGGCGGAGTGTATGAAGAAGCACAAACTCTCCGAGCTCGTCCTCGGCGACGGGGATACGGGGGCGAAACTCGTGCGCGCCGAGGGCGGCAGGACGGGCTATTTTCTCACCTCGCCGCACTTTGTCAAAGTAAGTGATGCAAAAAGTTTCCCTTTGGTGTATAATGAACTCAAACAAAGGGTGCTCCGCCGCCTTGCGGACGCAGGCGTTCTCATCGCGGACTTTGCGAGCACCGCAGTCGACGACACCGCGGAAGTGCTTCCGGGGGCTGAACTTATGCCCTTTTGCAGGATAGAAGGCGCGACCCGCGTGGAGGAAGGTGCGAGGATAGAGGGCTCCTTTCTCAAAGATTGTGTGATCGCGCGCGGGGCGAGAGTGTTGATGTCGCA
Source organism: uncultured Clostridia bacterium (assembly GCA_944372795.1). Classification (GTDB taxonomy): domain Bacteria; phylum Bacillota; class Clostridia; order Christensenellales; family CAG-917; genus Limadaptatus. Next base: position 30,037 of record CALWAF010000004.1, on the reverse strand, counting down.
CCTTGCGGACACGCGCGTGGGCGCGCGGAGCGAGATAGGGCCTTTTGCCCGACTGCGCGGCGCGGACGTGGGCGAGGGCTGCCGCGTCGGCGACTTTGTGGAGATCAAGAACTCCCGCTTCGGCGACGGCGCGAAGAGCGCGCATCTCGCCTACATCGGCGATGCCGAGGTGGGGGAGCGCACCAACATCGGCTGCGGCACGGTGTTCTGCAACTACGACGGCAGGCTGAAGCACCGCACCGCCGTGGGCAAGGAGTGCTTCATAGGCGCGAACGTCAACCTCGTCGCTCCCGTGAGCGTGGGGGACGGCGCTTTCGTCGCGGCGGGCACCACCGTCACGGAGGACGTCCCCGAGGACGCTTTCGTCATAGGGCGCAGCCGTCAGACGGCAAAGCCGAGAAAGAGAGAAAAAGACAACGCTTCACAGACGGAGAGGTGACCTCCCCGTCGCGGGAGGTCATATGTACGTCGTGGTAGGGCTGGGCAACCCCGGTACACGCTATCGCAACACTTATCACAACATCGGTTTCATGACCGCGGACGCGCTTGCGAAAAAATGCAAGCTCCGCTTCACGGGCAAGGAATGCGCCGCACTCACCGCCAAGGGAAGATCGGGGGGAGTGCAGTTTGTCGTTGCCAAGCCGCAGACCTTCATGAACCTTTCGGGGGAGAGCGTGAAGCAGCTCGTGCGCAAGTACTGCGACTCCACGGAGGAGCTCATCGTGGTGTACGACGACGCCGATCTTCCCGTGGGGAGGATGCGCTTCCGCGAGGAAGGCTCCGCCGGCACGCACAACGGGATGCGCAGCATAGTGTCGGAGCTCAACGACACGTCTTTCAAGCGTCTGCGCATAGGCATCAAAACGGAAGAACTCGCGCAAAAGGAAGTTGACATTGTCGATCTGGTGCTTTCAAAGGTCGATTACGCCGACAAGCCTGCCATAGAGCGGTGCATCGACGAGGGTGCGGACGCCATACTGCGCCTCATCGCAGGTGAAGATATACAACGCATAGAGGAAAGGCTCAACCGCAGAAAATGAAGCCGGACATCCTGAACATAAGCCATATGGGGGAGGGGATAAGCTGCCTTGCGCAGCTGGGTTCCGCGCGCCTTCCCGGCGAGCTTTCGGCGGTGTCCGTGGTGCGGGTGACGGACGGGGCAAAGGCGCATCTTGCGGCGGCGATCCCCGCAAAGAGGATATACGTGGCTCCCGATCCGCCTGCGGCAAGGAGCGTGTTTTCCCGCCTTTCGTCCTTCCCCGGTGTGCGTGCGGTGTTCCTCTCACATCGCGATGACGTGCTCATGTGCAGGGCGGCGTATTCGGCAAAGAACGCCATGGAGCGCGCGGCGGCTCTCGGGAAGCTGGCGTGCGGAGAGGCGGACGTCGCAGTCGTTTGCGCGGACGCTCTTTTGCAGAAATTCCCGCGCCCCGACGTGGTGCGCGAGTTCACCGTCCGCTTTGAAGAGGGCGGCACCCTCACCCCGCAGGAGGCGGCGGACAGGCTCGCCGCGGCGGGCTACTCGGGGAGGGACATGGCGTCCGAACCCGGCGAATTCGCCCTGCGCGGCGACATCCTCGACGTCTGCACGGTGAGCGGAGCCTACCGCATCAACTTTTTTGACGAGATAATAGAGAGCATCAAGAGCATAGACCTCTCCAGCATGCTTTCGGTGGACGAGCGGGAGGCGATCACGGTCTATCCCGCGACGGACGTGCTCTTTTCCCGAAAGGATGCGGAGAGGGTGCGCGCTGCGCTCTCGGCGCACGGCGGCAATCCCGTCGCCGCCTCCCTTTCGGACAGGGTGAGGGCGGGCGCCGCTCCCGCAGAACTCGCGTGGGCGCTGGTGTTTTCGGAGGACAACACCTCATTCCTTTTCGATTGTTTCGGCGACTCGTCCGCGGGCATCCCGCCCGTGGTCGTCTTCGACGAGCCCAAGATCATAGCGGACAAGATAGACATCCTCACCAAGGAATTCAGGGGAAGGATAGAGCCTCTCGCGAATGCGGGGGAGATCCTCCCGGAGCACTCGGACGCCCTCTTTGTGCCTAGCGAGGTCAGGCGCAGGATAATGCTCGCGCGCAAGGTGTCTTTCACCGCGCTGGAGCTGGGCAACCCCCTCTTCTCGCCCACCAAGCTGCTCACCCCCAAGACCCGTCCCGTGACCAAGTATTACCTTGCGCCCGACAGCATAGGGCAGGACCTTAAAAACTTCGTATTGAGCGGGTTCAAGGTGCTCATCGCGACGGGTTCGCCCGAGCGGGCAAAGAGCGTGCGGGAGAGCCTCGCGCAACAGGACGTCGGCTCGGAGTATTCCGCAGACGGAGAGGGCGCGGCATCCGTGCTGGTCACCCCGCTCTCCATCGAAACGGGCTTTGTCTATCCCGCGGAAAAACTCGCCGTCATAGGCGTTTCGGAGTGTGTGGGCAAACGGCGCGGAAGCGGCATCAGTTTGCCGAAAACGCAGTTTACCGCACCGAAAGCGGGTGATTATGTGGTGCATCGTGTGCACGGCATAGGTTTGTGCGAAGGCACCACCATAATGAAGGCGGGGGAGTTCGAGAAGGAATACGTCGTCATCCGCTACCGCGACGGCGACGTCCTTTACGTTGCCACCGACCAGACGGACAACCTCCAGAAATTCGTCGGCGAGGAACATCCCAAGCTCAACAAGATAGGCGGAAAGGAGTTCGCGCGGGAAAAGGAGAAGGTGAAAAAGTCCGTCCGCAAACTCGCCGTCGATCTTCTGAAACTCTACGCCGAGAGGGAGAAGAAGAGGGGGCACGTCTACGCTCCCGACACCGTGTGGCAGCAGGAGTTCGAGGACGCTTTCGAGTACGAAGAGACCGCCGATCAGCTCAAAGCCATCGCCGCCGTCAAGAAGGACATGGAAGAGGGCAAGATCATGGACAGGCTGCTGGTGGGGGACGTCGGCTTCGGCAAGACGGAGGTCGCTTTCCGCGCCATGTTCAAGACCGTGATGGACGCGCGGCAGGCGGTGCTTGTCGCTCCCACCACCATCCTTGCCCGCCAGCACCACGAGAACCTCGTGAAGAGGCTGGAGCCCTTCGGCATAGAATGCGCCCTGCTCACTAGGCTGCAAAGTTCCGCCGAAAACGCCGAAACGATAAGGCGGCTCGCGGACGGCACGCTGTATATGGCGATCGCGACGCACAAGGTGCTCTCCAAGGGCGTGGAATTCAAAAATCTGGGGTTGCTGGTGCTGGACGAGGAACAGCGTTTCGGAGTGGAGCACAAGGAGTTGCTCAAAGCCCGCAATCCCCTTGTCAACGTGCTCACCCTTTCCGCGACGCCCATCCCGCGCACCCTCAACATGGCGCTGTCGGGCGTGAGGGACATATCGCTCCTTGAGACCGCGCCCAGAGGCAGACTGCCCGTGCAGACCTACGTCATCCCCTATTCCGACGCGCTCGTCGCGGACGCGGTGACTAGGGAATGCGCGAGGGGAGGACAGACTCTCATCCTGCTCAACGACATCGCGGCGCTGGAGCCTTTCGCCGCAAAGCTCAAAGCGATGCTGCCCGACGAGACGGGCATCGTCACCGCCCACGGGCAGATGACGGGAGGGGAGCTCGAGAGGCGTATCGCGGCGTTTTACGAGAAAAAATTCGACGTGTTGGTCGCCACCACCATCATCGAAAACGGCATAGACCTCCCCGACGCCAACACGCTCATCGTGGTGGACTCGGGCAGATTCGGGCTTTCGCAGCTCTATCAGCTGCGCGGCAGAGTGGGGAGGAGAGGCGTGCTCGCCCACGCCTATTTCACCGTGCCCGAGAACGGGGCGCTGACTCCCGATGCCGAAAAGAGGCTGCGCGCGCTGATGGAAAACACCGAGATAGGCAGCGGGTTCCGCGTGGCGCTCTCCGACCTTTCCATCAGGGGAGCGGGCACCCTGCTCGGCGCCGAGCAGCACGGACACATCGAGCGCGTGGGTTACGAGATGTACATCGAGCTTCTCAACGAGGCGGTGGAAGAGATGCGCACGGGCAAAAAACCGGAGGAAACGCGCGAAGTGGAGATGAAGGTGGATGTGCCCGCCTACATCCGCGACGGATATGTCAGCGGCAGGGACAAGCTGCGCATCTATAAGCGCATGGCGTCCGTCGCCACGGCGGCGGAGAGGAACGCGGTCATCTCCGAACTCTCGGAGGTCTACGGTCCGCCCGACGACGCCCTTGTCAACCTCGTGGATGTGGCGCTTCTCAAAAATCTCGCCCGCGGATTCGGTGCGGCGCGCGTGGTGCTCAACCGCAACGGCGCGGGGGTGTTCTTCGCCGACGCCGGCGTGTTCGGCGACGAAACGCTGATGAAGACTGTGGCGGCGCACCGCGCGGACGTGGTGCTCACCAGCACCGTCCCGCCCTCCCTCGTCTTTGACGTCAAAGGGCTTTCCAACACGGAAAAACTCGCGAAACTCATCGCGTTTTTCGAGGAAGCGGTCACTTCTGCGGACGGCGCGGCATGACGCCGACGGGCGCGGGAGTGAGAAAACGAGTGCGAAACGGCGGCGGATGTCCGCCGTTTTCCCTTTCTTTCGGGAGTTAAACTCCCCATTTATCCTAAAAATGCTTGCGGGCGCGCCCGCGTATGTGTATAATGGTCATACTATTGCAATCAACCGTGATAACCGCTACGGAGTGTATATGAAAAAAAGAATTGCTCTTCTGTTGGTCCTCATCATCGCGCTTTCGGTGTGCATCGGAGCCCTCGTCGGCTGCGACGCCATCATCACGCGCAACGAAGACCGCGACGCCAATCAGGTGGTCGCCTCCGTCTCTTATGCGGGGCAGACCGCCGATATCCGCAAGTTCGAGCTGGCGATCAGTTTCAACTCTTACGCCTACATCTACAATGCCTACTACGGCATGACCTATCAGCAGGCGGCGGACTATTTGCTGCAGTCTCTCGCCCAGCGCGAGCTTCTCGTGCTCTTTGCCAAGGACGAGCTTGTGAAGATGGAAGACCCGGGCGCGTCCGCCGTGGACGTGAAGGTGGAGGATCTGCTCTCGTCTGCGGAGCTCAACCGCGCCATCGAGAACGTCAATGAGGACATCCTCTCCGCCATCGACACCGCCATTGGCACGCTCATCAGCGCCAACAAGCCCTCCACGGGCGGCAGTTCCGACAGCGGCGAATATGAGGAATACAGCGGCACCGACGCCATCACCGTCCGTTTCGATTCCGGCAAGGGCAGCGCGGTGGAACGCCAGCGCATAAAGAACGGCACCGTGGCTTACGAACCCGACGATCCCACCCGCGAAGGTTACACCTTCTACGGCTGGTACACCGACAAAGATTGCACCGAAGCCTTCGATTTCTCAAAGCCCGTCACCCTCGAAGAGGGCACGAAGAGCATCACTCTTTACGCCAAGTGGGAGCCCTATCTCGAGCCCCGTCCCGTGCGTGAGGCGGAGGAGGAAGACCCCGATGCGGACTACGATCCCGACGGCGAAGTGGATCCGCTCGCTCCCCGCGCACTCGACGACTCCGGTCTGCTCACCGAGGGTTACCGCGCGCTCATCATGAGCGGCGAGGCGGAGCTTGACAGCCTTTCCACCTATTCCGAAGCGGTCAGGGAAGAGTATCTCAAGGAATATCTCGATGACGCGGTGGAAGACGTCGCGGACGACTTCGACGAGCTGCGCACGAGTTATCAATATTATCTCGACAACGAGATGAAGACTCTGCTCATCACCCGCCTCGAGCGCAAGATAGGCGAGCAGAGCACCGTCAGTCAGGCGGAGATCGAGGCTCGTTTCGACTCCATGGTGGAGGCGAACATCGAGGCCTACGGCGGCAACCGCACCTCTTACGAGACCGCGCTCACCGACGCCCTCGCGACCTCTTACTATCACGAATATGAGGGCTACGGCTTCGTCCTCAACATCCTGCTGCAGCTCCCCGACGACGACCTTGCGAAGCTCACCGAGATGGTGGAAGACGGCGTCTACAGCGGCGACAAGTCGACCATCACCAAGGAGCGCGACAAACTGCTCAAAGCCATCGAGGTCAATGTCAGCAACCCCGATTACGACCCCGATTACATCTGCGACCGTCACTCCTGCGAGGCGGGCTCCGATTGCGATCCCATGACCTGTCCCAACCACGAGTGCGTGGACGAGGTGAACGAGGGCGCGGATTGGAACAATATCGTGAAGTTCGTCTACGATAAGGACACCAAGGTGGCGAGCATCGAATACGGCGTCACCGCATGTCCCGCCATGGCGTATCTCCCGGGCACCGTCCCCGCCTTCACGAACGGAGGGGAACGGACGGGCATAGTGGAGCAGATCTATGCCTCCTTCTCCGCGGTGAAACAGGCTGTCGCGGACGGCATGTCTCCCGTGCTCGGCGTCTATTGGATGCGCGAAGTCGCCACCGAGTGGCTCTATCTCGTGGGTGACGACTCCGGCGGCACTTCCTCCGATTCCAACAACGGCGGACTCGGCTATATGATCACTCCCGAGGGAGAAGAGTCCGGCTATATCGAGTCCTTCACCAAACAGGCGCGCGCACTCATCGAAAACGGCACCGCGTCCTATGAGCGCGCGGACGGCGCAGGCGCCACCGAGGGCAACTTCTACATCTTCGGCGACAACTTCATCGAGTCCGGCACCACCAGCGGTGCGTATGCCGGCATCTTCATCCTTGTCGCCACCTGCGTGCCCCTCGACGACAATCTCGTCGGCATCGACGCAGAGGGCAACGAAACGGCGCTCACCTTTGCCGACAACGGCAGCGGCAAGGAGCTCCCCCTCGATTACATCGTCGAGTATGCCCCCACCCTTGAGGATTGCGTCACCATCCGTCAGCAGATCGAGGAGACCCTTCTCACCGGCAAGCAGTCCGCCCTCTACGAAGAGAAGGTCAATGCCTTCGGTGTCCAGCACTATGAGACGATCGTTTATAATAGGGAGGCGTATGAGTCTCTCTGGAAAGACCTCGACTGACGCTGTCATTTAGCGCATAACTTTGTCAGCGCCTCTGTCGTAGATGCTCACGTACTAAAGGTACGCTCCGCCTCTCGACAGAGGCGCTTTCGCGTTCTGCATCTAAATGAGAGCGTCAGTCTAACGGGGAGTAGGAGCCGAGAAAACGTCGTGCTCGGAGGGTGGAATAGAGTGTGCGTCTCGCGGGGAATGTTGCTCCCCCTCCTCCCCTTCGGGACTCCTCCCCCACTCGGGAAGAGTTCAGTCCTCCTAAAATGCGGGATATACTTTTGTCCTTTTTGATAGAGTTTGAATCTCGCATAGAGATAATCAAGCGGCGAACAGTACTCACTGAACATCGCTCGCGGGGAGAGGAAGGCGACTCGGCGCGCACTGCGCCCGTGTCTACTTAATGTTTCGTTTTGCTTGCGAGGTCGCGGGGCGCGCCGCGACTTGCAAGAGCGGGCGCAAATGCCCGCTGTGCAAGTTTGGCTGAGCGGCGCGTGATTTCGTCTTTGAAAGAGGTTCCATCATGTTCAAATGCGCCCTATCAAGCTGCTCGTCAACGTATCCGAAACAGGAACGCATTGAAACAAATGGGGACGGGGTCAAGCCGGGGTCCCCGCTCGCGGGGCATGGGGGCGCAAATGTTCAACTCGGGCGAACGCGTCCGAGAATGAACATTTTTACCCCGTCCCCGTTTGTTTCGGAGTTATACGCGAATTCATGCAACACCCGCTCGGAGGGTACGGCGTGCTCGGGGGTGGGATAGGGTGCACGTCCCTGACATGGGAGTATTGTTCCCCCACCTTCCCTTCGGGCTTTCCTCCCCCACTCGGGAAGAGTTCAGTCCTCCTAAAATGCGGGATATACTTTTCGTCCTTTTTGACAAAGTTTGAATCTCGCATAGAGATAATCGAGCGGCGAACAGTATAAACTGAACGTCGCTCGCGGGGAGAGGAAGGCGACTCGACGCGCACGGCGCCCGTGTCTACTTAATTATCCGTCCGGCTTGCGAGGTCGCGGGGCGCGCCGCGACTTGCAAGAGCGGGCGCAAACGCCCGCTGTGCAAGTTTGGGTGAGCGGCGCGTGATTCCGTCTTCGAACCGGGTTTAATTGTAGTTGGGCGCACTCTATCCGATAATCATTTGTTCATCGCCCTATTGTCTTTATAAAAAAAGAGCCGCTCGTGTGAGCGGCTCTTTTGTAAGACGGTTTTACTTTGTGCCGAAGAGGCGGTCGCCGGCGTCGCCGAGACCGGGCAGGATATAGCCGTGCTCGTTGAGGCAGCGGTCGAGGGTGGATACGAAGATCTCCACGTCGGGGTGCGCTTCGGCGACGGTCTCGATGCCCACGGGCGCGGCGATTATGCTCATCAGCATGATCTTTTTGCAGCCGCGGTCTTTGAGGAAGCCGATGGCAGCGGAGGCGCTGCCGCCCGTTGCGAGCATGGGGTCGAGCAGTATCGCGACGCTGTTCTCGATGCCGTCGGGCAGTTTGCAGTAGTACTCGTGAGGCTCGAGGGTCTCCTCGTCGCGGTAGAGCCCGATGTGTCCCACACGCGCGGTGGGGAAGAGGGTGTGCACGCCGTTGACCATGCCCAGCCCCGCGCGCAGGATGGGCACGACGGCGACGGCGCCGTCCGCGACCATGGTCTGCTCGGTGAGCTCGAGGGGAGTCTGCACCATCACTTTTTTGGTGGGGACGTGCTTGAAGCTCTCGTACACCATGAGGGTGGTGATCTCTTCCACCAGCTCGCGGAATTCCTTCATGCCCGTGTTGACGTCACGGAGTATGGCGATCTTGTGACGGATGAGAGGGTGATCGAGGATGGTGACGTTGGGATAGTCTTTCATGTCATTCCTCCTCGGTTTCCGCTTCTTCCGCGGGGGTGTCGGCTGCGTTGGCGTCCGCGCTCGCAGAGCCTGCGGTGTCCGCATCTTCGACGGCATCTGCGGCGTCTTCCGCGTCTTCGCCGTGATTGAGCTTGGGTTCCACGGAGTTCTCGACTGCGGCGGAGGGCACGCTCGCCTCTTCTTCGCCCTGACCGAGCTTGCTCTTCTCGATCTTGTTCATCACGGCGTAGGTGATGATGCCGAGGATGAGCGCGGTGGCGATGGAAGTGACGGTGACGGCTTTGTCCACAAGCCCGTTGTCCGCGAGGTGATAGGGGATCTGGATGGCGAGCCCGCCTATGCCCGCGATGAGGATGGCGCTGACGACGAAGAGGTTCTTGTTCTCGCCGAGGTCGATGTCCTTGAACATTTTGAGACCGCTGACCGCGATGAAGCCGTAGAGGGTGAAGCACACGCCGCCCATGACCGCTGCGGGTATGGTCTGCAAGAGAGCCATGACGGGGGAGAGGAAGGAGAGCACCACGCACATGATGGCGGTGACGAATATGGTGCGCACGGATGCGTTGCCCGTGATGGCGACGCAGCCCACGGACTCACCGTAAGTGGTGTTGGGGCAGATGCCGAGGATGGTGCCCGCTATGGAGCCCACGCCGTCGCCGAGCAGAGTGCGTTTGAGCCCGGGTTCGCCCTCGACGAGGTCGCGCCCGATGATGGAGCCGAGGTTCTTGTGGTCGGCGATGTGTTCCGCAAACACGACGAGCGCCACGGGGATGAACGCAAGCGCCACTTCCGCGACACCCTGTCCGTTGAGGAGCACCGCGCCTTCGACGCCCGTGCGTGCCTCGCCGGTGATGATCTCCTTGATGCCTTCGATGAGTGCGAAGTCGGGGTAGTTGAGGAAGGCGGTCACGCCCACGAAGTTGCCCGCTTCGTCCACGAAATTGCTCACCAGCGGTCCGAAGTCCACGATCTTGAGATAGTCCACGTCAAAGCCGAGACCGAACGCGGTGAAGATTGCCGCCACGACGTAACCCGCGCCGATGCCGATGATGAAGGGGATGAGCTTCATTGTCTTGAAGCGCTTCTGACCCGAGCAGATGACGACGGTGAAGAAGGTGACCAAGCCGCAGAAGAGAGCGACGAGGTTGTACGCGCCGTTGACGGTGTCGCCCGCCGCCGTCGTGATGCTGGTCACCGCGCTGCCTGCAAGCGACAGACCGATGAGTGCGACGGTGGGTCCGATGACCACGGGAGGCATGAGCTTGGACACCCATTTCGTGCCCGCAAAGTGGATGACGATCGCGATGATGACGTACACCATGCCCGCAAACGCCGCGCCGACGAGGATGCCCAGATAGCCGAACGCCGTCGCCGAGATGAGCGAGCTGATGAACGCGAAGGAACTGCCGAGGAACACAGGGCTCTTGAACCTTGTGAAGAGCAGATACACAAGCGTACCCACGCCCGCGCCGAGGATGGCCGACGGCACTTGGGTGGGCAGCCCGATCGCCACGGGCACCGCGATGGTCGCCGCCATGATGGCGAGCAGCTGTTGCAGCGCAAGCACGATCAGTTTGCCGAACGGGGGCTTGTCGTTGATGTCATAGACGAGATTGACTGCCATAAGATATATCTCCCTGATTTGATTTGCATCTCACGCCGCTTTCGCGGCATAAAAAAACGTCCCCGAAAAGGGGAGCGTCAGTCACGAAGAGAAAGAAAGAGTCGCAAAAACAGGCATGGCGATCGCCTCTTTCGGCAAAACTTTTCCTTCCCTCATTTTACCCTCCGCAGAGGCTTCCGCCTCCGCACGCATTTTCCAAATTATAGCACGGACGGAAGAATTTTGACAACCCCTTTTTTCGCGCGCGCGACAATTTCACATATGCGCTCATACACGCGCCCGAGCGCGTGCGCGTTTCCGCACGCGAAGACGTCGTACGCCGCCGCCCTTTCCGGGAATTTTCAAAAAAGGCTTGCATTTTGCGGGAAAGCGGGTTATGCTTAATACAGATAATACAGATGTGGGGCGTTGCGAATGGAGATAAGGCTCACCGGAAAAAGCAATATCTATGAGCAGATCACGGAGGAATACGCGCGGTTCATCCGTCTCGGCGCGCTGCGCGCCGGGGAAAAACTGCCCAGTGTGCGCGAACTCGCGATGCGTCTCGGCGTCAATCCCAACACCGTGGACCGCGCTTACGGCGAGCTCGAAAAGAGGGGGCTCATCATGACCATACCCAAGAAGGGCGCGTTCGTAAGAGGCGAGAGCAGCGACGAGAGATACGACGAGGCGGTGAGACAGCTTTCCGTGCTCAAGGGCGCGGGACTTTCCGAAAGCGACGCTCTGCGCGCGGTCGCCGAAGTGTACGGCTCTGCGCGAGGTAAGGAGGAGATCTGAAATGCTCGAGATCAGAGGACTGAAAAAATCCTACGGCAAAAAGCCTGTGCTTGCCGGTGTCGACCTCACCGTCCCCGACGGCGCGGTGTTCGGGCTGGTCGGCATCAACGGCGCGGGCAAGACCACGCTTTTGCGCCTCATCGCGGACGTGTTGCGTCCCGACGGAGGCGAGATCTTGCTGGACGGAGTCTCCGTCACGGGCAATGCGGCAAAGCGCAGAGAGCTCTTCTTTCTGCCCGATGAGCCTTATTTTGCGGGCGGCACGACGGTGGGCGGATTGAGGGAGCTCTACAAGACCTTCTACAACTTCGACGACGAGGTGTTCAAAAGATACGCCGACGTCTTCAAGCTGGAAAGGAATGTGCCCATCCGCAATTTTTCAAAAGGTATGAAGAGGCAGGCGTTCGTTGCCCTCGCCCTCGCCTGCAAACCGCGCTATCTTCTGCTCGACGAGGCGTTCGACGGGCTGGATCCCCTCGCGCGGTTGGAGTTCAAGCGCGGGCTCATAGAGCTTGACGACAGCACGGTCATCATCTCGAGCCATTCCTTGCGGGAGCTTGAGGACATCTGCAACGGGTTCGCGCTGCTCGACGGCGGCTCGATCGCGGACGCGGGCGACATCACCGACGCGCTCGGCAAGGTGCACAAGTTCCAGATCGCGCTCCCGAGGCCCGTGACGCGGGAGGATATCCCGCTCGAGTGCCTCTCCTTCGAGGCGGAGGGCAGGGTGGCGCGTTTCATCGTGCGCGGAGACCGCGAGGAAGCGGTGAGGATGCTCTCCGCGCTCTCGCCTCTCTTCATCGAGGAGATCGCGGTGGACTTCGAGGAGCTGTTCATCTGCGAGGTGAAAGGAAGGGGGTATCTGCAATGAAAAACGCGTTGAGACATGAGCTGAAACAAGGTCTTTTGCCCCTTGTCATATTCTCCGCCGTCTCGGCGGTGGTGTGCATCATCTATTCGGCGACGCAAAGCCTCGAATACCCCCGCTTCGATGCCGAGGGGATATTCGCTGCGGATTCCTGCGTGATGGTGTCCACGGCGGTGCTCGCGGTGCTCTGCACCGTCACGCCCGTCATGCAGTTTTCCTATCGCATGAAAAAGCGCAGCGTGGATCTGTGGTACTCCTTGCCCGTCTCGCGCACCCGCCTCGCCGCGGTGAAGACGGTGGGCGGGCTCGTCCTCACCCTCGTCCCGTACACGGTGGGCTTCTGGCTCACGGTCATCGTCGTCGCGGCAAGGGGCGCCCACTTCGCCTATGAGTGGTATCTTCCGCTTTACTTCCTGTCCTTGGTGTTCGGCGCGGGACTCTTCGGCGTCAACGCCTTCCTCTTCACGAGGGGCAACACGATAGGCGACGGCATCGTCTTCCTCGTGCTGTGGGGCGCGCTGCTGCCCATGTTCGTGTTTTTGACACAAGCGGGGTTTTATGCGTATAATCATGATGTTTATGTCCGCGATCCGTCATTTGAGGATATCGCGGTCAGTCTGTTCACTTACAGCCCGATCACCGTCGCCGCCGACTTTTTCGACGCCATGATCCGTCACAACGTCTCGCAGGCGGGCACGTTGGTGTCGCACGGCGATTCGGTCATGCTCGCCGTCACCCTACCCGTCGGCGCCGTCGAGAGCGTCGCCGCGTATGTCGCACTCTTCCTGCGGGCGGAGCGCGACAGGGCGGAGAACGTGGGGCAGATCTCCTCTTCGCCCATGGGCTATAAGGTGCTCATCCCCGTCTACGGCGCGCTCATGGGTGCGATGGGCAGGCTGATGTACGTGGAGGGCGCGTTCGTGTTGCTCCTGCTCGCGCTCACCCTCATCGGCGAGGTCGTCCTCTATTTCGCTTACCGCCGCTCCTTCCGCCTGAAACGCGCGGACGTCATCTCGATCGCCGTCTCCCTCGTCATCGCGGTCGCGCTCTTCTTCGCGCTGCCCATGTAGTGACTGCGGTGCGATCCGCGACAGCGCACCCACGGCTTGCGGTCCTCCGCCTCTTTTCCGCCGCGGAGATCGGCATCGTAAAAAGGATAGGCGCAAAATAAGCGCAAAAGGAAAAGACCTGCTCGGTCAACCGCCGAGCAGGTCTTTCAGTTCCTCTATGCTTCCCGCAAAATCGGGGACATAGTCTTCCGTGGCGCTCTCGGGGTCTTGCGAGAACCCGTTTTTCAGCCCCGCGGCAAAGAAGGCGTCCAACGCTTTGTCGTATTCTGCCGCCGTCACCCTGCGGGAGAGCAGGGGATGGTCTTTCACTGCGGGAGTGGGGAAGTATTGCGCCATCACGCTGACGAAGAGGGTGCGGTCGATGTCCGCGATCATCCTCATCGCGCCCGCCGTGTTGTCGGCGGCGCCCGGCAGCACGAGGTGACGTACGATGACTCCTTTCCTCATCATCCCGCGCTCGTCGAAGACGTCCTCGGGAGCCTGCCTGCGCATCTCTTTCAGAGCGGCACGCGCGCGTTCGGGATAGTTCTCGGGCGCGCCGTATTCGAGGGCGAGAGCGGGGTCGGAATATTTCAGGTCGGGCAGCCATACATCCACGAGTCCCTCGAGCCCGCGCAGGTGCGGGAGGGCGTCCGCGCCGTTGCTATTCCACACAACAGGCAGTTTACCGCGCGTTTTATATTCTTTAAGTGCGGGTATCAGCCTTTCAGCCCACGGAGTGGGGGTGACGAGGTTCAGGTTCTCCGCGCCCTCTTTTTCGAGGTGAAGAAAGAGGGAGAGCAATTCCTCGCCGTTCACGTTCACGCCCTTGCCGTCTCGGGATATCTCCGCATTCTGGCAGAACGGGCAGCGCATATCGCAGCCCGAAAAGAAGACCGTGCCGCTGCCGTTTTCCCCCGAGATGCAGGGTTCTTCGAAGCGGTGCAGACCTACGCGGGCGATCCTGAACGTGAGTGATTTGAGATCCATACGGGAAGTATGCGCCCGCTCGGGATTTTTGTCAACGGCGGCGGGAACATTTGTAGTTTACACGACGGAGAAGGTGTTGTATAATATATCCGTTGTGCGGGTGCGCACCCGCGCATTACTTGCGACATCCAAACATACGGAGGATATATGGCTACAGTCGGCACGATCTCAAGAGGTATCAAGGCTCCCATCATCAAGAAGGGCGATGATCTCGCCGCCATAGTCGCGGACAGTCTGCTCGCGGCGGCGTTCGACTCCCGCACCGGTTTCGACATCCAAGACCGCGACGTGCTCGCCGTGACGGAGGCAGTCGTGGCGCGCGCGCAGGGCAACTACGCCACGGTGGATCAGATCGCAAAGGACGTCCGCGCGAAGACGGGCGGCGGCACGGTGGGACTCATCTTCCCCATCCTTTCCCGCAACCGCTTCTCCATGCTGCTCAAAGGCATCTCCAAGGGCGTGGACAAGCTCGTCATCATGTTGAGCTATCCTTCCGACGAGGTGGGCAATCATCTTATGGACATCGACGCCCTCGACGAGCACGGCGTCAATCCTTACACCGACGTCTTCACCGAGAAACAGGTCTACGACACCTTCGGAGAGGTCAAGCACCCCTTCACGGGCATGGACTATATCGCCCTTTACAAGGAGATGGCGGGCGAGGGCACCGAGATAATCCTCGCCAACCGTCCGCAGGAGATCCTGAAGTACACCAAGGTCGTCATCAACGCGGACATCCACACCCGCTTCCGCACCAAGCGTCTTCTGCTTGCCGCGGGCGCGGAGAAGGTCATCTCCATGCACGAGATAATGAACGCTCCCGTCGATGGCAGCGGCTATAACCCCGACTACGGCATCCTCGGCTCCAATCTCGCCACCGACGACAGCGTCAAACTCTTCCCCCGCGACTGCGACAAGTTCGTGGAAAGAGTGCAGTCCATTCTGCTCGAAAAGACGGGCAAGAGGGTGGAAGTCATGGTCTACGGCGACGGCGCCTTCAAGGACCCCGTCGGCAAGATCTGGGAGCTCGCCGACCCCGTCGTCTCTCCCGCTTACACCTCCGGGCTCGTCGGCACTCCCAACGAGCTCAAGCTCAAATATCTTGCCGACAACGCCATCGGCGATCTCCGCGGCGAGGACGCCAAGCGCGCCATCCAAGACATGATCAAAGCCAAGCCGTCCTCCCTCTTCGCCTCGCAGGCATCCCAAGGCACCACCCCCCGTCGTCTCACCGACCTCCTCGGTTCCCTCGCGGATCTCACCTCCGGCTCGGGTGACAAGGGGACGCCTATAGTTTATATTCAAAACTATTTCACCAACTACGCCGACTGACGCTCTCATTTGGCGCATAACTTTGTCAGCACCTCTTTTCAGGCTCGTTACGTACGGTTTAGTACGCGCCTCGCCTGAAAAGGGGTGCTTTCGCGTTCTGCATCCAAATGAGAGCGTCAGCGGGCGGGGAGTAGGAGCCGAGGAAACGTCGTGCTCAAACGTGAAATAGGGTGCACGTCCCTGACATGGGAGTATTGCTTACCCCCTTCCTGTCGGGTTTCCCCCGAAATCGTTCCCCCTTAAAAGGGGACCCACCATTTCGGGGGACACCTTCGGCGCTCGGGCACGAGGGCGTCCGAGGACGGCGCCTCCACGGCGCCGCCATGTTATGCCGCTTGCAATGCGCCCGCTTCGCGAAAAGAGTGGCGCATTGCCGGCGCACGTTTCGTCAGCCCAACGCGATTGACACTTCGTGTAACAATCGCTATACCTTCGGTGCGGCACTCTGCGATCTCATACGGGGTCCCCGCGGGAAAAATCTCCGATTTTTCGCGTGGGGCAGGAGGCGCGGCGCTCAAGAGGGCTTCGCCCTGTGAGCGCTTGGTGAGCGGCTCCACTCCGAACGAGATAACATCATGTCAAGCGACGTCACGCTCGGGGTTTTTGTGAAGCTGTCAAACGTGCACTTATTCGGAGCGTCCCCGAGCACGCCGATTCTATTTCAAAGACGGAATTACGCGCCGCTCACCCAAACTTGCACAGCGGGCGTTTGTGCCCGCTCTTGCAAGTCGCGGCGCGAATGCGACCTCGCAAGCTAGATGAGGCGTTAAGTAGACACGGGCTTCGTGCGCGTCGAGTCGCCCTCCTCTCCCCGCGAGCGATGTTCAGTGAGTACTGTTCGCTGCTTGAATAAGTGAGTGCGAGACTCAAACTTTTTTCAAGAGGTGTTTTCATAAAGGCGCGGTTCGCGCCTTTATGAAAAAGTAAGTCCCGCATTTTAGGAGGAGCGAACTCTATTCCGAGTGGGGGAGGAGTCCCGAAGGGGAGGAGGGGGAACAATACTCCCATGTCGGGGGACTGCACCTATTCTCACGTTTGAGCACGAAGCATCTCCGCGCATGGCGCGGCAAATCAAAAACACACGCGTTTGCGTGTGCTCTTGGTCGTCCGCCGGAGTATTATAAGGGCTTAAGAAATCAGCATAGAATGGGGAAGTTCGCTTTTGGGGCTTGCACTGTGTAGCGGACGAAGTGCAAGTTATGTGGGGAAGAGATCGCTCTCTTTGTCTATAATGTAAAACGGCATTATTAAATAAAAATAAAATAAAAATTTTTCTTGTAAAAAATTTCATAAAAATATAATTTTCGCGCCAGAATGCTACTAAACAGTGGGTTTTGAAACTTAAATTAAAATTAAGCACATTTCATAAACATTAAACGGCTTGCACAAAACGGGCGGGCGAGAGGGGAAACCCGAACGGCTGTCTTTTATTTTTCGGAGGGGGGAAGCAGGTCGCAGTCGTCGTCGTTTTCCGCGGTGTAATCGGTGGCGGAGTCGGAGACGGGGGTGACGCTGCGCTGATCCGTTTTGCGGGCGGAGGTCTTGGCGAGGGGGATCATTACCTCGAAGACTGTGCCCTTGTCCGCGATGCCGTGGCAGGTGATGGTGCCGCCGTGTGCCTCGACGGTGGCGCGGGCGATCGCGAGGCCCAGCCCGAAGCTGTTGTTGTCGGGGTTGCTGCGAGCGCCGTCGGAGCGGTAAAAGCGGTCGAAGATGTGTTTGGCGTCCTCGTCGGAGACGGGATCGCCCGTATTTATGACGCACAATCTCGCGCGTCTGTTGTCGGCGGTGAGGCGCAGCCCGATCTTTCCTTCGGGTCCGCAGTACTTGGTGGCGTTGTCCAGCAGGCTCGCGACGAGGCGGTCGAGGGCGTCCTTGTCGCCCATGACGCGGATGCCGGGCGCGATCTTGGTCACGAGGCGCAGCCCTTTCTCGAAGCAGACGGCGTCGAAGCCGAGGCAGGCGCCTTCCGTTATCTCGCTGAGGTCTACGTCGGTGAGGGTGAGGGGGACGTTCTCCATTTTGGAGAGTTGCAGCATACCCGTGATGAGCCCGTTCATGCGCTTGATCTGCGCCTCGATGGCTTCCATCCACTTGGCGTTTTCCTCGATGGTGGAATGAGGCTCCGACTTCATCACGGCGAGGTTAGTGGCTATGACCGTGAGCGGGGTCTTTAGCTCGTGGGAGGCGTTGGCGATGAGGTCGCGCTGTTTTTGCATTGATTCGCCCACGGGCGCCAGCGCGTAGGAAGAGTAGAGATAGAAGAAGAGCACCGCCACCAGAAGGGAGGTGATGTAGATGAGGATGATGAGGGAAGAGACGGTGACGAGGTTCTGCCTGTCCGCGGTGCGGTCTATGACGGCAACGAGGGTGGTGGAGTCGTTGAGAGCTGCGGAGCGCACGCGGAAATGCATCCCGCCCTCCGAGAATTTGCCGGAGCGGGTCTTTATCGCCGCCTGCATGATGTCGTCGGCGTTGCTGCCGTACACCAGCACCCTGTCCTCATAGGCGGGGGGGATGCTTATGCCCGCAGGGGTGACGACGAACATAAAGCACGGGCGTCCCATATCGTCCACCACTTCGTCGTCGGGGCTTTTGAGCATGGTGTCGAGCACGGCGGCGGAGGTGATCTCCGAAGAGGCGAATACGGCGATGCAGAGTATGACGGAAAGCACCAGCAAAAGGACGCCCGAGAGCAGTCCCATGGATGCGGTGAAGCGTATGCGGAGCCGTTTGAGTGATGCTTCCATTCTGTCTAGCCCTATGTTTATCGTGCAAAAACGCGTTGTAAACGTGCGTTTCGCGCGATTCGTCACTTCGGCGCGTTGCCGTACCCAATGAAAACGCCGTGCTCACGCACGGCGCGAAAGGTCAGTTTTTCTTGCGGGGGACGAAGCGATATCCCACGCCGCGCACCGCTTCGATGGTGAAGGAGGCGTCGAGGTGGTTGAGCTTCTTGCGGATGAAGGAGATGTACACTTCGAGGTTGTTGGACTCGAAGTCGCTGTCCAGCCCCCACGCTTTCAGGATGAGGTCCTCCTTGCCTGCCACGAAGTTGGGATATTCGAACATATAGCGGAGCAGTTCGAATTCCTTTGCGGTGAGCCCGATCTCGCCCTTGGGGGTGGAGAGGGTGTAGGAGGTGAGGTCGAGGGTCGCCTCGGCGTACTCCAGCTTGTTGTCGGTGACGAGTTTACCGCGTCTGCGCAGGAGGGCGCGTATGCGCGCGGCGAGCTCGTCGAAGGAGAAGGGTTTGGACACATAGTCGTCCGCGCCGCGGTCCAGCCCCGCGATCTTGTCCTGTTCGTCGCCGAGGGCGGTGAGCATGAGGATGGGGGTCTCCACCTTCTTGCGGCGCAGCTCCGACAGCACTTCGAAGCCGTTCATTTTGGGCATGATCACATCCAGCATGATGAGATCGTAAAGCCCGGACAGCGAGAAGCTGAGTCCGTCCACGCCGTCGTAGACGCAGTCCACGTCATAGCCGTCTTTCGTGAGCATTTTCGCGATGGCACGGGAAAGATCTTTTTCGTCTTCTACCAAAAGGATTCTCATACGTTTCCGTCTCTCCAAGGCAGCAATATGATTAGTTTGCTGTTAAAGTATTTTCTTATAATCTTAAATAAGCATTAAAGCCGCCGAGCGCGGAAATCCGCTCGCACGGGCTCCTGCGGAGGTTAGGCGTACATCTTGCCCAGAATGTACGACGTCAGCCGTGCGGGCAGCATATGCGCAAGGCGCACCAGCAGCACGTACTTCCACCCGCCGATGCGGCTGACGGGCGGATTTTTCTCCGTCGCGCCCTTGACGATGAGGCGGGCGATGACGTCGGGGGACATGCCGCCGCGTTCGTCGCGTTCCATCACCGCGACGGACCTCTTCACTCTGTCGCCGTAGGCGGGGTTGTCCGAGGCGTTCTTCTCGCGCGACGCGGTGAAATCCGTCTTCACGTCGCCGGGCAGCACCGCGGTCACCTTTATCCCGAAGGGAGCAAGCTCGTTCCTCATCGCGGCGGAGAGGGAGGAGAGTGCGGCTTTTGTCGCGGAGTAGAAGGATTGGAAGGGGATGGCGAGCTCCGCAGCCACCGAGCTCACGTTGACGATGGTGCCGCCGCCTCCCTCGCGCATGACCGGGATGACCTCTCTGCTCACGCGCAGCGCTCCGAAGAAGTTGAGCTCGAATATCTTACGCACGGCAGCTTCGTCGGTGTCCTCCGCGGCACCCGAGATGCCCATGCCGGCGTTGTTGACGAGGATGTCTATCCTGCCGTACTTTTCCTTCACCGCGCGGATGGCGCTCTTCACCGCCTCGCCGTCCGTGATGTCGGTGGGGATGCTGTCGAATTCCGCCGCTTCTCTGCGGGCGAGGCACACCACTTTCGCGCCCTTTTGCCTGAAAAGGAGCGCCGCTGCTTTGCCTATCCCTGCGGTCGCGCCGGTGATGACGACCACCTTATCTTTAGCTCTGTCGGGCATGAAACCGACCTCACATATATATATTTTGAAAGATTATACAACTTTTTTTCGTCATATGCAAGACGAACAAGGGGTTAAAAACAATGTTGTATAAAAAAATACGAATTTTAGGCAATTGCAAAGTTTTGTTAAATTGAGTATAAAAAACCGAGCATTCATTGACCGATGTCCGATTATGACCTATGATGATGAAGAAGGACGCCCGCAGGCATCCGCAGGTTCGCAAGGGGCATAGGGGTTTTTGCCGCGCACCGCGCGAAAAGGAGCCGTTACGAAACACACATCCGAAAACGAGAGCGTCTCCGCCCGCATCATCGCGGAGACCGAGAGATATTGCGCGCACAATTACGCGCCCAAGCCCGTCGTCGTGACGTGGGCGGAGGGAGCGCGCGTCCGCGACGCCGACGGCAGGGAGTACTTCGACATGCTCTCCGCTTACAGCGCGCTCAATTTCGGGCACCGTCATCCCGAGATCGTCGCCGCCGCCAAGGAGCAGCTGGACCGTGTCACCCTCACGTCCCGCGCCTTCCACAACGGGCTGCTCGGCGAGTTCTGCAAGGCGCTCTGCGCGCTTACGGGCAAGGGTATGGCTCTGCCCATGAACACGGGCGCGGAGGCGGTGGAAACGGCGCTGAAGACCGCACGCAGATGGGGAGCCTTCGTCAAGGGCGTCCCCGACGGCAGACAGCGCATCGTGTGCTGCGCGGGCAACTTCCACGGCAGGACGATCAGCATCATCGGCATGAGCACGGACGAGAGCGCGAGAAGGGGATTCGCCCCCTTCACCGAAGGTTTCGACGTGGTGCCGTACGGCGACGTTGCGGCGCTGGAGAGAGCAGTCGGTCCCGACACCGTCGCATTCCTCTTCGAGCCCATACAGGGCGAGGCGGGCGTCATCCTGCCTCCCGAGGGCTACATCGCCGCCGTGCGCGAGCTGTGCACCCGCCGCGGCATACTCATGATCGCCGACGAGGTGCAGACGGGCTTCGCTCGCACGGGGGATATGTTCGCCTGCGACCACGAGGGCGTCGTGCCCGACATCTACATTCTGGGCAAGGCGTTGGGCGGCGGCATCATGCCCGTCAGCGCGGTCTGCGCGGACGAGGACACCTTGGGCGTCTACGAGCCCGGCTCGCACGGGTCGACGTTCGGGGGCAATCCTCTCGCCTGCGCGGTCGCCCTCAAAGCCATGGAGATCGTGCGCCGCGACGACTACGCGGGTATGGCACGCGAGAAGGGAGAAAGGCTCCGCCGCGCGCTTGCCGCGGTAGACAACGACGATATAGTCGAGATCAGGGGCAGAGGACTGCTCATCGGTGTGGAGTTCAAAGTCCCCGCCGCACCCTATGTAGCCGCGCTCATCGAAAACGGAGTGCTCGCCAAAGAGACCCACGAGCGCACCATACGTTTCGCGCCTCCTCTCAACATCTCTATCGAGGAGCTCGACGAGGCGGCGGAAAGGATCGCGAGGGCGTTTGCAAAGTGAAACGGCGTGATGTTCGCGAAAGGTCGTTGAAGACGAAAAAGCTGGTTTATATTGCGCTTTTCGCCGCGTTAACCGCCGTTTTGTCGCAAATCAGCATACCTCTCCCGTCGGGAGTCCCGCTCACGCTGCAGACGTTCGCGGTGGCGTTCGCGGGGTTCTTCCTCGGGTGGAAGTGCTCGCTGGCGTCGGTGGCGGTATACCTCGCGCTGTGCGCCTGCGGCGCGCCCGTATGCGCGGGATTCACGGGCGGGTTCTATAAACTCATCGGCGTCACGGGCGGCTTTTTGTGGGGGTTTCTCCCCCTTGCCGCGCTGTGCGGCGTGGCGGGCGAGGGACTCAAACGTCCCGCATCCGTGCTGCTTGCCGCGGCAGGGCTTGCGTTGTGCCACATGGCGGGGGTGGGGCAGTATGCGCTCGTTACGGGCAGCGAGCTCGGCGCTTCGGCGCTCGCCGTGTCCGTGCCTTACATCGCAAAGGACGTGCTGTCCGTGCTGCTTGCGGCGCTCGCCGCCCGCGCGGTCGCACGCAGGGTACGCTCCCCCTTCGCCCGTGCGGAGCAGGGAGAGAGTTCGCTCATCAAAATAAAACACATAAGCTGACGGAGGACTTTATGGCAAAGAATTCAAACAAGACGGATCTTCGCATCCAGCGCACACAGAAAGCGATCGTCGACGCGTTCTACGAGCTTCTCGACGAGAAGTCGTTCGGTTCCATCACGGTCATCGACATATGCGACCGCGCTCTCATCAATCGCGGCACTTTCTACACCCATTTCGAGGATAAGTATCAGCTGCTCGACAAGTGCATCAGCGACGTCATGTACGGCTTGCACGAGCAGGTCAAACAGGCACACGGCGAGAGCGACCTCATCACTTACTACAACGAGGTCATGTCCCTCGGCATCAACTTCCTCGCGCAATACCGCAAACGCCTGAAGACCATCATCCTCAAGGCGGACAGCGCCCTCGTCTTCGACAAGGTGCACGAGATCCTCACCCACAACATCGTCGGCAGGCTCACCAAAGCCAAGCCCAAAGAAGGAGCCGGCAAGATCCCCGCCGACATCCTCGCCGAATTCTTCGCCGGCGGCATCATCTCCCTCATCAAATGGTGGCTGCTCGAAGAGCCCAACTACACCCAAGACGACATCAAGCAGCAGTTGAGTATTTTGGCGGAGACGACGCTATGTGAATACTGCGCCTGACGCTCTCATTTGGCGACCTGCTTTGTCAAAGCCCCGTTTTCGGCTCGTTACGTACGGTTTAGTACGCGCCTCGCCGAAAACGGGGCTTTTTTGCGCATCTCATCCAAATGAGAGCGTCAGGTCAATAAACGTTTTACAAGGCGTTCCCATCCTAAACGCGGCTTGACTTATCAAGAAATTAAATATATAATTCTTATATTGATTAGATTCCTAAAAAATCCGATCATATTATAAGCGGGCTTCCCGTGTTTGGAGGGCAGCATGAAAAAGAAGTTGTTCTTGTTGATGGCACTGTTGTGTTGCTTCGTTCTGGCGGTCGGCATCCTCGCCGCCTGCAACGGAGACGACCCCGATGATCTTGGCGAGCCCGGCGATGAAGACGTCATCACATACGGACGTTATTATGCTGTGATGCCGGCGGCGTCTTCTCCCGTGTGGTTGCAGCTCAATCCCGATCTGACGTGGGAGATGAGCCTAGGCATAAGCGGTACATATGAGATCACGTCGCCCTATGAGATGATCTTCTATTCCGGAGACACGCAGACGTGCATCGCAAGATACGATGCGGGCGCCGGGGCTGTCACGTTGGAGATCGAAGGAAACACGCTCACGTTCTATATGGATCAATTCGGCGGAGAGGACGGCGAGCCGAAGTTTACGGTGACTTTCAGGGTCGACGGCAACATCTATGACAGTCAGACGCAGCTTGATGCGGGCGATCTGGTCGTGCCTCCCGAGGTCGAACCGCAATCGGGAAAGTATTTGGATGGTTGGTACACCGATCCGAACTTTACCGAAAAATGGGATTTCGACAACAACATGGTCGCATCCTCTCTCGACCTTTACGCGCGCTGGCTTACTGGTGAGATAGAGGCTGTGTATTCTCCCGGCTGGATGCGCGAATCAGCCGAACTGGACGTTAAGAAGCTGACCCTTCAGCTTTTTGTCGAATTTGACCACCCCGATCTGCCGAGCGTCATAGATTTTGGCAGCATTTGTCAAATTGAAGAGGGAGTGGAGATGAGGCTGTTCAAGGATGCGGCATGTTCGGAAGAGATATCGTTGGAACTGCCGCTGTCGGAAGCAGCTTTTGCCGACGGAGACAACCTCTTTTATCTGCAAACATATTTCCCTGACGGAACGGCGGCACGGGTATATACGGTAAATCTGTTCAAGCAATATCCCGTCATAGTGTATGCGCACGATCCGTATGGGGACGTGTTTTTCTCAATACAGTTTGATGCTCCGTACTTCGGTCCCCTTTACTCCGACGGGCAGAAGCTCGAAACAATAGAGCAATGGGCCGAGTTCTATCGGCAACAAGGATATGCACATGGGGCTTTTGACGGATACACACTCACCGGATGGTACGTGGATGACGAGGAATATAACAGCACCGGAATGGTGAAACAAGACGCTCACGTTTATCCGATCTGTACGCCCAACGAATATACGGTGACATTGGATGCCGAGGAAGGCAGTGTGTCGACAAATACGGTCACCGTCACGTATGACGCGGACTTCACCTTCCCTGTGGCAGTGCGGGAATATTATCAATTCGACGGGTGGTTCCTTGCGGACGGCACCCGCATCACGGACGCAAACGGACAGAGTACGTCAGGATGGACGCTGCTCAATGACACCACGGTGTACGCCAAGTACACTATCGACCGCTATAATGTGCTCCTGACCGCCGATACGGACGGCGCAAAGGTCATCGGGACGGGAGAATATGATGTTCTCTCCGAGGTGACGGTGCAGGCGGTTTCGCCTCTCGGCTATGATTTCGTCGGCTGGTACGAAGGCGACACCTTGTGCACGACGGATCTCGAATACACATTCACCGTGCCCGTAGACGGCGTGGAACTTACGGCGAAATGGACGGTGAAGGATGAGATGGCGGGATATATCTTTACCGCCACCGACTCCGTTTGCCACATCACGGGCGTTACAGACACCACGGTCACGGAGCTTTATATCCCCGAATATGTGACGGATATTGCCGACACGGCATTTTCCGATTGTGAGATGTTGGAGCGCATAACGGTGTCGGAAGATAACCCGGGCTATTATTCTCAAAGCGGGGTTTTGTACAGCAACAATCAAATAGAGTATGTTCCCTTGAAGGTCAGCGGTCATGTGGTCATCCCTGAAGGAGTGACGCGCATAGGTACTTATGAATTCGAGGGCCGTAGCGAATTGGCAGCGATCACCATCCCGAACGACGTAACGTTCATAGGTTGGTATGCCTTTAATGGTTGCAGCGGACTGACGTCAATCACCATCCCCGACAGCGTGACAATCATAGAGGAATATGTATTTAAGGACTGCATCGGTTTGAGTTCTGTCACTATTGGGAACGGCGTGACTATCATAGCGCGGGGTGCTTTCTCTGGCTGCACCGGCATGACCTCCGTCACCATTCCTGACAGCGTGACGAGCATAGGGCAGTATGCCTTCCAGAATTGCAGTTCGCTTGAAAGCATAACATTGCCTTTTGTCGGTTTGACAAAGGATGGGACGAGCTATACACACTTCGGGTATATCTTCGGTGCTTCGAGTTCTAGTTACAATGACGACTATGTTCCCGCTTCCTTGAAAGAAGTCACCATCACGGGAGGGACGATTGGAGATTATGCCTTCGAGGATTGCACCGGCTTGACTTCCGTGAACATTGGTGAGGGCGTGACAAACATAGAGAGCGACGCCTTCTCCGGTTGCACCGGATTGACATCGATCAAGGTCGATGCAAAGAATGCCGCCTACGCGAGCGTGGACGGAGTGTTATACAACAAAGCGAAGACGGAATTGATCTTCATCCCCGCTGCTGTTGCAGGGGATATTACCATCCCGCACGGTGTGACAAGCATAGGGTATTCCGCCTTCGACGGGCGCAGTGCTCTTACATCTATCTCCATCCCGGACAGTGTAACCGACATAGAGGATTACGCCTTCCGTGATTGCATCGGCCTGACCTCCATCACCATTCCCGACAGCGTGACGCGCATAAGGTCTTCTGCCTTCGAAGGATGTATCAACATAACTTCCGCAACAATGCCGACCATTGCAATTGATGCAATCCCGCAAGACAGTTTGCAAACGGTTGTATTGACGAGTGGAGAGAGCATAGGGAATCGTGCCTTCTATGGTTGCAGCAGTTTGACCTCCGTCACCATCCCGGACAGCGTGACGAGCATAGGGGATGTGGCTTTCTGCAATTGCAGCAGCCTGACCTCCGTCACCATTCCTGACAGCGTGACTAACATAGGCTCTTCTGCTTTTTCGGGTTGCAGCAGTTTGACCTCGATCACCATCCCGGACGGCGTGACGAATATAGGAGGGTCTGCCTTCTATGGTTGCAGCGGCTTGACCTCGATCACCATTCCTGACAGCGTGACTAGCATAGGACAGTATGCCGTTCAGAATTGCAGTTCGCTTGAAAGCATAACATTGCCTTTTGTCGGCGCCACAAATGATGGAACGGAAGACACGCACTTCGGGCATATCTTCGGCGCTTCGAGTTCTAGTTCCAATGCAGACTATGTTCCCGCTTCGTTGAAAGAAGTCGTCATCACAGGAGGGGCGAGCATAGATGATTATGCATTCAGTGGTTGCAGCAGTTTGACCTCCGTCACCATCCCTGACAGCGTGACGAGCATAGGAGGAAATGCCTTCTCGGAGTGCAGCAGCTTGACGGCGGTCTACATCACAGACATCGCTGCATGGTGCGGAATAGGGTTTGGCGGCTCTGCTTCCAACCCGCTTTACTACGCCCACAACCTGTATTTGAATGGAGAGTTGGTGACGGATCTTGTGATTCCGAACGGGGTGACGAGCATAGGAGGTTATGCCTTCTCCGGCTGCAGCAGTCTGACCTCCGTCACCATCCCTGACGGCGTGACGAGCATAGGGGATCGTGCCTTCTGGTATTGCAGCAGCTTGACCTTCGTCAACATTGGGGACGGCGTGACGAGCATAGGCTATTCTGCCTTCGATGGTTGCGACGATTTGGCCTCCGTCACCATCCCGAACAGCGTGACGAGCATAGATTATTATGCCTTCTCCGATTGCAGCGGATTGACAGCGGTCTACATCACAGACATCGCCGCATGGTGCGGGATAGAGTTTGCCGACTCTTCTTCCAACCCGCTTTACTATGCGCATAACCTATATCTTAATGGCGAGTTGGTGACCGATCTCGTGATCCCTGACAGCGTGACAAGCATAGGTCGGTATGCCTTCTCCGGTTGCAGCGGGTTGACCTCCGCCACCATCCCCGACAGCGTGACGAGTATAGGATTTGGTGCCTTTGAGAATTGTAGCTCGCTTGAAAGCATAACATTGCCTTTTGTCGGTTTGACAAAGGATGGGACGAGCTATACGCACTTCGGGTATATCTTCGGGGTCTCGCGTTATAATGATCAACTTAATGCTATTCCGGTGTCGCTGCAAGAGGTGGTCATTACGGGAGGGACGAGCATAGATGATCATGCCTTTTATTATTGCGACAGTCTGACCTCCGTCACCATCCCCGATAGCGTGACGATCATAGGGGATTGGGCCTTCTACGGTTGCAGCAGTTTGACCTCCGTCACCATAGGGGAGGGAGTGACGAGCATAGGGATTTATGCCTTCGAGGGTTGCATCAACATAACTTCCGCAACAATGCCGACCATTGCAATTGATTACATCCCGCAAGAAAGTTTGCAAACGGTTGTGTTGACGAGCGGAGAGAGTATAGGGAATCGTGCTTTTTATGGTTGCAGCGGCTTGACCTCCGTCACCATAGGGGACGGCGTGACGATCATAGGGGATTCGGCTTTCTATGGTTGCAGCGGCTTGACCTCCGTCATCATCGGGAACGGCGTGACGAGCATAGGGTATAGTGCCTTCTCCGGCTGCAGTAGTTTGATCTTCGTCACCATTCCTGATAGCGTGACGAGCATAGGGAACTATGCCTTCGATGGTTGCAGCAGTTTGGCCTCCGTCACCATTCCTGACAGCGTGACGAGCATAGGGAGTTATGCCTTCCTTGATTGCGGCGGATTGACAGCGGTCTACATAACAAACATCGCCACATGGTGCGGGATAGACTTTGGCGACTCTGCTTCCAACCCGCTATACCATGCGCATGATTTGTACCTAAATGGCAAGTTGGTGACCGATCTTGTGATTCCTGACAGCGTGACGAGCATAGGGGAATATGCCTTCTATGGTTGCAGCGGCTTGACCTCCGTCACCATCGGGAACGGCGTGACGAGCATGGGGAACTATGCCTTCGATGGTTGCATCAACATAACTTCCGCAACAATGCCGACTATTGCTATTGATGCCGTTCCGCAAGACAGTTTGCAAACGGTTGTATTGACGA
The DNA here is from genome assembly GCA_944372795.1 of uncultured Clostridia bacterium. Taxonomy (GTDB): domain Bacteria; phylum Bacillota; class Clostridia; order Christensenellales; family CAG-917; genus Limadaptatus. The sequence continues at coordinate 2,052 of CALWAF010000004.1, read as the reverse complement.
GTGGAGAGAGCATAGGGAATCGTGCTTTTTATGGTTGCAGCAGCTTGACATCTATCTCCATCCCAGACAGTGTAACCGACATAGAGGATTACGCCTTCCGTGATTGCATCGGACTGACCTCCATCACCATTCCGAATGGCGTGGCGAGCATAGGAATCGGTGCTTTCTCCGGTTGCAGCGGTTTGACCTCCGTCACCATCGGGAACGGCGTGACGAGCATAGAGGGTAGTACCTTCTCCGGTTGCAGCAGCCTGATCTCCGTCACCATTCCTGACAGCGTGACTAGCATAGGCTCTTCTGCTTTTTCGGGTTGCAGCAGCCTGATCTCCGTCACCATCCCTGACAGCGTGACGAGCATAGGGTATAGTACCTTCTCCGGCTGCAGTAGCTTGACCTCCGTAATCATTCCTGATAACGTGACGAGCATAGGGAACTATGCCTTCGATGGTTGCAGCAGTTTGGCCTCTGTTACCATCCCTGACAGCGTGACGAGCATAGAGTATGGTGCTTTCAGGAGTTGCAGCGGCTTGACCTCGATCACCATTCCTGACAGCGTGACGAGCATAGGGCAGGGAGCTTTCGAAGGATGCAGCAACATAACTTCCGCGACAATGCCGACGCTTGCGATCGATTATATCCCGCAGGACAGTTTGCAAACGGCTGTATTGACGAGCGGAGAGAGCATAGGGAATCGTGCCTTCGAGGGTTGCAGAAGTTTGACCTCCGTCACCATTCCTGACAGCGTGACGAGCATAGGCGATTATGCCTTTTGGAATTGCAGAAGTTTGACCTCCGTCACTATTGGGGACGGCGTGACGAGCATAGGTGATTTTGCCTTCAATGGTTGCAGCAGCTTGACCTCCGTCGCCATTCCTGACAGCGTGACGAGCATAGGGCAGGTGGCCTTCGCGGGTTGCAGCAGCTTGACCTCTGTCACCATCCCTGACAGTGTGACAAGCATAGGAGCAGAAGCCTTCTATGGTTGCAGCAGCCTGATCTCCGTCACCGTTCCTGACGGCGTTACTAGCATAGGGGATCGGGCTTTCATCAATTGCAGCAGCCTGACCTCCGTCACCATCGGGGACGGCGTGACGAGCATAGGGAATCGTGCCTTCGATGGTTGCAGCAGTTTGACCTCGATCACCATCCCGGACTGCGTGACGAGCATAGGGGGGCAGGCTTTCTCTTTTTGCAGCAGTCTGACCTCCGTCACCATCGGGGAGGGAGTGACGAGCATAGGGCAGGAGGCCTTCTCGGGTTGCAGCAAACTTATCGAGGTATACAACAAGAGTGGGCTCGATATAGTCGCTGGCTCAACCGGTCATGGTGAGGTAGGATACTATGCAAAGAATGTTTATACGGAAGATGGCGGTTCGTGGTTTACGGATACGTCGGACGGTTTCCGTTTCTTCTATGACGGCGAGCAAGGATATTTGATGGGATACTACGGTTCCGCGACGGAGCTTGAGCTCCCCGCGTCGTTCACGGCATATAACGGAACTTTTGTGGAGAACTATGAGATTTATGAGTATGCCTTCGCCTATTGCAACGATTTGATCTCAATCACAATTCCTCAGTGTGTGACAAACATAGGAGATGAAGCATTCTACAATTGCAGTGGTTTAAGCGCTCTAGTGGTGAAAGAAGGGAATCTCATTTATCATAGCGCAGGGAATTGTATTATTGAGACTGATAGCAAAACTTTAGTCGTGGGTTGTAAGGTCAGCATGATCCCTAATGATGGCAGCGTGACGAGAATTGGGACTTATGCTTTCTCGGGTTGCACCGGTTTGACTTCAATCACCATTCCTGACAGCGTGACGAGCATAGGGGAGGAGGCCTTCTTGGGTTGCAGCGGTTTGACCTCGATCACCATTCCTGACAGCGTGACGCGCATAGGTGGGTTTGCCTTCTCCGGTTGCAGCGGATTGACCTCCGTCACCATTCCTGACAGCATGACGAGCATAGGAGATTATGCCTTCTATAATTGCAGCGGCTTGACCTCCGTCACCATTCCTGACAGCGTGACGCGCATAGGTTGGTGTGCCTTCT
>CALWAF010000003.1 GCA_944372795.1 uncultured Clostridia bacterium | reverse complement strand
CCGGAATGTCGGCCGTCTATTCGGACGATTAATCCACGAACAAATAAAAAACATTATGTTCATGTATTTTCCCAATCTATGAACAAAAAAACATGAAAGCATATTTGTATACCGAACCAATCATGAGTAAGTGATGATTTATTTGTGATAGGCTGCAATCAATATCTTGTTTTTAATATTAGTTTTTGCTATAATTTAATTAGGAAAAGTACACTGATTGGGAAAATCAGTGTACTTTTTGCACTTTTAGAGAAGCTTGCCAAGCCTGTTCATCATATCCGCCTTATGCTCCATAAGGGAGTGAGCATAGCGGTTGAGGGTTACGGTCGGATTTTTATGTCCTAATATCTCGGACAATGTTTTTACATCCATGCCGCACTCTAAGGCGCGGGTGGCGAAAGTATGCCGCAGAGAGTGAAAGCCTTTGTGCGGGATCTTTAGCTTTTTCAGGAGCAATTCAAAACTTCGCTGGTAGGAACGAACGGAAATGGTACTTCCGTTTGCAGATACCACGGAGGGCGAATCGCTCTTTTTCTTAATGCTTTTGAGTATCGGCAGCAACTGTTTCGGCAGCGGTATCATACGGCGGGATGTGGCGGTTTTGGGCTCGTCGATGATAAGCCCGTTCTTGCTGTCGTGACAGGACTTAGAAACAGTCAAGATGCCTTTCGTAAAGTCTATATCGGTCCATTGCAGGGCGATGAGTTCCCCGATACGCAATCCGCTGTAAAGGCAGAGAATAATGCCATACAGCTTATCTTTCTTCCCGTTCAGAATTGCTTGCTCTATCTGCTTTTGCTCGGCGAGTGTAAAGCATTCCACAGGCTTTTCTTTCAGCTTCGGGCGTTTGAGCTTATCCGCCGTGTATTCTTTCGTCAGCCCCAACAAGTGCGCCGTTTTGAGAGAACTTTGAATAACGGAAATCACGGCATTGACGCTGTTAGCAGATAAGCCTTTCCCCGTTTTTTTATTGCCGTTTTGCAAAAGCTCTGTTATGAACGATTGCAGGACAAGCGGAGACAAATTGTTCAGCTCTATGCTGCCGGTTTTGTCTTTGATATGCTGCTCTACTATAAGCCTGTACCGCTCGTAAGTCCGCACTTTGACGGACGGGCGGATATAGTTTTCCAGCCATTGAATAAGCCAGTCTATGTATTTCATGTTCCCTCCAAAACAGATTATTTTTCTCAAATGGCAGTTAGGCGTGCGCTTGGCTTATATACAAGAGTACGCGGCAACGGACAGGTTCTGCAAATCCTATGTCGAGCAATTAGAAAAGCAGGTCGGGGAGGCTTCCCGATCTGCTTCTTCTTTCCCTCTGTGTTCGTACAAATTCCGGCGCTCCGCACCAAATTCCCGTGAAGTGTCACGGGACTTTCTTTTTCGCAGACGTGACTCTCTCCCTGTGGCTGACGCGATCGGCACTATGTGCAGCGATCGCTATTCCGTCGCTCCGCTCCTTACGAGTCCCTTCGACTGCACCATCGTCGCCGCAAGGCACCATTAGCAACACCCCGCAAAATTGCGGGTGTTTGCGTATGAGCCTGCGGCTCCTCTTCGCGTCGCGAAAATGCAAGCCGTTCATTCGCTCCTCGTTTCTCCGCTCCACTCCGAAACTATCGCTCTTTCACTCATTTTCCCTCCGCGGGGCTTTCCGCGATAACGATAATGTCATAGCGGAGCGTTTGATCTGTCAAGGGAAGGGACTTGAACGGGCGGGGAGAAAAACGGCATTCGGGCGGGATTGTTCAATCTCGCGCGCGCATTCGGTATTGACAATGCGCGTGCGCGAGGGTAAAATGGGTGTGTAAGGGGGGAAGGGGCGGCTGAATGCCGCTCTTATGTTTTTCGGTTTTCCGTGCACTCCCCTATGCCATCGGCAAATTCCGGGCGCAAAAAGCGCCGGAAAATATTACTCGAGGTCGGTCGGCATCGCTCGTTCCGACATCTGATAAGCGAGGGAAAATGACACGCGAACATTCCGTTTCTTCCACGGCGACCAAAACGACGCCTCTCGGCGGCAAAGTCTGGTTCTGCCTTCTCTTTTTCGGGCTCATCGGACAGATCGCCTGGATCGTCGAAAACATGTATTTCGCCAAGTTCATGCAGGACGAGTTTGTGGATGAGGCGTGGGCGACCACACTTATGGTGGCGCTTTCCGCCGTGTTCGCGACGGCGGCGACCGTGGTGATGGGCGCGATATGCGACAAAACGGGCAAACGCTCCGTCTACGTGTCGTGGGGGTTCATCCTTTGGGGGCTGACCATAATGGTTTTCGCTCTCTTCCCCATCGACTACTCCCCCGAGCAACTCAAAGGGCTGGTGGCGGGCATCGTCATCATGGACTGCGTGATGTCGTGGGTGGGCTCGTCGGCAAACGACGCGGCGTTCAACACCTGGCTCACGGACATGACCGACACTACCAACAGAGGCAAGGCGGACACCGTTCTCTCGATGATGCCGGTGTTCGCAATGGTCGTCGTATTCATAGGTCTGGACAGTCTGACCGCGAAAGGCACGGAACAGTGGTGGCTTTTCTTCGTGATCCTGGGCGCGATACCGATAGTCAGCGGCATACTCGGGCTTTTCGTCCTGAAAGACAAGCCCGACCTTCCCAAAAACACCAACCCGAATTTCGCAAAGGAGCTCATCTACGGTTTCCGTCCTTCCGTCATCAAAAAGAACAAGATGCTCTACATCGCCCTCGCGGGCTCGGGCATCGCGGGCGCGAGCATGCAGGTGTATATGTCCTATCTTATCAACTTCGTGGAGCGCACCCTCGGGATGACGGACTATGTGATGCCGCTTGCGGTGATCATAGTGTGCTCCGCGGTGCTGGCGGGATTGCTCGGCTTTTTGATGGACAAATTCGGCAGGAAACATTTCTTCATCCCGCTGGTGCTTGCGGCAGTCGTAGGGACGCTGGGCATCTACCTTCTCAAATTCCTAGGCACATCGGACACGGCGGCGCTGCTCGGGATGCTCATCCCGGTGGGCATCGTGACGATGACGGCGGAACTTTCGGTGAGCGGGCTCTTCGTCTCCTCCTTCCGCGACTACATCCCGAAGGGGAAAGAGGGCTGCTTCCAAGGGATAAGGATGTTCCTGTTCGTGCTGCTCCCGATGATCATAGGTCCCGCCATCGGCAACGCCATCATCGACCGTTACGGGTGGTACACCTTCTCCGAGACCATGGGAGAAGACATCCTGAACTACCCTTACGAGATGTTCCTGGGGGCGGCGATCGTGGCGGTGTTCGCCCTGATCCCCGCCGTCATCGTGCGCAGCAAGGACGCGGAGACGAGGGCGCGCCTGCTTGCCGAGCGTGACGCGGAAAAGGAAGAGACCGCCGACGACGAAATGCACGAAAACGAAGTTGAAAGCGACGTTTCCGCACAATAAACGCGGGAATCAAACGGATAACAAGCGGCACGGCGAACGCGGCGCGCCCCGGGCGCGGAGCGTGAGAGTGCCGGAAACGAGGTGAATTATGAGCAACGGTACGGCACCTGCGGCGGGCACCAAGTCCACGCCGCTGGGCAAAAAGATCTGGGCGTGCGCCATCACGTTCGGTCTCATCGGTCAGATCGCATGGGTGGTGGAGAACATGTTCTTCGCCAAGTTCGGACAGGACCTTTTCGACACGAGGGGTGACCTCTACTTTACGGTCACCACCCTCATGGTCATCCTCTCTGCGGTCACCGCCACCGTGACGACCATCTTCGCGGGCGGGCTCATCGACAAGACGGGGAAGCGCAAGCCTTTCATCACTTTCGGATATCTCATCTGGGGCGTGACCATCATGCTATTTGCCGCCATCCCCATCGACTTTTCGGACAGCAGCAACTGGGGCATCATCGCGGCGCTGGTCATCCTCGACTGCGTGATGACCTTCTTCGGTTCCACCGCCAACGACGCGGCGTTCAACACGTGGGTGGCGGACGTCACCGACGTCACCAACCGCGGCAAAGTGAACACCATCCTCTCCGTCATGCCCGTCATCGCCACGGTGCTGGTGTTCGGCATCGGCATGCTCACCTACGACAACGGCGCCACGGTCACCAACGACGCGGGCGAGGTCATCAAAGTCGCCATCGCCGACCGTGACGGTCTGCTCATCAAACTTTTCTTCATCATCATGGGCATCTTCCCGATGGTGGGCGGCGTGCTCTCCGCCTTCATGATGAAGGACTCCCCGAACATCGTCAAAAACTCCAACCCCGACTACTTCAAGGAGACCTTCTACGGTTTCCGTCCCTCCGTGGTGAAGGAAAACAAGATGATGTACGTCACGCTGGGCACGGTGTGTCTGCTCGGCATAGCGCAGCAGATCTTCATGTCCTACCTCATCAACTTCATCGAAAAGACGCTGGGCATCACCAACTATATCCTGCCCCTTGCCGTCATCATCGTGGTGGGCGCGGTCATCACGGGGGTGCTGGGCATCTTCTTCGACAAATTCGGCAGAAAGCATTTCTACTTCCCCCTGCTCGCCATCCTCATCGTGGGCGCGGTGGTGGTCTATTGCATGAAGTTCATGGACAGCGCGGCGTATCTGCCCATCCTCATCGTGGGCGGCTCCGTCCTCCTCGGCGCCATCCTCTCCATCTCGGGCGCCCTCACCGCCTCCTTCCAAGACTACATCCCGAAGGGCGCGGAGGGCAGATTCCAAGGCGTCAGGATGTGCTTCACCGTGCTCATCCCCATGGCGCTGGGCATAGGCATCGCACAGGCGGTGGGCGTCAACTCTCTCGACGCGCACAGCGAAGGACAGATGAAACCGCCCTTCGAGCTCTTCCTTGCAGCCGCCATCGTGGTCGCCATCGCAGCCATCCCGCTCATCTGGGTGGTGAAAGATTCCGACAGGCTGCGCGCCGAACTGATGCGCAGAAAAGACGCGGAGACCACCGCGGCGGAAGACGGAGAAGCCGTCCTGCCGGAGCAAACGGAGGATACGGCGGAGCAATGAGCGCGGCGCAACGCCCGCGTCCGTGCGGCAGACAGAAAAAGACGTCCCCGTAAGAGGACGTCTTTTGTTTCCGCGCCGCGGTCTATCGCCGCAGGACGGTCATTTCAGTCTGCCGAGCCCCAGCGAATAGGGCTGCGACCTTCCTATCTCCTTCTTCGTCATGCCGTCGAGGATCTCGACGCACCTGACAAAGGTGTGGATCTGCTCATACATCAGGTCGAGGTTGAACTTGTCCATATGGCTCTTTCCCGAGTAGTCCACCGAGCACAGATAGTCGGGCGCGGTGACGAGGGCGATCTCGGGGATATGCTTTTTTGAGAGGGGCTGCCCCTCGCCGAAGTGCATGGTGTTGTGACCGCGCAGCGTCATGGTGCGAAGGAGCGTCCTGCCCTGCACCGCCTTATAGTAGACGTCGTCGAGATGCTTGTTGCCCGTATAGACGAGCTCGGTGTCTATGTCGTTCGTGCGGGTGTAGACGCCGTTCACGTCCTTCCACTCCGTGCACCCGAGGTGCTCGACGGAACAGCCCGCCACGGCTTTGTAGCGTCCGCCGTTCCACATCTCCTTGTTGTCTTTAAGCCATCTTCCCGTCGCCTGATTGGAGGTCATTATGCCCACTCTGAACACGGGCAGACGGAAGTGACCCGTCACGAAGGCGAAGATGAGGTTGCGCTTTGCGGGGTGCGCCTTGAACCAGCGCATCATCGCCAGCATCCCTATCCCGCCGTTTTCCTCGGAGAAGTTGCACCCGTCGGTGTGGGTGTTGACGATGATCGCCTCATCGGTGCCGCCCGTACCCTTGATGACGGCATGGAAGGACTCCGTCACCGCATCGCGTTCTATCCTACCCGTAAGGCGGAGCGTTGCGCTCTTTTTCGCCTTTGCCGCAGCAAAGACCTTCTTCCCCTCCGTTTCGTTCACCCACAGCACGGGCACTTTGAGATAACCGAGAATGAAGTTGAGGCACTGCCCGTCCACCATGGCGTCGGACATATCCTCCCACACGCAGATCATCCCCTTGACGCCCGCAAGACGCAGTGACCAGAACGTGAGCAACGTCTTCACGAAAGAGGTGCTGACGGGGCCGCGGTAGCTCTTTTCCACCTCGAGGTCCGCGGGCAGAGAGCGGCGCTTGTTGAACGCCACCTTGCTGCTGATGGCGGAGAGATTGCGGATGTGGCACACCGCGATCTTCCCTCTCGCGCGCTGGAAATCGAGCGGATTGTTGCAGACGGCGCAAAGTTTAGCCGTCACGCCCGCCTCCCCCGTCAGTCCGCTGTAATGGAAGGGGGAAGACACCGCCACGGGCTGTCCGTCCACGGTGAGCGACCACTCCTGCGCCTCCCAGCGGTAGAAGCGATATTCCTTGCTCACGACGTCGATGCCCATGGCGCGGATCTCGTCCTTGAGCCACGCGCAGTAGTCGCGCTGTCCGCGCGTGCCCGTGAGACGGTCGCCGCCGCCGAAAGCGTTCATCTTGTTCATGTCTTCGAGGACTCTCTCTTTTGACGTCACTTCATCGAGAAACAGTTGCATAATAATCTCCCTCACAGGATGTTATATATACAATATAGCAGATAAACTACACAAGTTCAACGGAAGAGGAAAATTAAAAACATTAAAATGCCCGCGAACGGGAAGCCGGACAAAGGCACGGGCAAGACTTTCGCCTTTCAGCCGACGGGAAGCCACGATCGTCCGAGGGCATAAAAAACGACCGCCCTTTCGGGCGGCCGCCGTGTCACTCGGCTGTGGTCGTCTCACCCACCTCGCTGATTAGATAGGGCGTGACCTGATAGACGTAGTAGTTGAGCCAATTGTAGAAGAGAAGATTCGCCGTCGAGCGCCACTTCATATCCACGATGCCCAGATCCTCGTTGACGAAATAGTTCCTCGGAGGTTCGATGTCGAGCCCCTTTTCGCGGTCGCGGTCGTACTCCTTCTTCAAGGTGAAGCGGTCGTACTCGGCGTGCCCCGTGAAGAAGAACATACGGTTGTCGTGCGTCTTTGCGATGGAGATGCCGGCTTCGGGCGAAGAGGCGAGCACCTTGATGTCGGCGCAGGCGCGCACGGCGTCCTCGTCCACGCGGGTGTGGCGGGAGTGCGGGATATAGAAGGTGTCGTCCATGCCCTTCAGGAGCATATCGTTCTCCTGCATGGCGTGGGTGGCGAACACCCCGAACAGTTTCTTGTCCAGCAGCTGCTTGCCTATGCCCCAGAAGTGATACATTGCCGCCTGCGCGCCCCAGCAGATGTAGATGGTGCTGGTGACGTTCTCGCGCGCAAAGTCCATGATCTCGACGAGCTCGTTCCAATATTTGACCTCTTCGAAGGGGATGGTCTCCACGGGCGCGCCCGTCACGATCATGCCGTCGAACTTCATCTTTTTCACTTCCGCGATGGAATGGTAAAACTTCTGCATGTGCGCCTCGGAGACGTGCGTGCTCTTGTAGCTCGCGGTGCCGATGAGGTGGATGTTCACTTGCAGAGGGGTGTTGCTCAGCAGCCTCATGAGCTGGGTCTCGGTGACCTCTTTGGTGGGCATGAGGTTGACTATGGCGACTTCCAGCGGACGAATGTCCTGCGTGCAGGCGCGCGCGGGATCCATCACGAAGATCTTTTCGCTGCGCAGGTTGGCATACGCCGGTATGTCTTTCGGGATGATGATGGGCATATTTGCCTCCCCCGTCCCTTTCGCGGACGGCGATCAGTTGTTGTGAGCAGCCTCGAGCGCCTGTCTGACGTCGGCGATGAGGTCGTCGGCATTCTCGATGCCGCAGGAGAGCCTGACGAGGTCGGGAGACACTCCGCAGGCGGCGAGCTCCTCGTCCGTCATCTGACGGTGGGTGGAGCTTGCGGGATGCAGACAGCACGACCTTGCGTCGGCAACGTGCGTCTCGATGGCGATGAGTTTCAGGTGCTTCATGAAGTTTTCCGCAGCCTTTCTCCCGCCTTTCACGGTGAAGCTGACCACCCCGCAGGAACCGTTGGGCAGATACTTCTTCGCCACTTCGTGGAACTTGTCCCCGGGCAGGTCGCAGTAGGTGACGTGGCTTACATACTCGTTTGCGGCAAGGAACTTCGCCATGGCGAACCCGTTCTCGCAATGCCTCTTCATCCTGACGTGCAGGCTCTCGAGCCCGAGATTGAGCAGGAACGCGTTCTGCGGCGACTGGATCGCGCCGAAGTCGCGCATGAGCTGCGCGGTCGCCTTGGTGATGAACGCGCCCGCAAGCCCGAAACGCTCGGTGTAAGTCACCCCGTGATAGCTCTCGTCGGGGGTGCACAGCCCCGGGAATTTCTCGGGATATTTCGTCCAGTCGAACTTACCGCTGTCCACGATGCAGCCGCCCACTGCGGCTCCGTGCCCGTCCATATACTTGGTGGTGGAGTGCGTCACGATGTCGGCGCCCCACTCGAAGGGACGGCAGTTGACGGGAGTGGCAAAGGTGTTATCGACAATGAGGGGCACGCCATGCGCGTGCGCAACGCGCGCGAACTTCTCGATGTCGAGCACGGTGAGCGCAGGATTCGCGATGGTCTCGCCGAACACGGCTTTGGTCTCGGGACGGAAAGCGGCGTTGAGCTCATCCTCGCTCGCGTCGGGTGCGACGAAGGTGAAATCTATGCCCATGCGCTTCATGGTGACGGAGAAGAGATTGAATGTGCCGCCGTAGATGGTGGAGCTTGCCACCACGTGATCGCCCGCTCCCGCGATGTTGAACACGGCAAAGAAGTTTGCCGCCTGTCCCGAGGACGTGAGCATCGCCGCGGTGCCGCCTTCGAGGGCGCATATCTTTGCCGCCACAGTGTCGTTGGTGGGGTTTTGCAGGCGGGTGTAGAAGTAGCCCGACGCCTCGAGGTCGAACAGCTTCGCCATATCCTCACTGGTCTCGTAACGGAACGTGGTGCTCTGCACGATGGGGATCTGTCTGGGTTCGCCGTTGCCGGGCGTATAGCCGCCTTGGACACATAACGTCTCTATTTTGCTCATATAAAACTCCTTTTCTGCCGGGACGTCACCCTCGCGGCAGTCATCTGGTGTTGAATTCCTTCTTGATGCGATCCAGCTTTCTCGCCTCTTCGCGGCGTTTCAGGGTCTCGCGCTTGTCGTAAAGATCCTTTCCCTTGCACAACCCCAGCTCAAGTTTGACGAGGCTGTCCTTGAAGTAGATCTTGAGGGGAACGACGGTGTAGCCCTTCTGCTCCGTCTTCGCCTTCAAACGCCTTATCTCTTCGCCGTGCAGCAGCAGCCTGCGCGTGCGCAGAGGATCGACGTTGAAATAGCTACCCTTCTCATAAGGAGAGATATGCGCCCCCACCAGCAGCGCCTCTCCGCTCTTCAGCGTCACGTAGCTGTCGCGGAGATTGACCTTGCCGAGGCGCACGGACTTGACCTCCGTGCCGACGAGCGCGACGCCCGCCTCGTAGGTCTCTTCGACGAAGTAATCGTGATAGGCTTTCTTGTTGGTGGCAACGATCTTCATTTCTCTCCACGCGCCCGCGCACCCGACGCGGACACCGTTACTATATATGATATATCTTTTTTTCTCTTTTTTCAAGAGTTTTACGCCCTCTCCCGGAACGCGCTCTCTCCGCCCTGTTTCCCGTCCGCGCCGAGAAGAATTGCTCTGCTCGCGTTTCGAAGAACGTGTCCTGCGGAGATGCCGGTCCGGAATAATACGAACCCGGTTCGGCGATGCCGAACTGCTCGCACCTCAGAGCAAGAGATTTTCGGATGATTTTGCTCCGGCGGAACGCAGCCAATAGTATACATATTAGCAAGTTTCGGCTGTGCAAAAGCGCCGAAAAGAATTGCTCTGAGGCAGGTTCGTATTATTTCGGTCCGGCATAAAAAAACGGCTCCCGTTCGGGAGCCGCAGCTGTATGCGTCTTGTTTCAGTCGACCGTACCGACCACGAAGCAGATGATGGAACACACGAGGATGAATGCGAAGAGTGCGAAGGTGACTTTCTTGAGCACGCCCTCTTTGCCCTTTTCCTTGTTTCTGCCGTAGTAGGTGTCGGACGCTCCCGATATGACTCCGACGTTGTCGTTGGTGCCCTTCTGCATCATGACAACGACGATCAATGCTATGCCTGCGATGAGCATCAGGATCATGAACGCAAGAGTGACGTTCTGCCTGACGTCATAGTCGATGGAACCCGCCGGATCGTTGGTGGTGGACTCGTTGCACGCCGCAAGCACGACGCCGAGCACGGCGACGAGCGCGATGAGTGCGATGATCATAAGAACTCTTTTCTTCATACCTGTGACCTCTCGTTACGGTTTTGCGTGCGTTCTGCGCGCATTTCCGTTTACAAGCTAGAAAATTCTAGCACAGTGCCGTTCTTTTGGCAAGCGGATTGAAGCATTTTTCACGCAGGGCGCGCATTTTGTCCCTCCGTCCTCTCACAGACGGGGTGAGACGGACATATATTGAGGCAAGGAGGAGTGCAATGCAACAGCTCACTATCGTTTCCGACCTGCCCTATCCCGACATCGAATGCGCCGAAAACCTCGCGGACGGGAAGCTGCTCATGCCCGTCTACGGCGGGCCCGCGGGAGAGCTCACCGCGATCGCGACCTACTGTTTCCAGCACTATGTGACCACGCGCAATCGAGAGCTCTCTGACGCCCTCGCCGCCATAGCGCGGGTGGAGATGCACCACCACGAGCTGCTGGGCAAGGCGATCGTGAAGCTGGGCGGCTATCCCGTGATGGGTGGCAGGACATATTGGAGCGGGAGCTTCGTCAACTACACCCTCGACCCGAAGAAGTATCTGCGCGAGAACATTTCGGCGGAAGAGACCGCCATCCTCAACTACGAGCGCACAGTGCTCGCGCTGCGGACGGAGTGTGTCAAGGCTCTCATCGAACGCATCATTCTGGACGAGGAACTGCACATCAAAGCATTCAAGGAACTGCTCTCCGCGCTCTGACGGCGGAGGGGAACATACTGCCTCATGCAAAAGGGACGCGGATGCGTCCCTTTTGCGGTTTTATAAATTTCGCAGTTTCGGTTTTGTGCTCCCTTTCAACACGGACGGGACGGAGCGGTGACAAAGTCGTGCAGCTTGCCCATGAGCCCCTCGAATATGTCTGCGACGGCGTCGTAGTCCGCCTGTCCGCCGCCGTAAGGATCGGGGATGTCTGCGCCGAAGAATCGGGAGAGGCTCTCCACCGTGGCAGAGGGGAAACGCGAGCGCAGCTCGTCGCGCTGGGCGTCGGTCATGGTGAAGACGAAGTCCGCCTCCGCCTCCCTCTCGCCGAACACCGAGGACACGTGCCCTTCTGCGGAAAGCCCGCGCTCCGACAGCGTATGCTCCGTCTTGGGGTTCACGCTCTTGCCGCCTCCCTGCATACCCGCGCTTGCCGTCTCGCAATCGAAACCCACCTTACGCGCGTAGTCGGAAAACATGGCAGCAAGCATCGGGGAGCGGCAGGTGTTGCCCGTACAGACGAAAACTATCTTCACAGCACCTTTCCTCCCACCGCTTTCATGACTCTGTTCATCACGGACGCGGCTCTGCCCTCGCCCTCCAGCATCTCGACGATGATGACGTCGTGCTCTTTCTCTGCGGTGCGCAGCGCCGAGTAGACGGAATGCATGAAGTCATCCACGCTCTCCCCCAGCGAAATGCGCTCTCTGTCTCCCAGCTCCGCCGCTTTCCCCTCTCCGAACAGGAGCACGGGACGTCTGCCTTCCTTCACGCACTTGTCGTAAAAGAGTGCGGCGACTGCGGGAGAACTTGCCGCATAGGCGTCCGCCGTCGGCGCGTAGTGCTCATATTTCATCCCCGGCGACTTCGCGGTGCCTATCACCTTCCCGCTGCCGGGAGCGACGCCGAGGAAGGGCGCGAGCATCTGTGCCGTCACGGCGCCGGGACGAAGTATTACGGGCTCCCCGGACGTGAGATCGAGCACGGTGGACTCTATGCCCACCTCGCACTCGCCGCCGTCAAGGATGAGCGGCACTCTGCCGTCAAGATCGTCGAAGACGTGGCGTGCTGACGTGGGAGAAACGTGTTTGCTGCGGTTCGCCGAGGGCGCCGCAAGGGGGAAGGAACGGGCGATGAGCTCCCGTGCGACAGGGCTCTTCGGCATCCTCACCGCGACGGTGTCGCCGCCCGCAGTCACGATGTCGGGGATGCGCTCCGAGCGCGGCAGCACCACGGTGAGCGCACCCGGCATGAAATGCGCTGCGAGGGTGAAGAAGACGTCGGGGATGTCGCGTGCGATGTCCCTCACTTCCTCCACTCGTGAGATGTGTACGATGAGGGGATTATCCTGCGGTCTGCCCTTCGCCTCGAAGATCTTTTTCACCGCCGCGGCGTCGTATGCGTTTGCCCCGAGCCCGTAAACGGTCTCGGTGGGGAAAACGACCAATTCGCCGCTTTTTATCAGCGAAACGGCTTCATCAAGCCCTTCTTCTGCATTTACGATGCGCGTGATCATTTGCTTTCACCGCCCGTTTTACGACGGCGGCGCACCCACATCACCACGCCGAACGCGATGCCCGCGACGGCAAGAGTGCAGCCTGCGGCGATGAGTCCGATCGCCCAATCTGGCAGCCCGTCGGAGGGCGGGGCTGGCGCCGCCGCCGACACAGAAGAACGGAGCATGTAGACGCAATATGCGCCGTCGCTTTCGCGGTTGCCCCACGCGAAGACGAGGCTGTTGTCGCTGTTGGGCGAATAGAGCGTGCAGGTGGTGAGTTCCGCCGCCAGCACGACGTTGCCGTCGAAGTTGCCGCTCATGTTCTTGACGCCGTAGCGCACGCCGTCCTCCGTCTCTTTGCGGAAGACGTAGCATCCCCTCTTTTCCAGCGCCGTTTTGTTGCTGCTGGTCGCGATGTCCGAAAAATGCGTTGTCGCACCCTCTTCGAGCGCCGCAGGCTGTCCGTCGCGTCCGAGCAGCACTCGGGTGTTGCCCTCCGCGGTGACGGCGTAGGTGTAGTAGCTCCTGAACGGCTCGATATAGCTGTACTCGAATGGGATGACCTCGTTGCCCGCAAGATCGAATGCGCCGTAGACTGTGTCGCCGTCCTCGTCTTCGATGCCCGCGATGAGGATGCCGTTCTGCAATCCCGCACTGACGAAGGTGTAGTCGTCGTTCTCGAACACCAGCTTACCCTCCGCGGTGTAGAGCCTGATGGCGCTTGGCATGACACGGGAGTAGTAGTAGCCGTCGGAGCCCTGCATCATGAGGTCGTAGATGCCCACTTCCTCGCGGTCGAGGGAGCCCTCGGGACGGATGCCGAAATTGGTGGTGAGAGAATAGACGATGTTGAGGTCGCCGTCCAGAATGAACTGGTCGTACAGCGCCTCCTTGTCCGAGCCGATGAGCAGCCCGAAGGACGCGTAGGTGTAGCCGTCTTTGAGGAATGATGACGCCACGGCGGAGACGGAGCCGTCCACGCTTCTCGACGCATTGTCGTAGTAGGAATTGACGGCGTTGAGGAAGATGTAGGAAGAGGTGTACTGCTCCCTGTCGTCCGCATCGGGATCGTAGATGTATCTCAACGCGCGGTAATATTCGCCGTCGTAGGAATAGGTGTAGGTGTCGTCGGCGTCCACCGTCCACTCGGTGTGGACGTAGAACTCGCCGTCACCTAGATACAACGACTCGGTGTAGAAGTCGTCGTAGTCGGCGTCGTTGACGAAGCTGCCGTAGCGGGGATAGGCAAGATCCGCCGTGTCGGACAGCGTCTCCGGCACAGTGTAGATGCGCGTCTCTCTGCCCGCGGACGTCGAGGACGTTTCCACCGAGATGTACTTGCCGTCAAATGCGAGGATGTTGTCGAGCGAGCCGCCCGTGTTTATGCGGCACACCGCCTTTCCCGTGGAGATGCGGTATATCGGAGTGTAGCCGCGACTGCCCGCAAGCTCGGGGTCGGCTGCGACGTCGGGGCTTATCGCCACCAGCTCGTCGTCGAGCACGCGTATTGCGGATGAGAGAGTATCCTTGCTTATTTCCTCACCCGTCGATCTCGTCTTGTCGGCGTTGACCCTCCACTTGCCCTCGGCGTCCATCACGCCGACGAAACCGGAGCTGCTCGCCACGCGCACGGCAAAGAAATTGCCCGCTGCTTTTATGGCTCTGACGCCCACGGACGGCGGGATGATGAGATCCTCCTCCGTCACGGTCTTGTCCTCGCCTTCCGGCACTTTGACGACGGAAAGGTCGCCGTAGCCGTTGACGACGATGAAGGCGTTCATGCTCGCGATATAGCCGATGTCGGAGTCCGCGTTGGCGCCCGAGGCGGAGGACAACACCTGCCACCCTTCGGGGAGCACCAGCCCGAGCTCTGCCGTGTCGATCTCGCCCTGCGTCGCATCGTAGTTGCGATAGATGTCCGAGAGCGCGGGGGCGTTGTCGGTGAACTTGTTGCAGCCGAACGCCGTGAAAGCCGTGACTGCGGCGACCGCCGCGACGACGAGAGTGAACCAAACTTTCTTTCTCATTCCTTCTCCTTGAAATAGCTGCCGTCGGGACGCACTCCTTGGGTGCGGTAAAGGAAATCCGCCAGCAGCCTGCCTGCCCTTATTTTGATCGCTTCGGGGGCGTCGTTGTACTCCCCCGCTATATATGCGCGCGACGCCGCATCCACCCTGATGGCGTCATACGGCGCGCAGTGCACGCAAGTTATGCCTCCCGCCTCCGAGAAAGCAGCCTCCCCGTCCAGCATACAGCCGCAGTCGGAACACACCGAAAAATTCAGTCCGTTGCCGCCCTCCGCCAGCGCCGCAAGCAGAAAATCCCGCGCGGCATCGCGGGAGTCCTTGTCCTCGTAGGCAAGCGCTTTCAGCTCGTTCACCGCCGCAAGGAAGAGGCGGGGTTGAGGCTCGGGAGAAAGACGAGAGAGAAGCTCCAAGATCATGCACGCGGCATAGTAGCTGTCGATGTCCGCGGTCACGGGAGAGAAAGAATCGTACTGCACGCAGTCCGTCACTATGTATCTGTCCCCCTTGCCCGAAAGCATATACTCCCCGAAGTTCATGGGTTCGGCGGCGTAACGCAGCTTCGCGCGCGGTTTGAGACACCCTCTCGCCGACGCGGTGAGCCTGCCCTCTTCGAGGGAAACGAGGGTGAGCACCATGTCGGCGTCCCTATACGGCACCGCCCTCGTCACGATCGCCTTGACCTTCTTGTCCATCCTTGCCTTCTCCCAGCGCCTTATAGGCGTTGTAGAATTCTATCCGTCCGCTTTTCGCGAACATTTGCCACCATTCTCTTTTCGTGATCATGGCGACAGTTTGTGCACGGAACGCGTTTTCATACCCGCCCGCGCATCCGCGCATATTGAACGCATCCGACCGAAAACGACGTTAATTGCCGCGTTTTTGCGGCAAAAACCCGCGTTTCAGTCTTTAAGATCCTTCACGTCATATCCCAGCTCACGCATGAGATAGTCGCTGTCCCGCCACTCCGCCTTGACGCGGACGTAGAGGGTGAGGAAGACTTTGCACCCAGTGAGCTCCTCAAGATCCTGCCTTGCCGCGGTGGATATCTTCTTCAGCATCTCCCCGCCCTTTCCGATGACGATGGCTTTGTGCGACTGCTTCTCGCACACCACGTCGGCGTCGATGTCGTAGATGGGCTTATCCTCGCGCAGCTCGAACTTGTTTATGTTCACACCGATGCCGTAGGGCACTTCCTTGTCAAGCAGATACAGCGCTTTCTCGCGGATGATCTCCGCCGCCATGAATCGCATGGTCCTGTCGGTGTACATGTCGTCGGGATACATCTTCTCCCCTTCGGGAAGGAGCTTTTCCGCCTCCGAAAGCAGGACGTCGAGGTTCTCCCCTTTCTTCGCCGAAACGGGCACGATCGCACGCACCGCCTTATATCCGTTCAATTTGTCCAGCGCCTTGAAGAGGGTCTCCTGCGTCACGGCGTCCTGTTTGTTGAGCGCCACGATGACGGGGAAACTCTCCGCCCTCTCGGAAAGAAAAGCGTCGTCTTCCTCCCGCACGCCCTTCGCCGCGTCCAGCACGTATATCACGCCGTCCACGTCTTTGAGCCCGCTCGCCACCGACTGCATCATATATTTGCCCAGCTTGTTTTTCGCCTGATGTATGCCGGGGGTGTCGATGAGCACCACCTGCGCGCCGTCGGTGTTGACGACGCCGAGTATCTTATTGCGCGTGGTCTGCGGGCGCCACGAAACGATGGCGACCTTCTCGCCCACCAGTGCGTTGATGAGCGTGGACTTGCCCGCGTTGGGCATGCCGGCTATGCATATAAAACCCGATCTCATATCCGAAAAATTTCTCCCGTGCGTTTATCTGGTGAGCTCCACCCTTTCCATGACCTTGTCCGTGACGGCGCGCATGACCCGCTCGTCCTCTTCTTTTATGTGGTCGAAGCCGAGCAGATGCAGCAGCCCGTGACAGGCGAGGAAGCCCAGTTCTCTCTCGTAGGAATGACCGTACTCTTCCGCCTGCAAGTGCGCGCGCGGAGAGGATATCATTATGCTGCCCAGCGCCACCCGTCTGCCGTCGAACGCCTCGTCGGAGAAGTCCGCCGTGGTGACGGGGAGTTTCAGCCCTTCGAAATAGGGGAAGGAGAGGACGTCCGTCTCGGAGTCCACTCCCCTCGTCTCGCGGTTGAACTGCCTCACCGTCTCGCCGTCGGTGACAGCGAGGTCCACGCTGAAGATGTCCTGCTGCATGAGGACTGCGTACACCGCCTTTTCCACGCGGCGGATCAGGCGTCTTTCTGCGAATTTTGCACCTGTGAATTCGATCATGCCTTCTTCTTCTCGTAGGAAACTCTGCCGTGCTGCACCTGCGGCAGGGTCTCGATGATGGTGGTCTTGATGACGTTGAGGTCGTGCATGGTGATGGGACACTCGTCGAACTGACCCAGCTGAAGTTTCTCGTCCACCAGCTTGTTCACCCTCTCCTCGAAGCCTTCCTGCGAATCGGGCATATACGCCCTGCACGCCGCCTCCACGGTGTCCGCGATCATGACGATGGCGGCGATCTTCGTCTGCGGCTTGGGACCGGGATAAGTGTAGTTGCTCACCGAAAGATCCCCCTCCTCCTTGAGGTTGAGCGCCTTGCGGTAGAAGTAGCCGACGGGCGAGGTGCCGTGGTGCTCCTTGCATACGGCAACGATCTCGGGAGGCAGACGGTATTGCTTGGCGAGGATCTCGCCGAACACCGTATGCGAGGTGATCATGCTCACGCTGACCTCGGGGATGAGCTCGTCGTGCGGGTTATAGCCCGACTGGTTCTCCGAAAAATATATGGGGGCTTTCAGTTTGCCGATGTCGTGATAATACGCCGCCGCTCTCGCCATATGCGGGTTTTCGCCTATCGCGCCCGCGCACGCCTCGGAGAGGTTGCCCACCACTAGGGAGTGGTTGAACGTGCCGGGAGCCTCGCTCGCGAGGCGTTTGAGCAGCGGTTGGTTGAGGTTGGTGAGCTCGTTGAGCCTGAAATCGTCCGCGATGTTGAACACTCCTTCCAGCACCGCGACTATGGGCATGAACACCAACACCGCGCCCACCGACGCGCCGTAGGACCACAGCACGTTGAACAGCAGAGCGAGGCTGATGTCCCCCATCACCAGCGTGCCCGCAAACACGGGGACTATGCCGAGGGCGGTGGCTCCGAGAGCCGCCAGCACGAAGGGAAGACGCGCGAGGTGCTTGTCCACCAGCATCGTCGCCGCAAGCGCCGCGGTGAAGTTGCCCACCACCGAGAGGATGACCTCTGGCAGCATGGTGTCGGGATAGCGCTCGCCGTGTATGAACACCACGCACAGCATGGCGGCGAGCACCAGCGACGTGACAGACGAAGTCCTGCGTCCCGAAAGCTCGGTGAGCACGAGGGCGACAAGACACATCGGCAGCGCGAATATGTTGAGGAAACGGCTGGTCGTAAGACACGCCATATACGCCACCGCCAGCATGACGAAGGACAGCAGCATGTTGCGCACGGGGAAGCGCCTGTCTTCCGCCGCCGCGTGCGTGGATGCGATCATAAAGCCCACCAGCACTTCGTTGAGCACGAAGACGCCTGCGGTAGCCGCCGCGCGCTCCGACGTGAACGCCGCCGTGAAGTCGCCCGTCATGAAGATGGCAAAGACCGTGAGCAGTCCCGTCGCGATGAAGCAGCCGGGATAGACCTTGGCAAAATCCACCGCAAACTTGCGGCGTTTTGCGATTTTCGTCTTTTCCGCCGTGGTCAGATAATCCGTCTTTTTTTTCATATCATTCCTTTTCGGACGTAAGTTTGTCCGCAGGCGCGTCCGAACGTCCGCCCGCGGCTTCCTTCCTCGCCGCCTCCGCCTTCTCGAACTTGTCGTAAGCGCGGATGATGCGGCTGACCAGCTCGTGACGCACCACGTCGCAGTACTCCAGCCTCACGACCGCGATGCCTTTCACTCCTTCCAGCACCCTCTCGGCGTGGACGAGCCCGCTGGTCACGCTGTGCGGCAGGTCTATCTGCGTGACGTCGCCCGTCACCACCATCTTGCTCCCCTCCCCTAGGCGGGTGAGGAACATCTTCATTTGCTCCTTGGTCGTATTCTGCGCCTCATCGAGGATGATGAAGCTGCGGTTGAGAGTCCTGCCTCTCATATACGCGAGCGGCGCTATCTCCACCAGCCCGCGTTCGATGTTCTTGAGATAGCTCTCGCTGCCGCCCATCAGTTCCTCGAGGGCGTCGTAGAGCGGACGAAGGTAAGGGTCCACTTTGTCGGCAAGATCGCCGGGCAGAAAGCCCAGTTTCTCCCCCGCTTCCACTGCGGGACGGGTGAGGATGATCTTGTCCACTTCGCGGTTTTTCAGCGCGTCTACTGCAAGCGCGACGGCAAGATATGTCTTGCCCGTGCCCGCGGGTCCGATGCCGAACGTCACGGAATTTTCGCGTATGGCGTCGCAGTAGAGCTTCTGCCCTATGCTCTTGGGATAGACTGTCTTGCCTCTGCCCACCGTCACCGAGGACATCAAGTCCTTGACGCCGTGCGCCTTGCCCTTGCGCACCATATCCACCACCGCCGCGATCTGCTGGGGACCGAGAGGCTCCTTGCGGGAGAGGGCGATGAGCGCATCGATGGCATCCGCCGCGCTTTCCACATCCCCTTTCTCGCCCGTGATGCGCAGGGATTCCGCCCCCGTGAACACGGTCACTCCGAACTCGTCTTCCAGCAGTCTGACATTGGTGTCCAACCCTCCGAAGAGCTGCTGGAACGCCGCGTAGTCTTCCACTTTTTTATCCTTGGATATTTTCATTGTCGATCCTTTCTTCCGTCTGCACGCTCACCCGCACCATAGTGCCGCCCTCCGTCCTTTCGGAGACGACGTCCATCCGCACCACGCTCAAGGCTCCCACGCTCTCGAGCGCCGAAGACGCCGCGATGCGTTCCATCTCGTCCTCGGACAGCGTGTTCTCCCTCTCGCTCACCCGCACTTCCCTGAAGGTGAAAGTGTAAAGGTCATAGCCGATGAGGAAGGTGTTGCGGCTCCTTTCCACCTCGAGGGTGTATTCCGCAAACGGGCTCTCGGGCACGGCGGGCATATCCCCTCCGAATGAGAGCCTTGTCTCGCGGTGCACTCTGCCCTCTTCGCGCACGAGCTCGGTGTCCGGGAAAAACCTCGTGAAAGTCCTGTCCACCAGCCCGAAGACTTCGCCGTCGGCGGGACACGGCACCCTTTCCTCTCCCGAGAGCACATACGCTCCGATGAGCACGTCTCCCGGGCGTACGACGTCGCCGCAACTCACCTCGGCAGTGCCCGAACGCAGCACCACGCGGGTGACGCTCGCCGTTTTTGCCGCCTTGACCTCGCCTGTGGGCACATCGACGAAGTGTTCCCCGTCCCTCTCCGCGCGCACATCGACGTACACGCGCGTGCCGCGCTTGGTGACGCTCGCAAATGCCACTCCGTCTAGGGAAAGCAGCGTGCGCTCCAGCTCATCGGCGTCGAACGCGGGAAGGAACGCCCATGTCTTAACGCCGCTTTCCGAAACCGCCTCGCGGACGGCGGGCAGATCGTCACCGGAAAACTCCACCCCCGTCACCAGCATGGGACGGAGGGCGAACGCCGCGACGACCGCCGCGAGCCCCAGCACGACACCTGCACGCACGGACGCGCGCAGAAACGCGAGCACGACACCCTTTTCTTTTATTATTTTATAATTGTAGCATAAGGATGCGCAGATTGCAACAACCTTTGCCGCGTCGCGGGAAGGGACGGAGAACCGCTCACCGTCCCCGCCCTTCTCCCACTTCACTCTCGTGACGCGCGCGCACTCCGTAAGCACCCGCGAGACTCCCCGCCTCTCCACCTCGAACACCGTACGGGAAAAAGGCACGCGGGAGGCATCGGGAAATTTGCGCCGTCCGCCCTTCCCCCTGCCATCGCGGGCGCGTCCTCTCTCGTCCCTCACCTCAACCAAGTTCCACCTCTTTCACCCTGCCTCTTATTAGCACGTCTCCCCCGCCCATCTCGGCGATGACGAGTTCCTCGCCGCGCACCGACACGGCGCCCGACCTCAACCGCAGCCGCACCTCTTCGTCGGAACAGAACACCACCCCTTTCGTCCCCGAGACGGCGACTCCGCATCTGCCCAGCACCGTCACGGAAAAAGCGGCGGCGGCAGCGTCCGCACCCAGTTTTGATATGACATCGTCAAGGAACATACCTCATGATATGCGTCCGCGCGGACGATTATACAAAGCGCAAAAACAACGGTTTAACAAACAAAAATATGTGCGTAAAATGCTTGTTGCGCGGATATTTCTCTGACGGCAGCCGCTCTTTCCGCCGCGCGTGACAAAGAAAAACACGGCGCGGATGCGCCGTGTCGTATGCTGCATTTGTCATAAGGCTCCTGTCAGAACGGCAGGTCTCCTTCCTCTTCCACATCGTCGAGGTCGTCGATGTATTCCTCGTCGTCGTCATCCTCGGGAGGGGGCACCGGCTCGGAGGAATACTCTTCCGCATATTCCTCGTCCTCGAGTTTCTCTTCCTCTTCGGTGAAAGCATCGTCGGAAGGCGCGAGGTCGAAGGGCACATCGTCCGCTCCCGCCGCCTGTCCGAAGGGCATGAGCCCGTTGTCCGTCTCGGTGACGTCTTCCGCGAAGTCCTCGTCCTCACCTTCCTCCGCCTTGTTCTCGGCGGTGTGATATTCGGGACGCGGAGCTTCCTTGTGCTCTGCGCGGTAGTCGCTGCCCACGCACTCGCGGAAAGTGGTGGTCTCGCCGTTCCATTGCAGATCGACGTCGCCCACGGGGCCGTTCCTGTTCTTCCTGATGATGAGTTTGACCAGATCCTCGGGGATGGCGGGATTGTATTGGCTCTCCTTGTGCAGGAACATGACGACGTCCGCATCCTGCTCTATCGCGCCCGACTCGCGAAGGTCGCTGAGCTTGGGGACGTGGTCGGTGCGCTGATCCACTCCGCGCGACATCTGCGAAAGGAGCAGGACGGGCACACCGAGTTCCTTGGCATACACCTTCATGCTTCTGGACATTTCGCTGACTTCCACCTGTCTGCTCTCGCTCGACCTGCCCGTGCCGCCCGCGGTCATGAGCTGGAGATAGTCGATGATGATGAGGTCGAGCCCCTGATCGCGCTTCAGTCTGCGGCACTTGGAGAGCACGTCCACGGGGGTGTTCATGGAATAGTCGTCGATGTAAAGATTGGCGCTCATCAGCCTGCGATAGGCTTCGTACAGCTTGCCCGTGCCGGGTCCCGAGAGCCCGCCCACGGAATCCATCGCGGACAGCGAACACTCCGAGACGTGCGCCAACATACGTTTGACCAGAAGCTGCGCGGGCATCTCGAGGGAGAATATCGCCACCGTCTTGTTGTGTTTCAGGCACGCGTTCGCCGCTATGTTGAGCGCGAACGCCGTCTTGCCAACCGACGGTCTTGCCGCGACGAGGATGAGCTCGCCGGGTTTCAGACCGTGCGTCATCCTGTCGAGGGAGGGGAAATCGGTGTAGACCGCGTCGTTGTTGACGATGCCCGCCTGCACTTCCTGTATCTCCTTCATCGCCGCGCCGAGCGCGGTGCTCGCGTGCATGAGATCCTTTTCGGTGAGATCCTCCGAGATGGAATATATCTCCTTTTCGGCGTTCAGCAGCGCGTCGGTGCCGCTCACCGACTCATAGCCTTTCTTCGCGATGTTGTTGCCCGCAGAAATGACGCGGCGGATGAGAGAATCGCGCTTTACGATGTCGGCGTAGTGCTCCGCTCCCGCTGCGGACGGGATGCTCTCCGCAAGGGAGGTGAGATAATCTATGCCGCCCGCCTCGTCCAGCTTGCCCAGCAGCATGAGCCTGTCCGCGACGGACACGGTGTCCACCACGGAAGAGTCGTCCATGAGCGCGCGCATGGCGGAAAAGACGATGCGGTTCGCCACCTCGTAAAAGTCATCCGCCTTCAGCGTCGGGATGAGCTGATCCGCAGTGCGGTTGTCGATGAGGATGGACCCGAGCAGGGCTGACTCCGCCTCCGCATTGTGGGGCATCATTCGATAGATCCTGTTTTCTTTCTCCGGCATTTTCGACTCCTTGCGACGGCATATCCTACGGCACCCGCCGCGAGCGCCGCGGCAGTGATGCCGAACAGCATCGCATACCATTTGCCGTACTCCGCGTCTTTCAGCGATGCCGCGAAGCCGACCGTTCCGTCGTCGGGAGAAGCGGTGACGAGGTGCACATACACCCCGTTTTCCTCCGTCCTCTCGCCGTTGGATTTTATACTTTCGTTCATTGTAGCATAGACGAAAACGATTTTCAAGTTATCTTCCGTCACCTCAACGTCTTCGGGCGCATTGGCGAGCGCCGCGTCCGCCGCCTCACGGGCGGAAAATCCGACGTCGTAGTGCGATACGCTGAAAAATTCGCCGTCTGCGGAAACGTAACTCGAAATGTCCGCGGGGATCGCGGCGTAATACTCGGCGGGCTCCGCAGGCGTGAAAAACGCCCTTGCGACGCCGTCCTCATCCACCGTCCAGCCGTAGAGATAGAGGGTGCCCGCCTCGGCGGAGGCGACGCCTTCCGCGCCCGACGGCAAAAAGAAAAGAACGAGCAAGAGCAGCACGAGCGCCGCGCAAACCGCGCGGCACACAGCCATATCCGCTCTCACTTCTCTCCGCATCGCAGACTCACTTCACGCCCGCGGCGTCCGAGAGCGCGTCGAGCGTGTCGGAAAACTCCTTCATCGCGCGAAGATAGGGCGCGTCCGTCTCGAGGTCGACCTCCGCAAGACGCAGGATGTCGAGCGGAGGCAGGCTGCCGCCCGCAGAGAGGAACCTGCGGTACTTCTCGAAATATTCCCCGCCGCGTTTTAATATGTTGTCCGCGATGGTCACCGCGGCGGTGAGCCCCGTCGCGTATTTGTAGACATAGAACGAGGTGTAGAAATGCGGGATGCGCGCCCACTCGTAGCGGATGAGCTCGTTGTGCTTCACCGCTCTGCCGTAGTACTTCTTGTTGAGGGCGTAGTAGGCATCCGAGAGCGCTTCGGCGGTGACGGGCTCTCCCTTTTCGGCGAGGGAGTGCGCCTCCGCCTCGAACTCCGCGAACATGGTCTGACGGAAGAGCGTGGTGCGGAACATATCCAGATAATAGCTCAAAAGATAGGTGCGCGTCTTGCCCGTGGCGCTCTTCAGAAGATGTTTGAGCAGGAGCACCTCGTTGACGGTGGACGCGATCTCGGCGACGAATATCTCATATCCCGCCTTCTCTTCGGGCTGGCTCTTGTTGGAGTAGTAGGAATGCATGGCGTGCCCCAGCTCGTGCGCTATGGTGAAGACGTCGTGGGATGTGCCCGTGTAGTTGAGCAGGACGAAGGGGTGCACTCCGTAGCACCCCCAGCTGTATGCTCCGGAGCGCTTGCCGCGGCTCTCGAACACGTCGATCCACCCGTCCGTGAACGCGGAGGCGAGGATGTCGGAATATTCCTTACCCATAACTTTAAGTGCCGATTTGACAGTTTCAACCGCCTTTTCGTACGGCATTGCGAGTTTTGCCTCGTCCACGAGAGGGACGTGCAGGTCGTACATATTCAGCTCTTTCACCCCCAGCATACGGCGGCGCAGAGCGATGTAGCGGTGCATGGCTTTCGTGCCCTTCCCCACCGCTTCGAGAAGCTTCGCGTAGCAGGTGGGCGGCACGTTTTCGGCAAACATGCTGCGCTCCACCGAGGTGTTGAACCCGCGGATCTTGGCAAAGAACCAATCCTTCTTCACGTTGCCCGCATAGTTGGCGGCGAGGGTGTTGATGTGGTCGCGGTATGCCTCGAACATGCTCTCGAACGCCGCTTTCCTCACCTCCTGCGAGGGGTTTTGCAGCAGCAGGGCGTAGTTGCCGTGGCTCATCTCCACTTCCCTGCCCTTGTCGTCTTTTACGGGTGCGAACCTGACGTCCGCGTTGTCGAACATAGAGAAAACTTCCTCCGCGTTGTCGGCAAAGATGCCCGCCTCGCGCAGCAGTCTTTCCTCCTTTTCGGAGAGTATTATCTCCTTGTTGCGGATTATCTCGCCGAGGGTGACCGAGTAGTCGGAAAATCTCTTCTTCGCGGAGAGCTCTTTGAGCCTTTCCGTGTCGATGGCGGCAAGCTCCGGCATGATGAACGACGACAGCGACGAGAGCTTGACCGCAAGCGAATCCGCCCTGTCCGTCATGCCCTGATAAAGGGAGGCGCGGGAGTCCTCGTCGCGGCGCATGCGCGCGTACTGATAAAGTTTGGAAAGGTCGTGCGAGAGGGATGTGGAGAGAGTGAGACACTCGAAGAGCGCATCCTCGTCCGCGAGCCTGCCCTTGTAGGACGCGATCTTCCCCATGCGCTCCGAGAGCGCGAAGAAGCACTCCTCCCACGCCTCGTTGTCGGGGAAGATGTCTTCAAGCCTCCACTTGTACTCCTGCGGGATGTTCTTTCTGTCTTTGAGTTTCATACCTGCTCTCCTGCCGGCACCCGCCGACTATCTGTATAATGCGGTTGCACGTCGTGAGACGGCGCCGCGCCTCCGCAGCATGAGCACGACGCAACGCATCGTGATTATGCCCTGCGCGCGCCCTTTTTAAGACGCTCCGCAAAATTCAAAGCATCTCCGCACGCATGCGGAGATGCTTTTCAGTCCGTTCGGCTTTGCTCATGCGAACTTTGTCTCGAGCCCTTCGAACTCCTGCCAAACGAGCGCAACGCCCGCGTCATCGCCCTGGTAGGCCCAATGACGGGTGGCGAAGCCGCCGTCCGCGTCTATCCTTATCTCCTGCCCGCCGCGCTGCTCGATGTCGCTCGCGATGCCGACGTAGGCGAGATAGTCTATGCTCATGCCGTAGCTCAGCCTGATGACGCCCGTGACGTCGTTGCCGTCCGCGTCCTTCGTCGTCGCCTTGACGTCGATGGCGAAGGTGTTGTAGTGGTCGTGTCCGCAGAAGGTGCCCTGCCCGCCGTGCGTGAGCATGGTCTCGAAGGTGAGGCAGTCAGTGACGCCGGGGAAGGATTTTTCGCCGCTCTCGCCCGCCTGCCCGTGGACTTTGTGGACGTTGGCGGTATCGTTATGTTCGTTGTCCTTATACTCGTTCCAATAGACACCGTACTCGGTGAGCGGGATGTGGAAGAAGACGAGGTTCTTGACCTGCTCGCCGCCGTTCATTTCCGTGAGTCTGTCCATCTCGCGCGCATACCAGTTGATCTGATCCTGATGAATGTTGTCGTACTTCCACGCGATGCCGAAGTAGTCGCCGTCCGTGTAGGAGTGGGAGTCGATGGTGACCAGAGCCTGGCTGATCTTGGTGGAACCGACGTTGGCTGCGTAGCTCGCCGCATCCACGATCTCCACGCCGTCCGCGGTGGGATGTCTCACGACGATGACGTCGTTGCCCTTGCCCGCGATGTCCGTCGGACCCTCACGGAAGAGGCAATGCGGATAGCTCTCCTTGTCCATATACACCTGCGCCGCGATCTCGTCGCGGTCGTAGAGGCTGTATATCTCCGTGTCGTGGTTGCCGAAGGTGATTGTCCAATAGACCCCGAGCCTCTCCATCATGCTCGCGAACATCTCCGCCTCGCGCTTGTTGTTGAAAGTGCCTGCCTGGAAGGGCACGGGATAAGCCATGTCGCCCGTGACGATGACAAGGTCGGGCTGGACACGGTTGACGGTCTCGACCACCGCCTCGATCGCCCACCTGTCCTTGGACGCGGAGAATGCGCCCGCGCCGATGTGGATGTCCGTGAGATGCAGCACGCGGAAGGAGTCCTCCGCGCTGTCCGCGACGAACTCGTAGTAGTCCGTCTCGCTGTCCTCGGGCTCGATTAGGGTGAAGGGGCTGTCGTAGTCCACCGCCTCGATGCCGGCTATGTAGTCGGAGTTGCCGGTGTAACCCACCCAGCTGCACAGTGCGCATATCGCGAAGAACACCAGCACCAACCCGCAGACGGTGCCCGTGATGATGAGCGCGCGGATGTTGTAGCGGCGCCTCTGCTCCGGGGTCATGTCCTTCAGACGCACTCTCTTTTTGCGCTTCGAAGGCTTCTTTTCGGAGAAATATTCCTCCTCGTTCTCGTCGGCGTCGGGGGATGTCGTTTGGTCGGCTGCAGCCGCACCTTCCTCAAACGCCTTGTCGTCCGCGGCCTGTTCCTGCGCTGCCGTGGTCTCTTCGCTTTCGGGGGTGACCCCCTCCTGCCCGGTAAGGTTGTTCTTTTCGTCTTCCGGTCTCATTGTCCCTCCTTATCCGCCGTGTCAACGGCGGCGATCGTTGTTCCTGTTTCACCGGACCGCACAAAGGTCACCAAGATGCCGTGTCTTCGTGCCGATGCCGCGATCCTGTCCTCCGCAGAAGCCCTTTCCTCCTGCGTCGGACCGTCTTCCCAAATGAGCTCCACCGTCGCTTCCGCATGCTTTGTGCCGAAATCATACACTCTCACGCGCGCGTCCGTCACGCCTTTGAACGAAAGTGCGAGGTTTTTAAGCCCGTTTTCTCTCTTCGGGTCCGCCCCGCCCGCCAGACGCATGAACTCTTCCGCTGCGAGTTTCATGCCCGAAACTATCATCACGGCGCTGATGACCAGCCCGATGACGGCGTCCACGGGGAACTGTATATACCGCGAAAGGAAGAGCCCGAGCAGCGCGAACGTGGTTATGCACGCGTCCAGCACGCTGTCGGTGGTCTGCGCCGAGAGCACGCCGGACGGGAACTTCTTCCCCGCGATGCGGAACATGACGGCAAGCCCTACCTTGACCGCGATGGTGGCGGCGATGATGCCGAACTGCGTCCACGCAAAGGTGACGACGGGATGATAGAATATCCTGTCCATCGCCGAATAAGCGAAGCCTCCGCCCACCGCGACGATGATGATCGCCATAAGGAAGGTGACGACATACTCCACCCTGCCGAACCCTCCCGGGAAACGGCGCGTCGGGGGCTTGTTCTCCACCCCGAAACCTATCGCCGCGCCCGCGTTGGAGACGACGTCGCCGAAGTTGTTCACCCCGTCCGTGACTATGGCGAGACTGTTGGTGTAGATGCCCGCCAGCACCTTTACGATGCCCAGCACGAGATTGACCGCGCTCGCCGACGAAGCGACTGCGATCTTGGTCTTTCTCTCCTTCGCGGCGTCCGAGGCGTCATTCGCCGCGAGAGCCGCTTTGTTTTCCGTTTTTGCCCGAAACGGCATTTTATCCTCCGATCTTGTCAGATGAACGTCAGTTGCTGTAAAGATGGTTGTCCAGAAACTCGGGGTCGCAAGTGAGATTTACCCCCAGTTTGCGGAAGGGGTTCTCATCCGCTTTGATGAGCATATGAGTGGAGTGCGCCTCCGTATCTTTGAGCTTGACCAGCTGCTCCGTCGCCCTTGCCGCGTTGGGGTCGGTGGCGGCGCAGATGGAGAGGGCGAGCAGGGCTTCCTCGAGAGTGAGCGGGTTTTCCCTCTCGTTGAGTATCTTGGTCTTGAGGTCGAGGATGGGCCCGATGACGTAGGGCGAGATGAGCTTGACGGAGTCGTCTATGCCCGCAAGCACCTTGACCGCATTGAACACGCACGCGGCGGATGCGGACATCATCTCGGTGTTCTTGCCCGTCACCGTCGTGCCGCAGGGAAGCTCGATCGCCACCGCGCCGCAGTCGCCGTTCGCCGCGCTCTTCTCCCTCGCCGCCGCAGCCACCTTTCTGTCCGCGGGCGAGATGCCGAGACCGGACATCAGAAACTCCAGCCTGTGCACGGTGGAGGGCTTGGCGACGCCGTTCTTGAAATCGACGAGCGCCTTGAAATATCTGCGGATGACCTCCTGCTTGCTCGCCTCCCTGCACGCCTCGTCGTCGGTGATGCAGTATCCCGCCATATTGACGCCCATATCCGTGGGCGAGCGATAGACGAGCTCGGTGTCCGAGATCTTGGTGAGGATGCTCCTGACAACGGGGAACACCTCGATGTCGCGGTTGTAGTTGACCGCCATCTTGCCGTATGCTTCGAGGTGGAAGTTGTCCACCTTATTGACGTCCTTAAGGTCCGCCGTCGCCGCCTCATACGCGACGTTGACGGGGTGCCCGAGGGGAAGGTTCCAGATGGGGAAGGTCTCGAACTTGGCATATCCCGCCTTCACTCCGCGTTTGAACTCGTGATAGAGCTGGCTGAGACAGGTGGCGAGCTTGCCGCTGCCGGGGCCGGGAGCCGTCGCCACCACGAGGGGACGGGAGGTGGTGATGTAGGGGTTTGCGCCGTAGCCTTCGTCGGAGACGATGGTGTCGATCTCGTGCGGATAGCCCTTGGTGGGACGGTGGAGATAGACCTTTATGCCGCGGTTTTCCAGCTTATACTTATACGCGAGCGCCGCCTGCTGATCGGCGAACATCGTGATGACCACGCAGTTTATGTAGATGCCCATGCCCGAGATATTGTCGATCATGCGTTCCACTTCGCTGCCGTAGGTGATGCCGTAGTCGGCGCGCACCTTGTTCTTCTCGATGTCGCCCGCGTTGATGCAGATGATGAGCTCCGCCTTGTCCTTGAGCTTTTGCAGAAGTTTTATCTTTGCGGCTTTGTCGAACCCGGGGAGTACCCTTGCCGCGTGCAGATCGTCGAAGAGCTTGCCGCCGAACTCGAGATAGAGCTTGCCGAACTTGGAGATGCGCTCCAGGATCTTCTCGGACTGCTTCTGCATATACATTTCGCTGTCAAAACCTATCTTTTTCATAATCCTTCCTGTTTCCTTCCTTCCTCATTCGGGGAGCCTCGCCGCTCCCGTGATGCCCGCTTTGAACATAAGTTTGCCCTTTGTGGTGCGGGTGTCCAGCCTGATGTCCTCCGTGTTGATGCGGAAAGTGTCGCCGCCCGACGCCACCGCGAGGTCGTAGGGCATCTTGACGGTGTCGATGTACGCCACCTTGCCTCGGTCGAGCTCGACGATCTTGACGCCCTTGAGATAGCGCGAGCCGGGGTCGATGGTGGAGGCGATGACGCGCTTGACGTATCCCGTGTCAGTCATGACGATGATCTCGCCCTCGTCGTCGATCTGCCCGCCGAACGCGATCCTGTCCCCTTCCGAGAGCTTGACGCCGCGCACGCCCGCCGCCTTTCTCCCCTGCACCGGCACCTCGGTGACGCGGTAGACGAGGCAAAGCCCGCCTTCGGTCACTTCCAGCACATTGAGGTCGTCGTTGACGTTTTCGACGTTGATGAGCTCGTCGCCCTCCGCGAGTATGATGGCGCTGCCCGCCGTGCGCATGGAAGTGAAATCGTTCCAATCGCTGCGCTTGACCGCACCGCCGCGCGTGAAGAAGACCAGCTCTCCCACGGGAGTGGACGGGAAGAACATTATCCTCACCGCCTTCTCGTCGGGATGCAGCTCGCGGTTGAACTGCGAAAGGTTCATCCCCTTCTCTTTCCACTTGCGCTCTTGGATGTCGGTGACGTCCAGCCGCGCGATGTTACCTCTGTCGGTGAAGGCGTAGATCCACCCCTTGTTGTTGACTGCGACAGCCTCTGCGGGCAGCTCGCTGCGTATGGCGGCATTGTCTTTCACGAACGCCGACCAGTTCTTCTGCGACATGAAACGGAGGGTGCCTTCCTCCGAGCGCACCAGCACGCCGTCGCGGTAGCTCACCGCTTCCTCTGCGGTGGGCAGTTCCACATTGTCGTCGTCGCCGTCGAGGATGACGGAAACGCGGGGGGCGTTCATCGCCTTCTTTATGGCGAGGATCTCTTCCTTGATGACGTTATACTGCTTTTTCGGCGAGGCGAGCACCGCAGTGAGATAGGCGATGCGTTTTTCCAGCTCCGCCAGCTCCTCTTCCAACTTGCCCACCTCGAGGTGAGTGAGCGCTTTGAGGCGCATATCCACGATCGCCTGCGCCTGATCGTCCGTGAGGTCGAACCGCTCGCGCAGGGCGAGTTTCGCCTTGGGGGTGGACTCCGACGATTTGATGATGCGGATGACTTCGTCGATGTTGCGTATGGCTATGAGCAGACCTCTCACGATCTCGGCGCGCTGTTTTGCGGCTTTGAGGTCGAAGGTGGTCCT
This sequence comes from uncultured Clostridia bacterium, assembly GCA_944372795.1. Lineage (GTDB taxonomy): Bacteria > Bacillota > Clostridia > Christensenellales > CAG-917 > Limadaptatus. Next base: position 40,895 of record CALWAF010000003.1, on the reverse strand, counting down.
GCGCACGATGATGTCGCGCTGATAGGCAACGTAATAGGTGAGGATGTCTTTCAGACCCATCTGTTCGGGCTTGCCTGCTGCTATCGCGACCATGTTCACGGAATAGCCCACCTCGAGGTTCGTCTTCTTCATGAGGAAAGAGACGATCTTGCCCGCATCCGCCTCGCGCTTCAGCTTTATGACGGCACGCATACCCGTCTTGTCCGACTCGTCGAGGATCTCGCTTATCCCGCCGAGCAGCTCCTTGTTCTTCTCGCGCAGGTCGGCGACGGACTTCAGCACGTCCGCCTTGGACACCTGATAAGGCATCTCGGTGATGACGATGTTCTTCCTGCCGCCGTCATCCTCGACGTGCAGACGCGCACGCAGTTTGAGCCTGCCCTTGCCCGTCTCGTAGATGCTCTCCATGCTGTCCACGGGGATGACGAACCCGCCCGTCGGGAAGTCGGGCCCGTGTATGACCTTCAGAAGCTGCGCGGTGGTGATCTTCGGATCGTCGATGACGGCGACCACGGCGTCTATCGCCTCACCCATATTGTGCGGCGGGATGTTGGTGGCAAGACCCACCGCGATGCCGCTCGCGCCGTTGACGAGAAGGTTGGGGAACCTGCCGGGGAGCATATTGGGCTCCTCCATACTGTCATCGAAGTTGGGGCTCCACGTCACGGTATCCTTGTCGAGATCGCGCAAAAGTTCGAGAGCAAGCGGGCTCATACGCGCCTCGGTGTACCTCATCGCGGCGGGCGGATCGCCGTCGGCGGAGCCGAAGTTGCCGTGCCCGTCGATGAGCTTCATCCTCATGGAGAAGGGCTGCGCCATCCTCACCATCGCGCCGTAGACGGAGCTGTCGCCGTGCGGATGATATTTGCCGAGGCAGTCGCCCACGATACGCGCCGATTTCTTGTACGGCTTGTCGGGGGTGAGCCCCATCTCGTGCATGGCGTAAAGGATGCGCCTCTGCACGGGTTTGAGCCCGTCCTCCACCCTCGGGAGCGCGCGGTCGAGAATGACGTTCTCGGAATACGGCAACATGCTGTTGTGCATGACCTCTTCGAAGACGACGTCATAGACCGCCGCGGTGTACTGCAGATGTTCGTTCTTCTTGCTCTTTGCCATGATCAGCCCTTATCCCTAGTTCCCTTCACTCACCGCGAAGTCGTCCACGCGGTTGAAGTCGGCGTACTTATAGATGTATTCCTTCCTCACGGTGCTGTCGTCGCCCATGAGTATGCTTATGCGTTTGTCGGCAGCGGCGGCGTCCTCCACCGTGACGCGGGTGAGTGCGCGGTGGGCGGGATCCATCGTCGTGTCCCACAGCTGCTCCGGGTTCATCTCGCCGAGACCCTTGAAACGCTGCAACAGCGCCGCTTTGCCCATCTCCTTCCTGCCCTCTTCGAGGGCAGCGTCGTCGTAGTAGTAGCGCACCTCGTCCTTCTTCTGCATCTTGTAGAGCGGAGGCATACCGATGTAGACGTGCCCTTCGGTGATGAGCGGACGCATATAACGGAAAAAGAAGGTGAGCAGAAGCGCCCTGATGTGCGCGCCGTCTTGGTCGGCATCGGCGAGGATGATGACCTTGTCGTACTTCAGGTCTTCGATGTCGAAGTTGGGCTCTATGCCCGTGCCCAGCGCGCTGATGATGGTGGATATCTCCTCATTGGCAAGGATCTTTTCCAAAGGCGCTTTCTCGACGTTGAGGGGCTTGCCGCGCAGGGGAAGTATGGCTTGGAAGCTGCGATCCCTCGCCTGCTTCGCGCTGCCGCCCGCGGAGTCGCCCTCCACGATGAACAGCTCGTTGACGGAAGCATTCCTGCCCGTGCAGCTGCTCAACTTGCCGATGAGGTTGGAGCCGTTGAGTTTGTTCTGCTGGCGGGCTATGTCCTTGGCGCGCTTCGCCGCCTCTCTAGACCTTGCCGCACCCATCGCTTTTGCGACTATCTTCTCCGCCGAACTCTTGAAGCCGCGCATCCCGATGAGCGCCTCCAGCTTTTCGGCGACAAGGTTCTCCACCTTGCTCTTCACCTCGGGATTGCCAAGTCTTCCCTTGGTCTGTCCCTCGAACTGCACGTTCTGCATCTTGACGGTGATGACCGCCACCATGCCCTCCCTGAAATCCTCGCCGAGCAGGTTCGCCTGCTTGTCCTTCAGGATGTTGTTCTTGCGCGCGAAATCGTTGAAGACGCGGGTGACGGCGGACTTGAAGCCCACCTCGTGCGTGCCGCCCTCGGGAGTGGGGATGTTGTTGACGTAGGAGTGGATGCTCTCCGAATAACCGTCGGTGTGCTGGATGGAGACCGCCACCTCGAATTTGTCCTCTTTCGCCTCGACGTAAAGAGGCTTGTCGTAAAGGGTCGTCCTGCCCTCGTTGAGATATTGCACGTAGTCCGCGATGCCGCCCTTATAGCAGAAGACGTCGCGCCTGAACGTGCCCCCGCCGAGGGGAAGACGGTTGTCCTGCACCACGATGGTGACGCCGCGGTTGAGATATGCCACCTCACGCATACGCTCTGTGACTTCGTCATACTTGAATTCCTCGCTGCCGAACACCCTTTCGTCGGGCTTGAAAGTGACGGTGGTGCCCTTCTCCTTGGTCTTGCCCACGAGGGTGAGCGGGGTCTTGACTACGCCGCTCTTGATCTTGCCGCCTATCTGCGGCGAATGGAACTCGGCACGATAAAGATGTCCGTCCCTCTTCACTTCCACGGTGAGCCACTCCGAGAGCGCGTTCGTGACGGACGCCCCCACGCCGTGCAGACCGCCCGAGTAGGCGTACTGCCCGTTGTCGAACTTCGCCCCCGCATGAAGCTGGGTGAACACCACTTCCACGCCGCTGATCTTGAGCTTGGGATGTTTGTCGACGGGGATGCCGCGTCCGTTGTCGCTGACGCGCGCGATGTTGCCGTCCAGAAGCTCGATGGTCACCGTATCGCCGAAACCGTTGGAGACCTCGTCCACACAGTTGTCGATGATCTCCCACAAGATGTGATGCATCCCCTTCGACCCCGTCGTGCCGATGTACATACCGGGACGCTTCCTCACCGCGTCCAGCCCTTCGAGAACGCGGATGTCGCTAGCCTTGTATGCCTGTTCCTGCGCCATAAAACTCCCTGCCCCTCGCCGACACGCACGTACGCGTGCCGCGCGCAGGACATAAATATAGAATTATAAAGTGATTATACCACAACATCTTGCGATTAAAAAGCGTTTTTTCACAACTTATTGACAAAATTGCGATGCCACCACCATTACACCACGAAGGGAGTATTATCCCCCGCGCGCTTGTGAGGAATGATATAAAACTCGGAGGCAATGCTTTGCCGTTGTAGTGGCATAACGCACACTTTGAGCGTGCGTGCTTGAACACGACGATCCTGTTTTGGAGACGGTCTTACGCGCCGCTTGAGCGTGACGTCGCATGACCCGACGTTATCTGGTTCGAAGTGGAGCCGCAAAACGTGCACTTATTCGGAGCGTGCTTGAACACGACGTACACATTTTCGAAGACGAAATCACGCGCCGCTTGAGCGTGACGTCCTCCGACACGACGTTATCTCGTTTGGAGTGGAGCCGCTCACCAAGCGCTCACAGGGCGAAGCCCTCTTGAGCGCCGCGCCTCTTGCCCCACGCGAAAAATCAGAGATTTTTCCCGCGGGGACCCCGTATGAGATCGCAGAGTGCCGCACCGAAGGTATAGCGATTGCTACGCAAAGCGTCAATCGCGTTGGGCTGACGATACGTGCGCCGGCAATGCGCCACTCTTTTCGCGAAGCGGGCGCATTGCAAGCGGCATAACATGGCGGCGCCGTGGAGGCGCCGTCCTCGGACGCCCTCGTGCCCGAGTGCCGAAGGTGTCCCCCGAAATGGTGGGTTCCCTTTCAAGGGGGAACGATTTCGGGGGAAACCCGCAGGAAGGGGGTAACAATACTTCAATGCTAGAGGACAGTCCCCTGTTCCGAGTGGGGGAGGAAATCCCGAATGGGGCTCCCCGCAAAATCGCCGCAGGCAATTTTGTGGGGTCCCCGGGAAGGAGGGGGGAACAATACTCCCATGTCAGGGATGCACACCCCATTTCATCCCCGAACCCGCCGCAACCTTTCAACGAGCTCGCCGTTTGCGGTAAAAAACGCCTCCCACGAGGGGAGGCGTCGTCATGTTATAGGCGCACCGCGATCACTTCGCGGAAGCGGTCATCTTGTTGATTGTGGCAAGGAAGTCCGCAAAGACTTCGTCGCGGTTGAGCTCGTTCAGGATCTCGTGGCGGGCGTCGGAATAGAGCTTGAGGCTCACGTCCTTGACGCCGAGGTCGGTGTACTGCTTATAGAGCTTGTCCACCAGCTTGCCCGCGCCGCCGACGGGGTCGAGCGCGCCGCTGAAAATGGCGATGGGTTTGTTCTTGTCGATGCCCGCAAGGTTCTCCGCCTTGTAGGAGGCTTTCAGTCCGTTGAAGAAGAACTTGAAGAAGGCGATGGACATCACGCCGCCGCACTGCTCGTCGAAGATATACTTGCGCACCTGATCCTTGTCGCGGGACAGCCACGCGTATTCCGTCTTGTCCTTCTTGAACTTCGCGTTGTAGGAGCCGAAGCTCAACGAGTTGAGCAGCTTGCCTTCCTTTTCGCCGCCGAGCAGTTTATACTGCATGTTCGCCACCGCACAGCCCACGCCGAGCAATGCGCCCTTCATGCACGCCGATCCGCAGAGTATGGCGCCGCAGGAGTCGTTCTTCATCTCGATGTATCTCTGCCCCAACATGCTGCCGTAGCTGTGTCCGAGATAGACCACGGGCAGCCCGAAGCGCTCTTTGAGGTGCGCGGTGATGGCGATCTCGTCGCGGACGGTGTCGTTGTAGATGTCGCCTTTGTGATAGCCGTAGATGCCCTTCTTGCTCTGCTTGGTGCTCGTCATGCCGTGCGCGCGGTGGTCGTCGGCAAAGACTATGTAGCCGTTGGCGTTGAGGAACTGCGCGAATGCGTCATAGCGTCTCGCGTGCTCCGCCATGCCGTGAGAGATCTGCACGACGCCCTTGGGATTCTTGACATCGTTCCAGAGATAGCATTGCAAAATGGTGTTGTCGAAACTTGTGAATTTTTCGGGTTTCATAATTTCCGCCTCGTAAGTGTTATATTGACCGCAAATTATATTAGCACAAGCCCGCGCGGAATGCAAACTAAAATATTCGCCGCGCATACTATGAAAGCGCGGATGAGCCGCAAAGGAGAATTTAAGAATTTATGGGAAAGATATTGCTCGCGGGCGGAGGCACGGGCGGTCACATTTACCCCAACCTCGCCCTGCTGCCAGCCCTCGAAAGGCTGGGCATAGACGCCGTCTACGGAGGGGGAGAGGGCGACACGTGCGAGAGGCGCGCGGCGGAGCTGGCGAAGCTGGAGTTCTACGGCGTGCCTGCGGTGAAGCTGGTGCGCTCCCTCTCGCCCAAAGCCCTGCGCAACAACCTCTCCGTCCCCGTCCTGCTCTCGCGCGGAGTGCGGGCGGCAAAAGAGGTGCTTAAGAGGGTGAAGCCCGAGCTCGTCTTCTCCAAAGGAGGGTTCGCCGCCCTCCCGTTCGCCCTTGCCGCATCCTCTCTCGGCATCCCCGTCATCTGCCACGAATCGGACAAAACTGCGGGTTTATCCAACAGGATCGCACATATGAAAGGCGCGATAGCGCTGTCAGCCTATCCCGGCTCTTCATTCGGAGAATTTGTCGGTATGCCCGTGAGGGAGGAACTTTTCTGTCGCGACCGCGCCGCAGCAAGGCGGAAGCTCGGCATCCCGGAAGGGCTTCCCGTGCTGCTCGTCGCGGGAGGTAGCAGCGGCGCAAAAGCGCTCAACGACGCAGTCATCCCGCTGCTCCCCTTCCTGCAGAAACACTGTGCCGTCATCCACCTTACGGGACGGGGAAAAGCGGCGGATGTACCCCCTCCGACCGAAAGCTATATCCCCCTCGAATATTCCGACGACATGGGCGCGCTCTATGCCGCGAGCGACGTCGTGCTCTCGCGCGCGGGAGCGACCGCCGTGGCGGAACTTGCGGCTCTGGGCAAACGCGCGGTGTTCGTCCCCCTCCCCAAGGGAGTGTCGCGCGGGGATCAGATCTTCAATGCCGATCTCGCCCGCCGTCACGGCGCGGCGGTGATCGGGCAGGACGACGACCTTGCGCGGAAACTTTATCCCGTGCTCATGCGGGCGTTCCACTCTCCGCCCATGCGCCGCATATCTTCCGACGCCAACGGAAAAATTGCGTCCGTCATAGATGCTACAATGCGGCGAGGTGTGAAATGCAAAGACAAAAAACCGTAGCCAAATGGCTTGCCATCATCCTGCTCGTTACCATAGCGGTGGGAGCCTACATAATGTACGACGCCGTCTATCTCGAAGGCGGCGACACCGCAGCGGGCGACGAGCCCGTCACCCCGCCCGACACCGAGCCCGATCCCGCTCCCCCGGAGACCGACCCGCCCTTCTACACCACCCTCCCGAGGGCGGCGCAGACTTTTGCGGGCATCAAGGTCGCGCACGCGGGCGGCGAAGGCGATGAGAGGGTGCTCGCCACCGTCTTCACCGACGGCACTGCGTACGTCTTTTTCTCATCCGAGTCCTCGGAGTACGATTGCAGGGGCAGCGGACTCTATCTCGCCCTGCACGACGGGGACAGCCTCATTTCCGTTACGCGATTTGCAGCGGGCTCCGCCACGTTCGGCGGAGCAAAACTCACCTCCGACGGAGTCGCCGCCGCCGTATCCGACGGCGGGACGGGGACGCTTTTCGTCTTCGGAACGGACGGCTCCGTCAAGGGTGAGACTTCCCTGCCCGCCTTCACCTCCGCCTTTCTCCTCTCCCACGGCGGAGAGCTGATGCTCTTCCTCTCGGACGGCACGGCGCTCACCTGCCACACCGTGCAAAAGGGACTTTCCGTCACCTCGTCACCCTTCCGTCTTGCGGGAGACCGCACCGTGACGGAAGGCTTTGCGGCGGGCGAGGTCTTCACCCTTTCCGCACAACGCGGCGAGGATATGGAGATCGTGACATTCTCGCAGAACAGCGGGTTTATCGTCACGGAATGTTACGAAAAAACTTCGTTCAGGCAAATCGTGCCCGTCGCAGGCGAGGACGGAGCCGCCTTCTGTCTGCTGGGCTCCAAAGCCTCCGGGATGTTGCTTGCCGTGCTTTCTGCCTCGGGCGAGGAACTCTCCTCCGCGACCCTCGAGGGGGGCACGGAGGGGGCTCTGTTCGGCGACGGAGTGTCCGTGATCTTGGTGCGCACGGGGCTGACGCAGACCTTTTGCAGACACCTCGACCTCATCGCATCCGCGCCCACCGACCTCGAAGTTTACGGCGTCGCCGCAGTGCGCGAGAGCGGCGGGAAGCGCGCCCTTGTCACCCGCGACGCCGAGGGCGATGTCGAGGTGCTGCTCTCTTCGGAGGGCGGCGACTTCGTCACCCTTGCCGAATGCAGCGGCGGAGAGGGGAACGTGCGCGCGGAGTTTCTGGACGGAGACCTTGTCATATCTCTCTCCTCATCCTCCCGCGAGGGCATATTCTTTGAAAACTTCGGCGCGGGCGACGCCTATCTCCTGCGCCTGCCCGCGTGAGCGCGCCCTCATTCGTGCGCGCGTGTTGACATAGAAAGATTTTTGAGTTAAACTGTGGATATGAAAGTCGGTGGGAACGATCGGGGCGCAAATGGCGCAAAGAGCGAAAACAAACTCCTGCTCTTCATAGGGCTGGGGCTTTCCGCCGCCGCGTTTTTGATGGCGGTGGTGCCCGTCTTCGTCTTTTTTGTGCCGGGTGGAGCCTCGTCGTCCTCTCCCCTCGTCTACTCCTGCATCTATGTCAACGCATTCGCGGTGGCAGCGGCGCTTGCGGGCGTCATCCTCACCGCCCTCTCGTCTTCCCGCTCCGTGATCGCGAGGCTCAACCTCTTCTTTGCCGCGACGGCATTTCTCGTCGGTCTCGCGTTCTTCGTGCTCTGCCTAGTGTTCGGCGCGATCATCCCGCTGCACACTTTCGGCTGACGGGACGGCTCATCATCAGGAACTCAAAAAGCGCGGCAAATGCCGCGCTTTGCTTTTGTTTTTCAGGACCTATGCCTGTTCCCCCGCGCCTTTCTAGCGTGCGGCGGAGCCGCTGTCTTCCGCCCCGTCCTCCGCGCTCGGGACGGTGCCCGCGCAGTCTTCCTCGCCGCCCTCCCTCGGGAGACGGACGTAGACGTCGCGTATGCGAAGGGACATCCCGCCCGCAGATAACCTTGCCACGACAAAGTGGCATATCACCCCCGTGACCACGCCCGCGATGCCGCCCGCAAGCACCATATACGGCAGATACGCCGCCACCGCCTTGCCCACCACCGCCATGGACACGAGGATCTGCACTGTGTTGTGCAGCATACCGCCCGCGGCGGAGAGCCCCGTCACCGAAAAGAGCCGCGTGCGTCCGAGCAGGACCATGACGGCATAGGCGGCGGCAGCCGACGGCAGCGACCACACCAGCATGGAGAGGTTGCCCGAGAACAATGCGGCGAAGAAGCATTTCAGCACGAGCACGACGCACCCCTCCCACACGCCGACCAGCAGGAAACATGCGAGCAGCACCACATTGCCAAGCCCGAGTTTTGCATACGGCAGAGCGGGCACTATGGGCGGTATGAGGTTCTCGATGAGGGAGACGATGAGCGCGAGTGCGAGGAATAGCCCCGAAAGCGCGAGTCTGCGAGAAAGAGTCGCTCTCATGTGATGACGTCCACCTCCCTCTCGCCTATCTCTATGATGACGTGATTGGGCAGACAGACAATGAGCCCGCCCGAGACGGACTGCGCCGCGGAATGTACGCAGAGCTGTTCCTCGCAGTCCGAGCGCAGGACGGACACCTTCCCGCCCTCGATGCCCAAAGTCATCTTGCCGTCGAGGATGTCGTACTCCCCGTCCTCGGAAAGGCTGAACGTATAGCGCAGAGTGCCGTCCGCGTACACCCTCACCTCGCCGCCGTCCTCACGCAAGGCAAACCACACCGAAAGCGCCGCCGCGACGAGCACGACGGCGATGATGAGAAGATCCCACTTTTTGAACAGAGTGCGGAAGGCTTCCTTTGCGCCGCCCGTCCCTGTCCGCGCTCCTGCGTGTTTTGCCATACAAGGCGTTCCTCTATGCTTATTGCGCCACAACGGCACTTTATGCACTGAAAAAGCGCGTTGAACGCGCTTTTTTGTCAAATCAAACGGAATACGTGATCGTGATGGTGCCGTGCGCGGACACCTCATTCTCATCCGACACACTCATAAGAGCGAAGTCTTCGATGCCTTCGTATCTGTTGTTCGCAAGCCATCTCCAATCGTCCGCCTTGTCTGCGCCGCCCACTATGGCGGCGGTGGCGAATGCATCGGCAAAAGCTCCGTCCTTCGAGACCACGGTCACGCTCGCCGTCCCGCTCGACGCGGGATAGCCGGTGTGCGGGTCGATGATGTGGTGATACCTCACGCCGTCCACGATGTAGTATCTTTCATAGTCCCCGCTGGTGGAGATGCACGCGCCGTAGTCGGCGCTGAAGGAGAACAGCCACGATGCACTGCCCGTCTCCGTCTCTCTCGGTGCGGGCACGCCGATGACGGCTTTTTCCTTGCCCACAGAGATGTTGCCGCCCACGTTGCAGATGTCGAATCTGACCCTCAACGCCAGCTGCGCCGCATAGCCTTTTGCTATGCCGCCGAGGTCGAGCTTTGCGCCCTCGATGAGCTTGGTGACGGTGAGAGCGTTGGGATCGAGAGAGAAGGCGCGGTCAAAGCCGACCAGAGCGAGCGCTGCGTCTATCTCATCCTGCGAGGGTATGCCGCCCTCGGGGGGAGTGCCGGGGAGGAACTCTCCCGCCGCAAATCCCCACAGCTCCACGAGGGGGTAGACGGAGGGATCGTAGCACCCTTCGGTGAGCTCAAACACGGTCATCGCCTTTTGCAGGAGATACATGGTGACGGTGTCCACCTTCACGCTCTCCCCCGCGTGCGCGGCGTTGATGCGGTAGATGTCGCTGCCCTCCGCGTTCACGGAGCACAGCGTTTCGATGCGGCGCATCTCCGCCTCGACGCTCTTCGCGTCGTCCGCGTCGTACACTTCGATGTACGCCGAAGTGCCGAAGATGTCGAAGTACTCCGCCTTCGCCGTCCTATTACAGGCGGCAAGCGCCGTCAACAATACGAAGACGGCGAGCAAAGCCGCCGTCAGTTTGAGTGAAGTGGATCTCTTCATGACTTTCCCTCCTGGGGAGTCATCTGGACTCCGACGTAAAGATGATGCCGTAGGTGCCGGGGCCGCAGTGCGCTCCGATGACGGGACCGACGGGCTGGACGAATATCTCGGCGCCCTGCACCAAAGGCTCCACGCGGGACTTGAGCTCGGCGACCGCCTCGTCGCAGTCGGCGCCGACGAGCACTACGGGAGCGCCCTCCTTCGGGCGGTATTTCTGCTCGAAGGAAGAGACGATGTAGCTCATCGCTTTTTTTGCGCCTTTCTGCTTGGTGAGCACGTCTATCTCCCCTTCGCGGTTGACGTAGAGGACGGGCTTCAATTGCAGCACGTTGCCGAGGGCGGCTTTGGCGGGAGAGAGCCTGCCGCCGCGCGCGAGATATTTGAGGTCGTCCACGACGAAAAGCACCGCGACGTTCTGCACCAGCGTATCGAGATAGGCGCACGTCGCGTCGACGTCGCCGCCGTGGGCGTTGAAAAATTTCGCCGCGAGATACACCATGATGCCCGCGCCCATGGAGATGTTGAGCGTATCGTAACGGCGGTATTTCGCGTCGGGATATTTCGCTTTAAGCTCGGCTATCGCGGTATCGAGATAGCTGAACGTGTTGGACATCTTGGAGGAGAACGCGACGTAGAGCACGTCTTCGCCCGCCGCGAAGTAAGGCTCGAAGATGTCGATGTAGGTCTGGGGGTTCAGCCCTGCGGTGCTGACGGCTGCGCCTGCGCGCATCTTGGCGTAAAAGCCTTTGAAATCGGTGTTTTCGCCGAGGTCGTAGAGCTTCTCCTCGCCGTCCACGGTGTAGGGCATCGGGATGACCTTGACGCCCAGCTCCTTTGCCGTGGTATACCACAGCTCGCAATCGGTATCACAGAAAAAAACTGACATTTCAAACTCCGTTTCGTGCGGTAAAGACCGCGATATGCGCATACGCGGTCACCGCGCATCGCCGCTATCATTCTAATATATATGTCGGATTATGTCAACATCCGCAGACTGCGGCGCTCGGCGAAGCGATAACTTTAAGCACCGCTCGGCGCTCGGACGTCCCCCCGCCCGCGTCGGCGTAAGAGAGGGACTCTCCCCTCACTTGGAGGCGGAGTCGCCCTTTTCCGGCATCAGGAAAAAGTCGTCGTCGATGTGCGGGACACCGTCGTCGCGGCGCACGCCCACCCCGTGTGCGAACATCAGATCGAGCAGCCTGGCGTTGTCGATGAGCATAAGCTCGCTGCGCTTTGCGGCAAACGACTTGGTGTCGCGGTGGAAATTGGAGTTGGTGATGAGAATGCCCTTGGTCGCTCCCCACGCAGTCATGACGCCGAGGAACTCGCGCACCACCTTCACGGACACGTATGCCCTCTCGTTGAGCTTTGTCTTGGACTGGAAAAACACCGTCTCCTTGAAACCGACGGGGTCTTGGATGTGGAGCTTGCCGTCGATGCCGTTGTCGTCGGGGCCCGCGGTGAGCTCGTTGCGTGTGACGGTGTCGCCGTAGACCGCGAGCAGCAGTTTCATGGAAAGCTGCTCGAAAAACTCCCCGCCCGCCTCGCTTATAGCGCGTGTGAGCGCGCGGCGGAGAGCGGCGAGATATTTGTCCTTCGTGAGCTTGCCCGCCTTGTATTCCTGAAACTTGTCATCCGCGCCCTCAAGAGCTTTGCCGAGAGGGGAATCGGGATATTTGGGCAGTTTGCTCGCGCGCTCCGCGGCGCGTTTGCGCTGTGCCCTGCGGCGCTGGGTGCGCGTGAGCCCGCCCTTGGTCTCCTGCACGGGCTTGGGCGGCGCGAGCCTGCCGTCCTCGGTGGTGACGAGGGTGCCCGCGGCGAGCATCTCGTTGAGCACGACGCCGGTAAGACTTTTCAGACGCGTATTGAGCGACTCGCAGCTGCGGTCTTTGAGTTCCGCCGCGGAGTAGCCGTAGCGGGTGAGGGAGCGCTCGATGAGCAGCTTACGTTCGGTGCCGTCGCGGTCGATGACCGCTTTCACGGCGGCTTCTATCTCTTGTTTGGAGGGAAAATCTCTCTTTGCCATAATATACCTTTCTTTCACTATATCACAAAATGACATCAAATTCATCGGCTGCGCCCGATTTTATGCTTAAAAATCTCCAAAAAACAAATTTTGACGTTTTAACGCGCCTTTAACTTACTTAAAATAGCATATAGTCACAAAGCTCGCGGAGGCGGAAATGGACAACTACGACAACTTCTTCAACGACATCGGCGGCGGCGAGCGCACTCCCGTCTATCACACTCCCGATCCCATCGACCCGAAGGATAACAAGAGCGGCAGGAAGTTCACCGTCATCACGGTGCTCTTCGTCATCATCGCCATCGTGATGTGCATAGCGGTGCTGGCAAACGTCATCGTGCTCGCCGCGATGAAGAGCCAGATCTCGCAGGAATACGCAAGCACCATGACGAACGCCGTCCGCGACGAATATCTGAAAGCCATAGAGGAATATCTCGAAGGCAAAGACATCTCCGACGACGTTCTGGAACAGATAAAAGACGACGTCATCGCAGCCCTCAACACCTCCGCAGCGGCAGTCGCGGGCACCCGGACAGTCTACTCCACCGTGCAGATCATAGCGACGGGCGAAGAGAACCGTTCCTACGGCTCCGGCTTCCTCATCACGGCGGAGGACGCGGAGGGCAACAGAGAAAGATATGTTGTCACCAACGCCCACGTCGTGCTCGAGACCTTGCGCAAAAGATCCTCTTCCGGCGGCAGCGACTTTCCGTGGAGCGGCGGCATAGGCGGGATACTGGGCGGCGCCTCCTCGGGCTATGAATTTCAGGTGCGCAGATCCATCTCCTGCTCTCTCATGAACGGGGAATCCGGCGCATTCGAGCTCGAGGTGGTCGAGGTAGGCTCCTATCTCGAAGTGGTCGAAGGCACGAATGAGGTCGTAGACAGCGACTACACCACCCTCCCCGACCTTGCGGTGCTGCGCTTCAAGAGCGACGCGCCCGACGAAACCACCTATCCCTCCCTCAACATCGCGACTGAAGGCGCGGACTACGGCGAAAATATAGCCGTGGTGGGCTATCCCTCCCCCGGCAGCGACGCTACACAAGCGGTCTTGAGCCTGTCCACGGGCATCATCTCCGCCACGGAACACACCCTTTCCTCTTGGGGTGCGGGCACCTTCTATCAGACGGACAGCGCCATCAACGGCGGCAACTCCGGCGGACCCATGGTCAATAATAAAGGCGAAGTGGTGGGCATCGTCGAGTCCAAGATCACCTACGAAAACGTCGAAAACATTGGCTATGCCGTGACTTCGATGACCCTCATCGACTTCCTCGAGGGAGCGGGGCTCACCCCCGTCAGGGTCTGACCGAGAAATCCCGCAACAGCTCAAACGCCGAGGCGACCCGCTTCGGCGTTTTCTTTGCGCTCTTCCTGCACCTCGCCCCGCACGGCAGCAGCGTTCGCACGGCAAACAAGGCGGAACGGGACGCATATCCTGCGCGTCTTTGCGCAAACTGTATGCGGGAGGTCATCATGAAAAACTCAATGTGGATAGGCGCCGTGCTCGGCGTCGTGACGGCGACGGCGATCTACTCGGCAAGCAACCAGAATCTGGTCAAAAAGACCAAAAAAGCGCTCCTTCACAAGCTGGAAGAAGTGCTGGACTGAAAAGACGGAGCGTTGCGCTCCGTCTTCCTTTTATTTGTCTGTTTTGCGTGTCGAAAAGGCTTCCTCGGCTTCCTGCGGCATATCGGCAAATTTCGTCTGTCGGGAAGAGCGAAGAGCCGATCTGCCGCTCCGCATCATCTTGCGCGCAGACGCTCGACGATGCTCTTCAATGCGGCGGACGCCTCTTCCGCGTCATCCTCGGTGTTCCCTCTGCCGAAGGAGAAGCGCACCGCGCCCTTTGCCTCGGCGGGCGAAAGCCCCATGGCAAGAAGGGTGCGGCTGGGCGCCGTCGAGCCCGCCGAACACGCGCTGCCGTTGGATGCGGCGACTCCCGCGAGGTCGAGAGAAAAGAGGATCTCCTCCCCCGTGACGCCGTCGAAGCCGAGGTTCACGATGCCGGGGAGCGTCCTTTCCGCATCGAGAGTGCCGTGCACGCAGACGCCCGGGATGCCCTCGCGGACGCGACGGACAAAGCTCTCTTTCAGCGCGCGCACACGCGCGCTTTCCTCTCTCATCCTCGCCACTGCGGCTTCCAGCGCCGCCGCGGTGCCGCACGCACCCGCAACGTCCGAAGTGCCGCCCCTGCGTCCCCTCTCCTGCTCGCCGCCCGAATGCAGCGTCTCAAGACGGACGCCCTCTTTCACATACAGCGCGCCGAAGCCCTTCGGTCCGCCGAATTTGTGCGCGGAGAGGGAGAGCATGTCGCACCCGAGCGCCTTGACGTCGAGGGGTATGCTGCCCGCCGCCTGCACGGCGTCGGTGTGGAAGAGCGCACCGCACGAATGCGCGATGTCCGCGAGTTCTCGTACGGGTTGGATGCTGCCCGTCTCGTTGTTTGCCGTCATGACACTGACGAGGACGACGTCCTCACCCACCGAATCGGCAAGGCTTTGCGGACGGACGAAACCTTCGCCGTCCACGGGAAGCACCGAAAGAGGATATCCCAGCCTTTCGAGCTGCCGCGCGCTCTCGTAGACTGCGGGATGCTCGACGGCGGACACGATCACTCTGCCCCGTCCCTTCGCAAACGCCGCGCCTTTCAGCGCCCAATTGTCCGACTCTGTGCCGCCGGAGGTGAAGTAGATCTCTTCGGGTGCAGCCCCGATACATCCCGCGATGCGTGCGCGTGCGGAAGCCAGCGCCGCCGCGGCGTCGCGCCCGAAGGAGTGGCGGGAGTCCGCGTTGCCGAAGAGCTCCGCACCGTAAGGCTGCATTGCCGCCCTCGCCTCATCCGAGAGAGGGGTGGTGGCGGCGTTGTCGAGATATATCCTTTTCATAAATCGAATGCGGGCGCATCCGCGCCCGCCCTCATTTCATTTTCTGACCTGTCCGTCGCCTGTGATGACGTACTTGACCGAGGTCAGCTCCTTCAAAGCTATCGGCCCCCTCGCGTGGAGCTTCTGCGTGGAGATGCCCATCTCGGCGCCGAGACCGAACTCGAAGCCGTCCGTAAAGCGCGTGGACGCGTTGACGTACACCGCCGCGGAATCGACGCGGGTGGTGAAATAGTCGATGGCGCTCTTGTCGCGCGACAGTATGGCATCGGAGTGATTTGTGCTGTGCGCGTTGATGAAATCGACGGCCTCTTTGACGTCGTCAACCGTCATAAACGTGATTTTATAGCCTGAAAACTCTGTGTAAAAGTCCTGTTCGGTCGCAAGTTCGACTTCGGGGAGAATGGCTCGCACCTCTTCGGTGCCCAGCACGGTCACACCGTTTTCCTTGAGTGCGGCGTACAGCACGGGCAGGAACGCCCCTGCGATCTCGCGGTCGACGAGGACGTGTTCCAGCGCGTTGCAGGTGGAGGGACGCTGCACCTTGGCGTTGACGATGACGGGGACTGCCTTTTCAAGATCCGCCGTCTTATCGACATAGGTGTGGCAGTTGCCGCCCGCAGACGCGATGACGGGCATCTTCGCGTGTTCCAGCACGAAGTTTTTCAAGCCCTCCCCGCCGCGCGGGATGATGACGTCGATGAGCCCTTCCTGTTCCAGCATCACGCGGCTGGCGTCACGGGAAGGATCGTCTATGAAACCGACCACGTCGCCGCAGCCTCCCGCAGACACCACGGCATCGCGCATGACCTCATAGAGCACGCGGTTGGAGTTGAGGGCGTCCTTGCCTCCGCGCAGCACCACGGAGTTGCCTGATTTGAGGCAGAGAGCCGCCGCGTCCACCGTGACGTTGGGGCGCGCCTCGTAGATGATTCCGATGACGCCGAGAGGTGCTCTCACGCGTCTGATGTCGAGACCGTTTGGCAGAGTCCTCTCCTCGACGACTTCGCCCACGGGATCGGGGAGCGCCGCGACCTGCTTCAAACCCTCGATCATGGTGGCGATGCGCTTCTCGTTGAGGGTGAGCCTGTCGATGAAGGGAGCGGGCTTGCCGTTCGCCTTTGCCGCCTCGACGTCCTTTGCGTTGGCTGCCGCAAGGCGTGCGAGGGTGTCCGCGTCAGTGAGAGCGCGGGCGGCGGCTTCGAGCATGGCGTTCTTCTCATCCGCGGTGCACGCGGCAAGATCGTAGGACGCCTTTTTCGCTCTCGAACAGATGTCCTTGACGTCGACCATCATTCCTCTTCCTCGTCGATTATCGTTATGACTGCGTTGTGATAGACGTTCTGCACGTCATCGAGCTCCTCGAGCTTGTCGATCATCTTGAGCAGGGTCTCCTGCTGTCCCTCGTCGGGATTGACCATGTTTTCGGGGATCATGTCCACTTCGGCGGAGAGCAGCTTGACTCCGTTCTTCTCCAGCTCGTCGCGCACGCTGCCGAGGTCGGAAGGAGCGGTGAGCACCTCGAAGACCTCATCGTCGTCGGAGAGGATGTCCTCTGCGCCCGCTTCGAGCGCGAGCATCATGAGGTCGTCTTCCGAGATGTCCGCCTTGGCGACCGCGATGACGCCCTTACGCTTGAACATGAAGGACACGCAGCCCGTGGCGCCCATGGAGCCGCCGTACTTATCAAAGAGGTGCCTCACGTCGCCCGCGGTGCGGTTCTTGTTGTCGGTGAGGGCTTCCACGATGAAGGCGGTGCCGCCCACGCCGTATCCCTCGTAGGTCATATCTTCGTAGTTGATGCTGCCCAGCTCCCCGCTCGCCTTCTTGATACTGCGGGAGATGTTGTCGTTGGGCATATTGTTGGCTTTCGCCTTGGCGATGGCGTCGCGCAGTTTGCTGTTGGAGTTGGGGTCTGCCCCGCCCTGCTTGACGGCGACCGCGATCTCGCGGCCTATCTTGGTGAAGACATTGGCGCGCGCGGCGTCGGATTTGCCCTTTTTCTGCTGAATGTTATGCCATTTGCTATGTCCGCTCATAAAGCCTCCGTAACTTATCTATTGTTTGACTGTGAAAAAACGCTGTACATCGCGACACCCGCCGCGACCGCTACGTTGAGAGATTCCATGCCGCCCGTCATCGGGAGCGAGAGCACTTCGCGCGACGCGCGCAGGACGGACTCCCTCACTCCGTGCGCTTCGCTGCCCGCGACGATGAGCACGGGCGCTGAAAGGTGCGCGGAAAAGATGTCATCTCCCGCCATGTCCAGTGCCGCCGAACGTGTGGCGGACGCCAGCCGCACCGCGCCGTCCTCGTCCACTTCGAAAACGCGCACGCGGAATATCCCTCCCATGCTCGCCCGCACCGTCTTGGGCGCATAGGCGTCAGCGCATCCGAGAAGATAGACGTCGCCGAACCCCGTCGCCGCCGCCGTACGTATGACGGTGCCGAGATTGCCGGGGTCGGACACTCCGTCCAGCAGGACGGCGTTGCCTTCGGGGAGGGAAAATTCCCTCTCGGGCAGCGCCACCGCCGCCGCGAGCCCGTAAGGGGTGACGGTGTCGGAGACGCTCTTCATCACTTCGTCCGAGACGAGGTACACCTGCGCTCCCGTGCCGGAAAACCGCGCTTCCGCCTCTTCCGCGCGGGCGGGGGTGGCGAGCACGAACCGCACGTCGGCAGAGGGCGGGATGTCACGGACGAGGTTGCCTCCTTCGACTGCGAAAAGCCCCTCTCCCTTGCGGAACTTCTTTTCCGAAAGAGAGCGGAAGAGCTTTATCGTCCTGTTCTGCGTCGAAGTGATGACGTCCATTATCTGCAAAAAGAGGCGCACGAGGCGCCTCCGTGATGTTTACGCGAGCTTCGCCTTTGCCTGATCGCACAGAGCGGAGAACGCTTTGGGGTCGCTGACGGCGATGTCTGCGAGGACCTTGCGGTTGAGATCGATGCCCGCGAGCTTGAGCCCGTGCATGAACTTGGAGTAGCTGAGGTCATTGAGACGTGCCGCGGCGTTGATACGCGCGATCCACAGCTTTCTGAAATCACGCTTCTTCTGCTTTCTGCCGACGTAGGCATAATAGCCGCTGCGCATGACCTGCTGTTTCGCGACGCGGTAAAGACGGCTCTTGCCGCCGTAGTAGCCCTTGGCTTGCTTCATTATCTTTCTGCGCTTCTTGACGGCGCTTACGGCTCTTTTGATTCTCATATCACGTATCTCCTCTTACTTATAGGGCAGCAGTCTCTTGAGCTCGGCCTCTTTGGTCTGATCGATGTACTGATCCTTTCTCAACGAGCGCTTTCTCTTGGTGGTCTTCTTGGTCAGGATGTGATCGTGACCGCTGTGGTCGCACTTATAGTGACCGTTCGCGCTCTTTCTGAAGCGCTTTTTTGCTCCGCTGTGGGTTTTCTGCTTTGGCATGATAGCCTCCTATTGATTTTTTTGCCTGCCGCGGACCGCGGTCCGCGCGTGATTGACTATTTCTTGTTCTTGGGAGCGAGGATGGTGAATATCATCCTGCCTTCCTGCACGGGCGCCTTTTCGACGACGGCGTCCTCGCCCACCATCTCGATGTAATCCTTGATGATGCCGATGGCGATGTCCGGGTGCGCCTGCTGTCTGCCCTTGAGACGGATGGACGCCTTGACCTTGTTGCCCTCTTGGATGAACTTCGCCGTCTGCGCCGCAAGACGCTTGGTGTCGCCGATGTCGATGGTGGCGGAGAGCCTGACCTCTTTCAGTTCCACGATGCGCTGGTTCTTGCGCTGCTCCTTCTCGCGCTTCTGCTGATCGTAGCGGTATTTGCCGTAGTCCATCAGCTTGCAGGTGGCGGGGGTGACGTCGGGGGGCGAGACCTTGCAGATGTCCAGCCCTTTCTCTTCCGCGATCCTCCGCGCTTCGGAGATGGGCAGGATGCCGAATTGAGTGCCGTCCTCGCCGATGAGCCTGACCTCGCGGTCGCGTATCCTCTCGTTGATGATCAACTCTTTCAAAAAAGAGCCCTCCCAAAGAAAAATGTCGGCAGACAAAAGTCTCCGACACCACACTCCCCCGAGGGGAAAAACTTCAAGTGACGACCGTTCGGCGCGAGCCTGCGGTGAAAGGAAACCTTTGCTTGCGTGAAGATATTACCATCTCTCAACGACGCTGTCAAGCAAATGAAGGCTCCTTTCGCGAAAAGTCGGTCAGGCGGCATATCCCGCAAGCGGTGAGGTAGAAAACGCGGGCAAAAACACGCCTTTCCTCTCCCTGCGGCGGGCAAAAGCGCGGTTGAGCAGCACGAAAACGGAGGCGATGAGCGCGAGGGCTAGGATGACGATGATATAGTAGCCGACATAATAACCCGCGGTGAGAGGGAGACTCAGCACGCCGGCTACGAGACTGCCGTCCAGAATGCCCGTGATGGCGGTGACGTTGGACGTCATGCCGTAGCCTGCGGTGACGAGCTCGTAGTAGGCAAGATAAAAGGCGAACCAGCCCAGCACCCATACGCAGTCCGTGCGGCGGAAGGTGTTGCGCGCACAGAGGAAGAGCCCGCCCACGAACATCAGGTTGTGATTGACCATCGCCATGATGAGCAGATACCACCTGTTGGCAAGCAGACTTTCGACGTGGGTCTCGGGATAGAGGATCATGGTGAAGAAGTAGACGGCGCCGCTCAACATCGCGCTCACCGATCCCGCCGCTTTGACGGGGCGGAAGGGCACGAACGCCGCCACTCCGAAGAGGAAATAGGAGATCGCCGAAAGATCGACGGGCACCGTGCTAAAGGGGCCGTACTCCCATGACTTATACAGCAGAAGATAGGCTCCGATCACCCACGCCGCGATGCGGTCCACCCACTTGTTCCTGCCCGCCGCGAACACCCCCAGCAACACGTAACAAACGGCAAGCGCCGCCTGTATGAGCCCGAGATAGTAATGCGGTCCGGAAAATATCATCTGCCCTTTCCCCACAAAGAGATGTCGATGTTATTTTACTCCCCCTGCGCGAAAAATGCAATATCGTGTCGAAAACTCCCGATATATCCGCAGCCGCTCTCCCCTCCCGCAAAAAAAAGAGCCCTCCCTATGGGAGAGCCCTTTGAAAACGTGATGTGCAAGGGAGTCACTTCCTCACTTTGCTTGCGATCTCCTCCTGCGCTTTTGCGACGAAGTCCGCCACGGTCATGGTGCCGAGGTCTCCCTCCGCGCGGTGACGGACGGCGACCACGCCTTCCTCCGCTTCCTTGTCGCCGATGACGAGGACGTAAGGCACCTTCTCCAGCTGCGCCTCGCGGATCTTCTTGCCCAGCTTCTCGCTGCGCACGTCCGGCTCGGCACGGAGTCCCGCCGCCGTAAGCTCCGCCGCGACTTTCTTTGCGTTTTCCGCGGTGCGGTCGGTGAGGGAAAGCACCCTGACCTGCTCGGGTGCGAGCCACAGCGGGAATGCGCCGTTGTATTTCTCGATGAGCATGGCGAGCGTGCGCTCATAGCAGCCGATGGAGCTGCGGTGGATGATGAGCGGACGCGCCTTTTCGCCGTTCTCGTCGATGTACATCATATCGAACCTTTCCGCAAGCGCGAAGTCCAGCTGCACGGTGAAGAGGGTGTCCTCCTTGCCGTGGACGTTGGTGCCCTGCACGTCGAGCTTGGGCCCGTAGAACGCAGCCTCGCCCCACGCTTCGGTATACTCGATGCCGAGGTCTTCGAGGATGGTCTTCATCGCGCCTTCGCTGCGTTCCCAATCCGCCGCGCTGCCGACATACTTGTCCGCGTTCTTGGGATCCCAGCGGGAGAAACGATAGGTGACGTCGCCCTCGAGGTCGAAGGTCTTCAGCATGAATTTGATGAGGTCCACCGCTCCCGCGAACTCGCTCTCCAGCTGATCGGGGGTGCAGACGATGTGCCCGTCGGCGAGGGTGAACTGGCGGATGCGCGTGAGCCCGTGCATTTCGCCGCTCGCCTCTTTGCGGAACTCGATGGCGGTCTCCGCATAGCGGATGGGCAGATCGCGGTAAGACTTCAACCCGTTCTTGTAGATGGTGAATTGGAAGGGACAGGTCATCGGGCGCAGGCAGAGGATCTCGTCATCCACGTCTTCCTCGCCGATGTAGAACATCTTGTCCTTATAGTGATCCCAATGTCCCGAGGTGATGAACAGGTTGTTCTTGGACATGATGGGCGTCTTGGTGAGCAGATAGCCGCGGCGCTGTTCCTCGTCCTCCACGAAACGCTGCATGGTCTGAATGATGCGCGCGCCCTTGGGCATGATGAGCGGCAGACCCTGTCCGATGTTCTCGTCGGTCATGAAGATACCAAGCTCTCTGCCCAGCTTGTTGTGGTCGCGCTTCTTCGCCTCTTCCAGCCTCTGGAGATACTCGTCCATGTCCGACTTCTTGTCGAACGCCGTGCCGTAGATGCGGGTGAGCATCTTGTTCTTCTCGTTGCCGCGCCAATATGCGCCCGTGAGAGAGGTCAGCTTGAAGCACTTCACCTTGCCCGTGGACGCGAGGTGAGGACCTGCGCACAGATCGGTGAAATCGCCTTGGGTGTAGAAACTTATCTCATCCCCCTCGGGAATGTCGGCAAGCAGCTCGAGCTTGTAGTTCTGCTTCATCTTTTTGAGGAGCTTTTCGGCATCCTTGCGGCTCATGGTGCTGCGCACGACGGGCATGTCCGCCTTGATGATGCTCTTCATCTCCGCCTCGATCTTGTCGAAGTCCGCCTGAGTGATGGGGGTCTTGAAATCGAAATCGTAATAGAATCCGTCCTTCACCGCGGGGCCTATCGCCAGCTGCACGGTGGGATAGATGTTCTTCACCGCCTGCGCGAGGATGTGCGAGCAGGTGTGACGATAGGCAAGTCTGCCCTCTTCGTCCTTGAAAGTGAAGACCTCGAAGGTGCAGTCGCCGTCGATGATCTCGTTCATGGACACGAACTTCCCGTCCGCCTTCGCCACGAGCGCGGCTCTTGCCAGCCCTTCGCTGATGTGCTTTGCAACGTCCAGCGCGCTCATCGCGCCGTCCAGCTGCATTTTGCTTCCGTCTTTGAGTGTGATGATCATAAAAAACTCCTTCGCAATCGGCCCTACGAACGGCCGTGCTTTTTTGATAGCAAGACCTATTATAATTCCCCGCGCGAGATAGTCAACCGTAATACGGGATTTTCTTTCTTGAAAGTTGTCGCCGTGCGTGGTAAACTGAATGAGGGCAATGCCCATCGGGGGAAACAATGAAAAACTTTATTCGCATTTCGATCCTTGTCACACTCACTCTTTCGGTCATCCTGACCGCCGCAATCTGCCTCGCCGCGTGCAACGACACGCCCGACCTTCCGCCCTTCCTGAAAGCCGAGGACAGCGAGGACGGCTATGCCACCGTCTACGTCACGGACGCCGACGACATGGAGATCATGGTGCTGTCAGATCCGCAGGTGGACGCCACCGAAAAGTATAAGACGGTGGGCAGCCTCGGCAACGACGTCACCTACTCCTTCATCGAGGACTTCGTCGCAGCCACCGACCCCGACCTCGTCGTCATCAACGGCGACCTCGTCATGCTGGACAACCCCATCGCCTCACAGGTGCCCTACTTCGTCCGCTACGCCGAGATATTCGAGAGGCTGGAAACGCCTTGGACGTTCACCTTCGGCAACCACGACTGCGACGCGATGTATGCCACGGGCGACGATCCCGACAACGAATACGGTCAGTGCACCAAGGACGCCCTCATCACAAAAATGGCATCCTACGAGCACTGCCTCATAACCAGCGACGAGACCTGCAAGGACGGCGCGGGCAACCACTTTGTCAACATACGTGACAAGAGCGGCGCGCTCATAGGCACTCTCTGCCTCTTCGACTGCGTCTACACCTCGCAATTTTCCGACTACGAACCCGTGCCCACCGCAGAGCAGGTCAGGTGGTATCGCGACACGATCGAGTCCATCTCCGACGCCGAATTCGGTGAGGACAGAGCCGAGGACGAGGTGGTCACATCCTACATCTTCAATCACGTCGGCGTGCCCGAGTTCAAAGAGGCATGGGACGCTGCTTGGAACGACGGCGAACCCACCGAAGCCTACCACTACGGTCATTGGATGGAAGGCAACTATTCCTCCAAATACGGCGATATGCCCGAGAGCGAACAGATCTTCGCCGTCGCAAAAGAGCTGGGCAGCACCAAAGCCATCTTCATGTGCCACCATCACGACAACGACTTCTCGGTGGACTATGAGGGCATCCGCCTCACCTTCGGTCAGCACTCCGGCTATTCCCACTACTACCGCACCGATCAAAGCTCCAACTCCGGCGGAGCCTTCAGCCACGACATACAATATTGGAAAGGCATCGACTTCTCCCTCGTGGACGACTACGGCGACGAACGCGGCGGCACCCTGCTCACCCTGCACGGCGACGGCACCTTCGACATCGAGCCCGTCTACGCCCGCGACGCCATCGCCGACTACGCCGAAAAATATTACATCGACTACGACGCCGTAGCCGCAGCCATCGAGAACGATCCCGACTACACCGGCGGCCCCATCATCCGCGGCACCGACCGCGCGTGGAAACTCCCCGCCGAATAATAAAACACGCATTCTAACGCACCGAAACGAACCCACGCGCGGAGCAGTGTCGTGCTCGGAGGCGGGAATTGGTGCACGTCCATGACATGGGAGTGTTGCGCCCCCTCCTTCCCTTCGGGCTTTCCTCCCCCGCTCGGAATAGGGGACAGTCCTCCTAAAATGCGGGATACACTTTCCGTCCTTTTTGATAAAGTTTGAATCTCGCATAGAGATAATCAAGCGGAGAACAGTACTGACTAAACATCGCTCGCGGGGAGAGGAAGGCGACTCGACGCGCACGGCGCCCGTGTCTACTTAATGTTTCGTCTGGCTTGCGAGGTCGCATTTCGCGCCGCGGCGTTCAAGCGGCGGCTGCGCCGCCTGTGAACGCTTGGGTGAGCGGCGCGTGATTCCGTCTCCGAAATGGTGTGCGTCGCATTCAAAGACGCTTCGAACTAGTGCACGTGAGCGGCTCCACTTCGAACCAGATAACATCATGTCAAGCGGACGTCACACTCCTACTCCCCGTCGTACTGACGCTCTCATTTGGATGAGATTTACCCCACCGAAAATACTTTCGGCGGGGACCCCGTGCGCGAAAAATTTGGCAGCTTGCTGAGGGCAATATTCGGATGAGATGCGCGAAAGAGCCCCGTTTTCGGCGAGGCGCGTACTAAATCGTACGTAACGAGCCTGAAAAGGGGTGCTGACAAAGTTGTGCGCCGACCAAGCACTTACTCGCTGACGCTCTCATTTGGATGAGATGCGCGAAAGAGCCGCTGTCAGGGAGCGGAGCGTACTTAAACGTACGTGAGCACCATGACAGCGGCTCTGACAAAGCAGGTCGCCAAATGAGAGTGTCAGCTGATAAGGAAGGAGAGGGTGTGCACCTTATACGGCGCGATCTTATACTGCTTCTTCACACAGGCTAGGGCGGGCACGTCGCCGCCGACACCGCGCTGGGCGCCGTCGATGAAGACGTAGACGCCGTCGGAGTTGTGGGCGAGCTCGTGGAGATGGGTGGCACGCTCGAGCGCCTCGCGGGAGTAGTTGTGGCAGGAGAACTCGAAGGGCTTGTCCACGGCGGAGAAGCGCACTCCGTCCTCACCGCCGACGGCGAGCCAACGCGCGTCGCAGTGGTTGCCGTTTTCCTGCGGGACGAGATAGTCGTGCTGGAAGTCCTCGACGGTGCCGGAATAGACGCCGAGAGGCGCGGAGGTCTTGCGGTCGCAATAGTTCTCGTGCGGTCCCCTCGCGTAGAACTCCACGTTGTCGGAGGCGGCGAGCTTCATCTCGAAGCCGTAGCGCGGCAGACCGAAGAGCGCGTTCATGCACGTCATGGAGATCTTCAGCCCCTTGTCGGTCGCCTCGTAGACGGTCTTGAGCTTGAGCATCTTGGGCATATACCAATCTATCTCGACGCCCTTGTCGGTGACGACGCAATTGGACTTGACGATGCTGTCGTTCGCCTTCTTGAACGCATACTTGCCGAACACCGATTGCGCGATGGGCGGAAGCTGCGGCGACTTGTCGTTGTCGATGGGTGCGCGCCAGAAATTGGGTTTTATCGGCTCGATAAGACGCTCTGAACCGTTGATTTGGAGAGAAGAGATATATCCGCTGTCCCCGTTGATCTTGGCGACTACGGAGCCGCATTCGATGACGATGTCATCCCCTTCCCTGCCGACGGGCTTGCCGTCCGACCTTGCCGCCGCAACGGGACGGAAGCCTCCGAGCTCGAGCTGTTCCGCCGCCACGACGTAGCCTGCGGGGATGCCGCGCTCGTCCGCCTTTTGCACGGCGGCGACGTTCACGGCGCATTCCTCACGCAGCTCCGGAAGATCGAAGGGGATGTCGACGAGAGCGGTGTCGCCCGGGAGCACGGTGGGCATATCCACCGTCGCCTCGGCGGTCTTTCTGCCTTCGACGAGAAGCTCGATCTTGAGCGCGAAGCGGTCGAGCGTGGTGAAGAGATATTCGTTGGTGACGGCGATCTTGTCGTCTGCAAGCGCGAACTGCACCTGCTGATAGACCTTCTTCACCTCATAGAGCGCGGGGTTGGGAGAGCGGTCGGCGCGCACGATGCCGTTGAAGGCGAAGGTGCCGTCGTTGGGCTCGTCGCCCCAATCGCCGCCGTAGGTCCATTCCACGGTGCCGTCGGACTGCACGCGCTTGATGGACTGATCGGCAAAGTCCCATATGTAGCCGCCGCAGAGACGGTCGTACGTCTTGAAATCCTTCCAATAGTCCGCGAAGTTGCCGAGGCTGTTGCCCATGCAGTGCGCGTACTCGCATTGGATGAAGGGTTTGTCGCGGTACATATAAGGCATGAGCCAGTGTCCGAAGGGCGCCCACAGCGCCTGCGAGTGCATATGCGGCCTGTTTTTGCCTATCTCCTTCATCTGCCCCTGCTGGGTGTACATCTCGCTCATGATGTCGGTGACGGTGAGCCAAGCGTCGCACTCGTAGTGCACGGGACGGGTGCGGTCGAGGGCGTTCGCGATGCGCTTCATCTCGTGGAAAGCGCGTCCGCCGCCGCCCGACTCGTTGCCCAGCGACCAGAAGAGGATGCAGGCGTGATTGCGGTAATTGCGCACCATATTTTCCATCCTGCGGCAGCAGCGATCCACCCATATCTTCTTGCTGCGGGGGATGTGGATGGCAAGGCCGTGGGTCTCGAGGTTGTTCTCGCACATCACCATGATGCCGTAGCGGTCGCACAGCTCATAGAAGGCGCGGGAGTTGGGATAGTGGCTGGTGCGCACGCTGTTGATGTTGTTGCGGCGCATGATGATAATATCCTTTTCGATGAGCTCTGCGGGCACGGCGTGACCGTACTCGGGATGGAACTCGTGGCGGTTGACGCCGCGGATCTTGAGCTTCTTGCCGTTGAGCAGGATGACGGGATCCTCGTCGCCGCGCTTGGGAAGGATCTTCACCTCGCGGAAGCCGAAATCGAGGGCACGACGGTCGAGCTCTCTACCCTCCGCGTCGGAGAGGATGACGATGAGTTTGTAAAGATAGGGGTCTTCACTGCTCCAAAGGTGCGGCGAGGAGACGTCGCTCTCGAACTTGACCACGCTTCTGCCCCCCTCCTTGACGTCGGCAAGATCGACGGTGTCGCGCACGGCTATCTTGCCCTCGGCGTCGAGAAGAGCGAGGGTGACTTTGCCGCCCGCGAGCGCGGCGCGTTTTGCGTCCACCTGCACGCCGGCGCGGAATTTCGCCGTCGAATAGCCGGAGCCGAAAGAGGCGCGCGCGTAGATGTCGGCGATCCTCACCGAGGGCACGAAGATGAGCATAACGTCGCGGAAGATGCCCGAGATGCGCCACATGTCCTGATCCTCGAGATAGCTGCCCGTGGTGTAGCGGTAGACAATGATCTTGAGCACGTTGACGCCTTCCTTGACAAGGTCGGTGATATCGTACTCCTGATAGTCGAAGCTGGACTCCGAATAGCCCGCAAACACGTCGTTGACGTACACCTCGGCGCCGCTGTTGGCGCAGAACTCGAGGTGCACTCTGCCCTCCGTCGCGCCCAGCGTGAACTCACGCATGTACACGCCGCAGGAATTGTCCTTGTCGTCGATGTGCGGGAGTTTGAGGGGATTGGTGCACACGGGGTGCGGATAACGGATGTTGGTGTAGATGGGCTTGCCATAGCCTTTGAGTTGCCAGTTGGACGGCACGTCGATCTTGTCCCAAGACGCGGGAGACGCGTCAAGAAGAGCGACGGAGGGATAATATTTGAAGTTCCACTCGCCGTTGAGGCAAAGCGTGCGCGCGCTGCCGTCCGACGCGAGGGGATAACCCGCGCCGTGCTTGGGCAGTGCACCCACTGCAAAGATGTCGGGATTGTTGTGATAATTCATGTTGACCTCTCTTTATTATCGTTGGTGTTCATGCGCCTCGCGGGACGCCTCTCATTCGGGGATGTAAAGTATGCGGCGGCAGTTGGGGCACTCCGCATAATCGCCGGGGTTCTTGAGCTTGCTCCTTGTCGCGCCGGACACTTCCATGAAGCATCTGCCGCAGGTGCCGCTCTCGGGCTTGTAGGCGACGAACGCGGGCGTCTTTTTCGCCGCGCGCAACGACTTGTACGCCGCCATGAATTCCTCGGGCACCTTGCCCTCAAGCTCTTTGAGCGCCGCTTTGAGCTCGGCAACGCGAGGCTGCATCTTGGCTGCGTACGCGTTAAAAGCCGCCGTCGCCTCCTTATAGGCGTCGGAGGCTTTCTTGCCCGCTTCCCACGTCTTTTTATACTCCGCACCTATCGCGTCTATGCGCTCGCTGTCGCGGGCGGCGTCCTTCTCGAGGGACGCGATCTCGTCGCTGATGGCGGCGATCTGTTTGAGATAATAGTCCGCTTCGCTCACGTCCTGCATATCGTCCAGCATCCCGTCGAACTCATCGAGGCGCGCTTTCAGCGCATCCGCGCGCGCGGACAACTTGGCATAGCCCTGCAAAAGCTCGCCCGCTTCATGCGAGAGCTTGCCCACGGCGGCAGTCGCCGCCTCCAGCTTGGTTTTTGCGCCGATAAACGCGGCACGCTCCTTGCTTTTCGCCACCTCGCTCTCTATCTCAAGCAAGTCGTGGTCGATCTTCTGATACTCCAAAACGGTGTCGAATTTCATAGTTCCTCCAAAGTTTTATAAGGACATCTGCGATGTGCCGCAATCACTTTGAGATCGCCCGAAACGGGTTTTATCATGCTTTTAAGCACATCACAACACAGTATTTCGCTGTAATAGTGGGAAAATTCCACGATCGGGAAGTCCCTCTCGTCCGCCTCGAGGAAGACGTGGTGTTTCACCTCTCCCGTGACCAGCGCGTCCGCGCCCTGCAAAGCATACTCGAGGCTCTCGTGGCTGCCGCCCGCGCCCGAGACGACATAGATGCGTTTCACCTTGGCGTCGGGAGTGCTCACCTTGACGGAGGGGTCGGAAAGCGCGCCGGACACCTTGTGCGCGAGCGTCGCCGCGCTCTCTTCGCGCACGTTGGCGTAGCAACCTATGCCCGACGTTTCGATGTCATGTCCGCCGAAGATCTCCGCCAGCGTCCTCGCCAGCCCTTCGTCGGCGACGTCGAGGTTGGTGTGCGCCGAATAGACCGCGATGTTGTTGCGGAAAAGGAACCTCACCATCTTCGCCTTGGGGTCGTCCAGCGTCAGCCTCTCCAGCGGGCGGAAGATGAAGGGATGGTGACTGATGATGAGGTTGCATCCCTCGTCCCTCGCCTGAAGAGCGACTGCGAACGTGCAGTCCAGACACACGAGCACGCCCGTGCATTCCGCCTCCGGGTCGCCCAGCATCATGCCGACGTTGTCCCACTCGTACGCCTTTTCCTGCGGGGCGTACTTCTCGATGGCAGCAGTGATCTTACCTATCTTCATATTCACACTCCTTCAGCGCCGCTTCGAGGAGGCTCTTCCTCCCCGCCAGCGCCGCCGCTTCGGGATTTTCTTTCAGCAGGGCGTCTATGCCCGCGATTTCCTTTCTTGCGCGCAGGGCGAACCCTTCGTCCGACGCGAAAAACTTTCCGAACAAGAGCTGCAGTCCGTCAAGACGGTCGCCCTCGCCTTCGCGCGTGGCGATGACGGTGTACGCCTTGCCTCCGCACTCCGCGACGGTGTCCGCGATTATCTCGTGCCCTTGCCGTCCCAGTTGCTCCCGCACGCGCTCGGGATGGGTGTTGGGGGAAAGCACCAGCCGTCCGAACCGTTTGCCTTCCGCGTGCGCGCGCTCCAATATCCTCGCGATGAGGTCGCCGCCCATGCCCGCGATCACCACAGTGTCCGCCTCGCCGTCGCGGACGGGGTCCAGCCCGTCGCCCGCTCTGGTCTCCACAAGGTCGGATACGCCCAGATGTTCCGCAAGCACCTCCGCCTTTTTCAGGCTGGGCAGACTGATGTCGGTGGCGATGGCACGCTCCGCTCTGCCCGTCTCCACGAGCCAGCAGGCGAGTTTGCCGTGATCGCAGCCCACGTCGCACACAGTCGCGGAACCCGAGGCGAGCTCCGCCACGGCGGCAAGCCTTGCATCCAGACGTATGGGCATCAGTCGAAGTCCTTCAGCTTTTTGAGGCGGTTGGGATGACGCAGTTTGCGCAGCGCCTTCGCCTCTATCTGCCTGATACGCTCACGCGTGACGTTGAATTCCTTGCCCACTTCCTCGAGGGTGCGAGGATGACTGTCGTCGAGACCGTAGCGCAGACGCAGCACCTTTTCCTCGCGGGGAGTGAGGGTGTTGAGCACCTGCACGAGCTGCTCTTTCAGCATATTGCTCTCTGCGACGTCGGAGGGAGAAAGTGCGGTGTTGTCCTCTATGAAGTCCCCGAGGTGGCTGTCCTCTTCCTCACCGATGGGCGTCTCGAGAGAGACGGGATCCTGCGCGATCTTCTGTATCTCGCGCACGCGCTCGACGCTGCACCCGAGGTGCTCCGCGATCTCCTCGGGAGTGGGCTCGCGCCCCAGCTTTTGCAGCAGCTGCCTAGTCGCGCGCACCTGCTTGTTGATGGTCTCGACCATGTGCACGGGGATGCGGATGGTGCGGGCCTGATCGGCAATGGCGCGGGTGATGGCTTGTCTTATCCACCACGTGGCGTAGGTGGAGAACTTGAATCCCTTGGTGTAGTCGAACTTCTCCACCGCCTTCATAAGACCGAGGTTGCCCTCTTGGATGAGATCCAAAAACTGCATCCCGCGCCCGACATAGCGCTTGGCGATGGACACGACAAGACGCAGGTTCGCCTCCGAAAGCCTGCGTTTGGCATTCTCGTCGCCCTGCTCCATGCGCTTGGCAAGCTCCACCTCCTCCTCTGCGGAAAGCAGGGGGACTTTGCCTATGTCTTTGAGGTACATTTTGACGGAGTCGTCGACATTGCCTTCGATGATGGTGTCGATGTCGTCCTCTTTTGCGGAGATGACGGTGATGTTCTCTGCGGCAAGGGCGTTGAAGACGTTCTCGAGATCCTCCGCGCCCGCGCCGAGATGCTCGAGACGCGCCATGATGTCCTCTTCGGAAATGCTTCCGCGAGTGCGTCCCGCCTCGATGATCTTTTCCGTCTCTTGTTTCAAAAGTTGCTCTTTATCCATTTTGCCTCCTGATGGATCGGTCTTTCGTTCTACTGTCTGATCTTCCTCTGCAGACTCTGTATCTTTTCGAGCACGGCGCGGCGTTCCTCCGCATCCGCGATCTCGTTGAACTTCGCTTTCAGCTCCTCGATCTGCCTCTTGTCATACGCCCGCGAGAGCTGCGCCAAGCAGTCCGCGTAATACACTCTCTCCTTCTCTGCGGAGAGGAACTGCTTTTCGGCGTCCAGCACTCTCGAGGTCTCTTCGCCGCCTATCCCTGCGCCGAGCAGGTCGCCGCACAGCGTTTCCCTGTCCGCGTGTTCCTTCACAAACCGCAGTATATCCGCCTGTTCGGGAAGGGGCATCCACTCCGCTTCGACATCGGCGGGAGAGGCATATTCGGCGCGGTTGAGCAGTCTCCCCAACACAAAACGCGCAGCCCCCTCCAGCACCGTTTCCTTCGCCTTGCGGGTGCGCTCGCCCTCCGAAGCGGGCTTCTCCGCGGGGCGCGTGCCCGCAAGCGTTGAACGCAACGTATCGACGGAAACGCCGCTTTTTGATGCCACAATGCCCAGATAAACCTCGCGTTCCGCCGCATTCTTCATGTCGGAGAGCGTCGCGAGCGCCATCTTGACGTACTTCGCTCTGCCGTTTGCGGAGCCCAAGTCGCAGGCATCCTCACACAGTTTCAATTTATACTCCGGCACGGGCAGCGCCTCTTCGAGACGCCTGCGGAACCCGTCCGCTCCCTCGTGTCTCACGGTGTCGTCGGGGTCCATGCCCTCGGCAAGCGACACCACCCTCACCTCAAGCCCTTCCGCAAGCAAAGGCTCCACGTTGCGCACCGCGGCTTTGTGACCCGCATCGTCGCCGTCATAGCAGACGTAGACGGTGTCCGTCAGCTTTCTTATCTCGCGCGCCTGCTGCGGCGTGAGTGCCGTCCCCATCCCCGCCACGGCGTTGAAGAAGCCCGCCGACGCAAGAGAGATGACGTCCATATACCCCTCCACGAGGATGAGGTGCTTGAATCCGTTCCCGCGGCGCTTTTCGCGCTTGACGAAGTTGATGCCGTACACACACCTGCTCTTGTCGAAGATCGGGGTGTTGGTTGAATTCTTATATTTTGCGGTGTCCTGTTCCCCGCGATAGATCCTGCCGCCGAAGGCTATGACGTCGCCCATGCCGTTCATGATGGGCACGATGATCCTGTTCGCGAAAGGGTCCGAGAGTTTGTCGCCCACTGCGAGCCCGCAGGCGCGCAGATCGTCCGCCGAGTAATTCTTGCGCCTGAGATACGCCTGCATCTGGTCATAACCGAGGGAGAGCCCCAGCCCGAAACGGGTGCATATCTCCTCCGTGATGCCGCGGCTTGCAAGATAGTCCCGCGCTTCCTGACCTTCCTCCTTTTTGGTGAGATTGGCGTGGTAATAGCGGGCGGCGTCCTTCATGAGCTCCTTGAGCGTCTGCTGTCTGTCCTTCTTCTGTTTGTAGTCGGCGTCGTCCTTATACTCGGGCAGGTCCATCCCCGCGCGCTCGGCGAGGAACCTGACTGCCTCTACGTAGGAGAGGGACTCCATCTCCATTATGAAGGTGATGACGTCGCCGCTCGCACCGCAGCCGAAACAGTGATAGAACTGCCCTTGCGGGTTGACGTACATAGAAGGGTTTTTGTCGGGGTGGAATGGGCAGACGCAGGCGTAGCGCGTCCCCTTTTTGACAAGAGGGACGTACTGCGAGACTATGCTCACGATGTCGCATTTGAATTTCAGCTCGTCGATGAATCTGTCGGGAAACAGTGCCACTTCTGCCGCATCCTTCGTGTCTGTCGCACCGCTCCGCAAAAGCGCGGGAGGGCGGCGTGACCGCGTTGCTGTTAATATATACGGAAAAACTCCCCTGAATTCCTAAATCCGCACAAAATTTCTCGCATTATGCGCGCGGAAACTCGCGCGGGGGATCGGGAACGTCCCGATTAAAAAAGCGGAGCCCGCGCTCCGCATGTCTTATCTCTTCGCTCATTTGTCCGCGAACTTTTTGATGATGTCGAACATTTCGGGTGAGATGACGTGTTCCATCCTGCACGCGTCGCTCTCCGCAAGCTCCCGAGGCGCCCCCAGCTTCATGAGCGCCGAGGTCAGCACGCTGTGCCGCTCGTAGACGGACGCCGCCTTGGCAAGCCCCTTTTCGGTGAACTCGATGTCACCGGTGAGGTGGGAGATCTCGATGTAACCCCGCTTTTGCAGGAGGTTCACGCCGCGCGACACGCTGGACTTGGCGTAGCCCAATTCCTCCACCACATCCACGGAACGGACGGTGCCCTTCGTGCGTTTAAGGAGATAGATGGTCTCAAGATACATTTCTTCCGACTCGTGATTTCTCATACGTTCATTATAATCTAGGCGGGCTCCCGTGTAAAGCCCATTTTATCGCGGCTGCCGCTGCCCGAACTCCGCTCCGCCTTTTCTGCCCTTGACGAGGAAACAACGCGGAGTGGGCTCTTCGGCGACCTCGACGGCAAACCCCGCTCTCTCGAGGAGCGCCGCCCCCTCGTCACGCGTATAAAAAGCGAATTCCTCTTCTCCGGGCTCACCCGCCGTCGCGGCATTCACGTCGGCGAGGATGTATACCCCGCCCTCGCGCAGCACGCGGTACGCTTCCGCCACCGCGCGCTCGGGATAAGGATAATGATGAAAGCTGAAAATGCAGGTCACGGCTCCGAACGCGCCGTCCCCGAAGGGCAAGCTGCCCGCACCGCTCTCCGCAAAGGTCACGCCGTCCGCACCTTGCAGCTTCTCGCGGGCGTGGGCGAGCATGGCGGGCGAGATGTCCAGCCCGACGTACTCTCCCCCTCTCTTTTCATGCAAGAGGGAGATGAGATAGCCGCTGCCGCACCCCACGTCCAGCAGCCGCCCGAAGTCCTCCCCTTCAAGCAGCTCCGCGGCACGCGTACAGCAGAGTTTGGGCAGAGGGGTGTAATACTCTCCGTCCGTGGCGGCGTAATTGTCCGCCATCCCGTCGAAGTGTTCGCGGGACAGTTTTTCAAGATCTTTCATAACTTCTCCGACCAAGCAAAAACGCGCGTTTTGCCGCAACACCGAGTTCATCCGACAAAATCGCGCGTTGAAATGCCTTTTTGTTCAAAGTTCTATGCGGCTGGAAAGCGCGCGGGAGAGCGTGCCCTCGTCGGCGTACTCGATGACGCTGCCCTCCGGCAACCCTCTCGCTATCCTCGTCACCTTGATGCCGAGAGGCTTCACCAGACGCGCGATATACATCGCCGTCGCCTCCCCTTCCACGTCGGGATTGGTGGCAAGGATGACCTCTTTCACGTTCCCGTCCAGCCTTGCGAGCAGCTCCTTGATGCGGATGTCGTCGGGGCCCACCCTGTCCAGCGGCGAAATGACGCCGTGCAGTACGTGATAGACGCCCTCATATCCCTTCACTTTCTCGAGGGCGGAGACGTCCTTGGGCTCCTTCACGACACATATGACGGTGGGCTTTCTGGTGGCGCAGATGTCGCACACTTCGTGCTCGGTGAAATTGCCGCATATCTTGCAGAAGTGCACGTTCTCCCGCACGTTTTTTATGGCGTCGATCAAGGCGTCTACGTCCTCTGCGGGCGCCTCCATCAACGCATAGGCATACCGCGCCGCCGTCTTTTCGCCGACGGAAGGGAGCTTGCCAAGCTCCGCGATGAGTTTTGCGATGGGTTCGATGTATCTCATCTCTGCCTCACTGCCGCCTCATGCGGTCAGAACATACCGCCGCCGAGGGGTCCCATGAGCTCCTGCGACTTGGCGTCCGCCTGTTCCATGGCGTCGCCCAGCGCCGCGAGCACGAGGTCCTCCAGCATCTCGACGTCGTCGGGATCCACAGCCTCGGGCTTGATGGACACCGCCACCGGGGTCTTGTTGCCCTTGAGGGTGATCTCCACCATACCGCCGCCCGCCTTTCCGACGACCTCGGTCTCTTCGAGTTCCGCCTGCGCCTGTTGCAGTTTCTTCTGCATCATCTGCGCCTGTTTCATGATCTGCTGCATGTTTCCGCCGTATCCGCCGTAACCCATTTTTGCCTCCGATATAAGAATTGTTTGCGGCTGAACGCCGCTGCATACCGACACTTTCGACGTTTTATCGCATCGTTTCGAGCGATAAAATGCCGTTTCGCGCGGTTATTTGATTTCCAGACTCTTCCCGAACATATTCGTAAGATAAGGCAGGACCTTGTCTTCCTCTATCTTCCTCACCTCTTCGATGACGACGGGTTTGCCCACTCCCGCTGCCTCTGCCGCCTGTGCTATCGCTTTGCGGTGCGCGGGGTCGCGGAGTATGCGCAGCGCCGACTCCGCCGACACCTTCATCACGAGCGCGTCGTCATGTTCCTCCACGCTCGCTTCGGATGCGGCAAGCACCAGCATGCCCATGCCTCTGCGCTCGAGCTCGGACGCCACTCTACCCCACACCTGCCGGGCGTCCTTTTCGGCAGGCGCGGGCTCAAAACCCCGTGACGGGAGCGACGACACTCTCTTTGCCAGCGCCGCCACCTTCTGTTCCAGCTCGCGGACGTTCCCGCCCCCTTCCGAGCGCGGCTCGGTGGCTGCGGCGATGACCGCCGCTTCCAGCAGGATGCGGTGCTGCGTGCTGTAGCGGAATTCGCCCTCCATCTCCGTCATGCGGCGCATGGCGGCAAGCAGTCGCGGAGTGTCGTAGCGGGCGGCGACCCCTTTCAGCGCCTCGTAAAGCTCGGCGGGAAGGGCGAGCAGATCGGCTGCCGAACCGCAGTTTTTGACGTAAAGCGTGTTGCGGAAAAGGGATGCAAGGTCGCTTGCCAGCACGGACATGCTCTTGCCCAGATCGCACATGGCGGCGATCTTTTCCAAAGCTCCCTCCACATTGCCCGCAAGGATATCCTCCGCAAGCGCAACGAGTTTGACGGGGTCGGAGGTGCCCAGCACTTCCAGCACGCCGTCATAGGTGATGTCGCCCGAGCAGTAGCTGACGCACATATCCGCGATGGAGAGCGCGTCGCGGACGCTGCCCTGTCCCGCAGAGGCGATCATTCGCACCGCTTGCTCGGAATATTTCACTCCGTTGTCGTCAAAGATGAATTTGAGCCTGTCCGCGATCTTCTGCACGGGCACCAGACGGAAATCGAAGCGCATACACCGCGAAAGGATGGTTGCGGGGATGGCGTGGACCTCGGTGGTGGCAAGGATGAATATCGCGTGTTCCGGCGGCTCTTCCAGCGTCTTCAGAAGGGCGTTGTGCGCGCTCTTGGAGAGCATGTGCACTTCGTCGATGATGTAGACCTTATATCTCCCCGCCGTGGGCGGAAAATTGATCTTGTCCGTAAGCTCGCGGATCTGATCCACCGAGTTGTTGGACGCGGCGTCTATCTCCAAGACGTCGAAATTGCCGGACAAGGCGAGCTCCATGCACACTTCGCACTTGCCGCACGGAGAGCCGTCTTCGGGGTGCAGGCAGTTGACCGCGCGGGAAAAGATCTTCGCCACCGAAGTTTTGCCCGTGCCGCGGGTGCCCGTGAATAGATAAGCGTGGCCGATGTTGCCCGATTTGATCTGATTGACCAGCGTCCTCACGACATGATCCTGACCTATGACGTCACGGAAAGTGTCGGGACGATATCTGCGGTAAAGCGAAGTGTAAGCCATACAAATGATTATAAACGAAGAACTCCCGTTTTGCAAGATATTTGCGCACCCGCGTGTGCGCTTTTCACAAGCGCGTGCGCGAATTGGGCTTACGTCGGAAAACGCCCCCTCAACGGGCAAAAACCCCGCATATCGCACTTTTCGTGTTCCAACACATCCCCACACGCCCCATCCGAAAATAAATACCGCCGACATAATACACGATAAGTGTTATTTCTCAAAATCTTCACAGCCCGTCATACACATATCGTGTTTTGCAAAGACGCCGCGCTCCCTCATCATCCGTTCAGCACCGAAAGCAGCGCCTCCCTGCACAGAACGAGCTGCACGCACTGATAGCGCAAAGAGGACGCCGCCCTCGGCGCTCCCGCGCTCTCCGAAAGCGAGATGTTGTCAATGAGCGCGACTGCGGTGACGAGTGCGAGTTTGAGTTCCGTACTGCGCGCGTCCGAAAGCTCTCTTGCAGCCGTCGCGAAGTTTTCGCGCAGTTCGTCCACCCGAGCCCTGCACACCGCCACGCGCGTTGCCACATCCGCGAGAGTGAGCGTCGAGGTCTCGATGCCGTCTGCACACTCCGAGAGGCACTCGAACGCGATGTCGAAATACCCCAGCGCCCGCTCCGCATCCTCCCGCAGCTCTTTTGGCGCCCACTCGACGGACACCTCGCCCACCGCGACCTCTTTAATGTATGCGCCCGCACCCGCGCTCCCGTCCGCAAGCACGCCTTCCGCCTCCTCCGCGGAGGCGTAAACGGAAAGCACCACTTCCGCATTGTCCCCCAGAAGCACGTAGCCCGCGCCCCCTCGGGACTTTACCAGCTCTGCGGCGCTTCTTGCGAGTTCCGCGCTCTCGTATGCGCCTCCGCACAAAAGATAGCACTTCACTTCCGCTTCACTTTGGTTGAATGCAGCGAGAAACCCCTCTCCGCCGAGGAAATAGGTCAACCCCAGCGTGAGCATGAAGCACAGTGCGACCGCAGCGACCGCCAGCGCATTCTGCCTGTCGGACTTTTTCATAAAAAGATTATACGCGCGCGTGCGGCGTTATATTCTTCCCGCGCGCACGACGCGCACACGCCGCCGATACACGGTCGCCGACTTAAATCATTATAGTTAATCAAACTCTCCCGCGGTTCGCGGACACGGAAAAAGGACGACCGATGTCGTCCTTTTTTTTGCGTATCTCTCCGCACAAAAACCCGTTTCGTGCGGATCGCCATTCACAAAAAGCATTTTGTCCGTGCGGATGCTTTATGGCGATCTTGCGGCGGCGTCGCGCCCGATCATTGCCGCGCGATGACGGGAATAACGTGCGAACGCGCATCATCCCGCCTCGGCGTCATTCCTCGAATCGCTCTACGGTAATGCCCGCTTCGTCAAAGAGTTTCTGCGCGAATTCGTCCGGATAAGGATACTTGTAGACCACGCGTGTGATGCCGGAGTTGATGATCATTTTCGTGCATATGGTGCAAGGCTGGTGGGTGCAGTAAAGGGTCGCACCGTCCACCGAAACGCCCAATTTCGCCGCCTGAATGATGGCGTTCTGTTCCGCGTGCACGGCATAGCACATCTCCTGACGCGTGCCGCTGGGGATGCCCAGCTTATCGCGCATACATTCCCCCTTGTCGCGGCAGTTGAATATGCCGGAAGGCGCCCCGTTGTAGCCCGTGGTGAGAATGCGCTTGTTCTTGGTGATGATGGCTCCCACCGCGCGGCCGTGGCGGGCACAGCTCGACCACGTCGCCACAAACTCGCACATGTCCATAAACCGTTTATCCCACTTGTCCATAAGTCCCTCCGAACACTTGTTTCATCCTGCATATGATAACACATCCCGCCCGCGACTTCAACAGGAAAATGCGCGGCATACAACGCGGGCTCGCACGAGGCGGTGTGCCGCAGGCAGAAGGAGCCCGTCCCCTTATGTTTGCAAAAGAAAAACGGGCTCCGCGACCCCGAAAAATGCCGTGATCGCGCCCGAAAAATAGCTATTTACCGCCCTTTTCGGGTTTTGCGAATAGTTTTACATCTATGCGCATCCGTACCCCGCTATACGTGATTTTAAGAAACTTTTAAGCGATTTTGAAGAAATTGAACAGGTGTCGAAACTTTTTCATGCCTCATTCACAAAAAAAGCCGATTTTCCGCAAAATTTTGTGTCACAAACTATTGACATCTGGCAGGCGGTGTAATAAACTGTTAGCAATCTGGCACGAAGAGTGCCAAACGATGTTAAAAGGTAATAATTCAGGAGGCATAATATGCAAGTCAAACCTTTGTTCGACAAAGTCGTGATCAAGGCTATCGAATCGAGCGAGACGACGGAGAGCGGCATCGTTCTCCCCGGCGCCGCGCAGGAGAAACCCCAGCTTGCCGAAGTCATCGCCGTCGGTCCCGGCGGTATGGTGGACGGCAAGGAAGTCGTCATGCAGGTGAAGCCCGGCGACAAGGTGCTCTACTCCAAGTATGCGGGCAGCGAATTCAAGATCGACGGCGCAGAAGTCGTCATCGTCCGTCAGGCAGATATACTGGCGGTGGTAGAATGATCGGAGGTATGATTTATGGCTAAACAATTCAAATACGGCGATGACGCAAGAAAGGCTCTCGAAGCCGGCGTCGACACTCTGGCAAACACCGTCAAGATCACCCTCGGCCCCAAGGGCAGGAACGTGGTGCTTGACAAATCCTACGGCACTCCCCTCGTCACCAACGACGGTGTGACCATCGCAAAAGAGATCCAAGTTGCGGATCCTTTCGAGAACATGGGCGCACAGATCATCCGCGAAGTGTCCACCAAGACCAACGACGTGGCGGGCGACGGCACCACCACCGCAGCGGTGCTCGCGCAGGCTATCGTCAAGGAAGGGCTCAAGAACGTTGCGGCGGGCGCCAATCCCATGGTGCTGAAGAAAGGCATCGCGTTCGCGACCGAAGCCGCCGTCGAGGAGCTGAAGAAGATCTCCAAAGACGTCGAGGACAAGACCGCCATCGCGCAGGTGGCAGCCATCTCCGCTTCCGATGACAGCATCGGACAGCTCATCTCCGACGCCATGGAGAAAGTGGGCAAGGACGGAGTCATCACCATCGAGGAAGGCAAGGCGATGCACACCGAGCTCAACGTCGTGGAAGGTATGCAGTTCGACCGCGGCTATGTTTCTCCTTATCTCGTCACCAACACCGAGAAGATGGAGGCGGAGCTGGACAATCCCGCCATCCTTATCACCGATAAGAAGATCAGCAACGTGCAAGAGATCCTGCCCCTGCTTGAGCAGGTGCTGAAGAACGGTCTGAAACTGCTCATCATCTCCGACGACATCGAGGGTGAGGCTCTCACCACCATCATCGTCAACAAGCTGAAAGGCGTGTTCAACTGCGTGGCGGTCAAAGCCCCCGGCTTCGGCGACAGGAGAAAGGCATATCTCGAAGACATCGCCATCCTCACGGGCGGCACCTACGTCGCAAGCGACCTCGGCTATGACCTCAAGACCGTCACCATCGACATGCTGGGCACGGCGAAGTCCGTCAAAGTCGGCAAGGAGAACACCACCATCATCGGCGGCGCGGGCGACCCCGAAGCCATCAAGGCGAGAGTGGCAGCCATCCGCGCACAGATCGCGGAGACCACGTCCGACTACGACAGAGAGAAACTGCAGGAACGCGTCGCGAAACTCGCGGGCGGCGTTGCGGTCATCGGCGTCGGCGCAGCCACCGAAGTGGAAATGAAAGAGCGCAAGATGCGCATCGAAGACGCCCTCGCGGCGACCCGCGCGGCGGTGGAAGAAGGCATCGTCCCCGGCGGCGGCGTGGCACTGCTCTCCGTCATCCCCGCAGTGAAAAAGGCGTGCAAGAACCTCGAAGGCGACGTCAAGACGGGCGCGAACATCGTCATCACCGCCCTTGAAGCCCCCATCCGCCAGATCGCGGCTAACGCGGGCGTGGACGGCGGCGTGGTCGCTGCCACCATCACCGCGAAGAACAAAGCCAACTTCGGCTACGATGCGGCAAAGAACGTCTACTGCGACATGATCAAGCAAGGCATCCTCGACCCGACCAAGGTCACCAGAAGCGCCCTGCAGAACGCGGCATCCGTGGCGTCCACCCTGCTCACCACCGAGGCTCTCGTCACCGACATCAAGGAGCCCACGCCCGCACCCGCAATGCCCGCAGGCGGCATGGACGGCATGTATTGATCGCCCTCTCGCGCCGCACTCCGCGCCGCGAAACAAAACAAAACCCAAACACAAAACGCCGAGCACCCCGCTCGGCGTTTTTGCATACGGGAAGTTTATCATCACAAAAAAGCATGATAAACCCGAGATTCGTGCAATAGTCAAAGCTTCATACACCCATAACAAAGAGAGTATTGCCCCCCCCCTTCCCTTCAGGATAAAGTGCTATCCTCTGACATTGGAGTATTGTTTACCCCCTTCCTGCGGGTTTCCCCCGAAATCGTTCCCCCTT
>CALWAF010000002.1 GCA_944372795.1 uncultured Clostridia bacterium | reverse complement strand
TTCCCTGCGTTCGGTATTCGCTTTATTGCCATACAGGACAACGTGGACACGGAGAACCGCGACAGCGGCGCAATGGAAATGATGCCCATCATGAACGTTTTTAACGAGTGGCATGCAGCAAATACCAGTAAGAAGATTCGCGCGGTAAAAAGAACGCACGCTCTCGAAGGAAAATTCAGCGGTTCAAGAACACCGTACGGTTATCTGAAAGGCACGGACGAAAAAAGGACTTTCGTGATAGATGAAGAAACTGCGCCCGTCGTGAAAAGGATTTTTGAGATGTATGCGTCCGGTATCAGCCCTCAAAGGATAGCAGAAATTTTCAATGAGGAAGATATACCAAGTGCCGGCAGGATCGCATTTTTGAGGAGCGGCAGGAAATATAACAACAACGAGCATCCCTACTGGGAGCAGGCGACAATTAGACCGATATTGAAAAACATTGCTTATCTCGGACATCTGGCGCAGCAGAAATTTACCACAATTTCGTATAAAAATCAGAAAGCAATACAAAAAGACCCGAGCGACTGGGTAATCGTTTATAATACGCATCCGCCTATTATCTCACAGGAATTATGGGACAGAGTACAAGAGCGCATGAAATCACAGGCAAAAGGCAGAAAGATGCACACGGGAATTACGCATCCGCTTTCGGGATTTTTATACTGCGCCGATTGCGGCGGAAAATTGAAAATGGGCTATGCATGGGACAAAAGAAAGAATGATTACAGGTATAATTTTGACTGCGGCAGGCTGAAGCGTTATGGAAAATCATATTGCTTCTCGCACTATATACAGGCGCATATTTTGGAAAAGATCGTGCTTGACGATATACGGGATATGGCAAAAATGATTGTACTCGACGAGGATTCTATCCGCGAAGAGTTTGTGCGTCATAATGCTGAATTAAGAGATCAATCCGTGAAGTCTGTAAAAAAACAGTTACAGGTAAAACGCAGACGTACGGAAGAATTATCCCGCCTTATGCAGACAGCTTATGAAGACAGAGTGAACGGCAAGATGCCCGAGGATATCTGTATCGGTTTTATCCAAAAATATTCCGAAGAACGGAAACGACTGGAAGCAGAGATCGCGGAACTGGAAACAAAACTGAACGAAGCGGAAACCGTGCGGCAAAGCGCGGAAGATTTTATACAAAACGTCAAGAAATAT
Organism: uncultured Clostridia bacterium; assembly: GCA_944372795.1. Lineage (GTDB taxonomy): Bacteria > Bacillota > Clostridia > Christensenellales > CAG-917 > Limadaptatus. The sequence continues at coordinate 137,654 of CALWAF010000002.1, read as the reverse complement.
CTCGACGCGCCTGAACTCACACGGGAAATGTGCTACGAACTGATTGAGCGAATAATCGTAGGCGGCCTGCCGAAAATAACGGGCAAAGAACGGACGATAGAGATTGTATATAAAGTCGATATCTCTTCCGTCCTGCGACATAAATTCCGCCAATAACAACAAAGCGTATGGGTTTCATTCAAACCCATACGCTTTTTCTATGCCGTTTGCACTTTCTTCAATAGTGTCCATAAAATGAAATAGCAACGCTCTAAATGCAATGAGGGGATGTGAATTGCGTTCTTTTAAGTGCGAGGACGAGAGAACGCACTTTGGTGTACGTGACAGAGATTCGAGATATGCAAATGGGCGGCGTGAGCCGCCCAATCCCGCAAAAGAAAAATGAGAGAGCGGCGGATAGTTTTCGAGCAGGGTGAGAAAACGCGGAGCAAGTGAACGTCTTGCATTTTTCTTTTGCGGAAACACAGCCGCAGGCACAAACGCGGACACCCCGCATAACTTGCGGGGTGTTGCTAATGATGCCTTGCGGCTGTGTGGTGGAGGTGAGGGGAGTCGTAAGGAGCACAGCGACGGAATAGCGAGGATGAGAGGTGGAACGTGAGTGGTGCGTGGGGATTTGTCGCGGTGCCGAGAGTCAACGGGAGATGTGCGGAGGGGGAAGCTGCCGCCGAGCAACTCGCGTCAGCCAAGGGTGAGAGTCCCCTCGCTCAAAAGAGAAAAGCACTTGCTTTGCAAGTGCTTTTTGTGGTGGAGGTGAGGGGAGTCGAACCCCTGTCCGACCGGACGTTGACGTGGCTTTCTACATGCTTATCCGACGTTTGGTGGTCTCTTGCTTTGGCACGGCGGCGAGCCTTGGCTTGACGAGCCCGTGGTGACAACGGTCTTACCGGGCGCTGGGACCGCGTTGTCTGTTTTTATGATGCCGCTTGCCCGGGGAACAGAAAACCCGAGGGCGACACGCTGACTAGATTATGCAGCGAGGGCGAACTCCATGGTGGAGTTCTTTTGCGTATTTTTCGCGTTTATTTTTTCTTTCCGTTTTTACGCAGACGAGCCTGCGGCATGCTTACCCCGCCTCTGCCCGACCGTCGAAGCCGGTACACCCCCACGCCGTAGGGTATGCGGACGCGGGCAAAGAGATTATAGCATATTATTGCCGATATGCAAGAGTTTTTGCAATTCTGCGGGCTGGAGGCGAGGGGAGCGTGGTGACACGCGACATCCCGCCTAGGGTGGTGGCGTGCGGCGTCCCCTGCCGCGTGATGAGAGCGGTAACCCCCGCCGACAGAGACCGCTATCCCTTCCACGAAAGCATAGCAGCAAAATACGGAAAGTGACGAAATGCGCAGTTTATACGCGTCTTTTTGCACATTGAAATGCATTTAATGAAAATTGATAGCGAAAGACGCCGCTCGGCGTGCCCGCGCTCCGCGCCTATGTGATGTGGGGGAGAATGGAGGGTGGCGGCACAAAAAAGAACAAGAAAAAGCCCGCGAGAGCGCGGGCTTTTTATGTTGTCGTTTGCGCCGTTTTATGCGTACGGATCGTTCAGAGCAGTTTCTCGATGTCGGCGAGGGTGAAGGTGCGGGAGATGATGTAGCTTGTCGTGCCCACTTTGTCGAAGGAGCCGTAGCCGACCACGTTGAAGGTGCCGTCCACGCACACCACGCCGCTGTAGCCGTTGTCGATGACGGCGTTGTAGGGCTTGGCGAAGTAGTCCGTCCTGCCCAGCTCGATGAGATATTCGCCCTTTTTGTCGTTGGAGGCGTCGTCGTCGGCGTAGGACATGAGGTCGTCAAACTTGCCCACCCATGCGTACCAGCCGCCGCTAATGCGGTTGTAGATGCTGACCGCGCTGCGCTTGACGGGGATCATCTGTCTAAACGAGATGAGCACTTTGCCGCTCACGGGGTCGAACTCCGCCTTGTGGCGGTCGCCGGAGAGCTCGTAGGGGAGTTCCTTGGGTTCCGTCCACGTCGCGCCCTCGTCGTAGGAGAAGGAGATGAGGGAGCGGGAGATGCGCTTTTCGGTGCGGGCGAGCAGGATGAGCGTGTCGCTCTCGGGCTCGCGGATGATCTCCACCTCGCACATGCCGTATTTGCGGGTGATGTCGGCGTAGCTAGGCATCAGCAGCTCCGGCTCCGACCACTCGGCGTCGCCGTTTTCGTCGAAGGAGAGCACGGTCTTGTAGACGTCGAAGGAATGGTCGTGGAAGAGACCCATCCACTTGTCGACGAATTCGCCGTTCTCTTTGAGCTGTGTGAGCGAGGACATCGCCACGATGGCGTCGGCGGGGGAGTGGAACTTCTCGAATTCGCTCCAAGTTTCGCCGCCGTCGTCGGAGAAAGAGAAGTTGAAGCCGTCCGCTTTATACTTCGTCGCCACCCAATACGGGCAGCCCGAGATCATCACCAGCTTCTCGCTGCCGTCGGTGAAGTGCAGGTTGTAGAGAGTGGGGGTCTCCTGTGAATCCTTGAAACTCTCGGGCAGTCCGCTCACTCTGTCCGACCACGTGAGCCCCATGTCGGAACTCACTCGCATGGCGAGCTCTCCCTTGCCGTGTCCCAAGGGGTACATGACGATGATCTTGCCTTGGTCGGTGCCGTCGTCCACCCAGACGGAGTCGGGATGCGCGATGTAGCTGCCGGACTTTTCCACCGTGACGGAGGTGTCGAGGGGAAGACTTACGACGGGGATGGAGATGAAATCCCCGGGTTCGTTCAAAGTGACGAAGTGAGTGGGGACGAGGATGACCGCGAGCACCACGCCCAGCGTGAGCACCGCGACAAGCGAAATGAGGATCTTCTTGCGGTTGCGTTTCAGCCGCACGGAGAACTTCTCTTTCGGCTTCTTGTCCTTTCTCTTTTTGCCGCCGTTTTCGGACGCGGGCTGTCCCTCGGCGGCGTCGGTGACGGAAGTTTCTTCGGGGACGAAATTGTTGTCGGTTTCTGCCATGGCGAGCTCCTCCCTGTTTCGGTAAGATTGTAACTTACGCGCGCGGCCATGTCAAGCGCGAGCCCGCGCGCGGTCTTGACAACGACGTCGGGAGAGATATAATTGAATCATAAAAGCGGATCTTGCACCGCTGCCCGGAGGAGAGAATGAGAACGGCGGCAAAGCGCATCGCGGAGCGCACTTATATGCTCACCGACCGCCTGACGGGGGTCAATCAGTTTTTGCTTGAGGGAGAGGAGCGTGCACTGCTCATCGACACGGGCTACGGCACGAAGTCACTGCCCAAGGCGGTGGCGAAACTGACCTCCCTTCCCGTCGTCACGGTCAACACGCACCTGCATCCCGACCACAGCAACGGCAACAAATTTTTCGGCAAAGTGTATGTGGGGGAGAGGGATCTTCCCTCGCACGGCGTGCCTTCCAACGAACTCTTCGAGGGGGTCGCGGCGGCGTACGGCAGGGGAGCATTGCGTCCCCTGATGAAGTTTGCGCGCAGGCTTGCGCTGATAGACCCGAGCACCGCGGAGTATGCGCCCATCCCCGACGCGATAGACCTCGGCGGAAGGAGGGTGGAGGTCATCCCGTGCCCCGGGCACACCGAGGGCAGCGTTCTGTTTGCGGACGCCGAGACGCGCGCGGTTTTTGCGGGGGACGCCATCAACGGCGAGCAGTGGATGTTCACCTGTCCCGCATCCTCGACAGGCGCATATGCCGAGCTGTGGAGAGGGCTCGAGAAAGAGCTTTCCGACTTTTCGGAGCTGCGCATATCCCACAGCAGGAAAGCGCTGCCCATCGGCTTCATCCGAGAGTTTATCCGCGCTTTTGAAACGATAAAACCCGAAAACGGTCGTCCTTCCAAGATAAAGGGCACGCCCGAACCCGTGACTTTTTATGAATATGAGAGCGAGAGATACGGCAGGATACGCGTGTGGGCGTATCCCTCTCAAGTGAGGTGAAAATATGTTGCTTTCCAAGCTGACTGCGGAGATCATCCGCCGCAATACGAAAAAGTATGACGACATGAGGATCGCAGGGCAGACTCCGCCTGCGGGCGTCTCCGTCGAGGTGTATGACTATCTCTCGGACGGCGATCCCATGCACAGGCTCAACGTCTACCGCCCGAAGGAAGTGGGCGGCAAACTTCCCGTCATCGTCAACATCCACGGCGGCGCGTGGGTGTACGGCGACAAGGATCTGAACAAATATTATTGTATGTATCTCGCGTCCAAAGGCTTCCTCGTGATGGGCATGAGCTACCGCCTGATGACCGCGGTCACCCTGAAGGAGCAGGTGCAGGACGTCTTTGCGTCCATGTGCTTCCTTGCGGACAACGCGGAGAGGCTGGGCGCGGACACGGAAAACGTGATGCTCTCCGGGGACAGTGCGGGAGGGCACCTCGCGTCCCTTGCGGCGTGTATGATGCGTTCGCCCGAGCTTGCCGCCGTGTACGGCGTGAAAGTCCCCGCTCTCTCTGTGAAGTGCCTCGTCATGAGCCACCCGGTGGGGCAGGTGCATTCCGTCATGCTGGACAAGCATCTCCGTCCCTCTCGCGCTGGCGGGGCGGTGCAGCGCATCTTCGACGGCATCCTCTTCGGCAAAGAGCGGAAAAAGCACGAAGTTTACGCACATGCGGCGTTCACGGAGTATTCCGCGGGGCTGACTCTCCCGCCCACATTGCTCATAGGCTGCGAACGCGACGTCTACGTCCGTCACAGTCAGCTGCTTTCGCGGCTGTTCGAGGATATGGTCAGGGAGGGGAGATGTCCGCGTTTCGTTTTTGACTACGTTCCCGCCGCTGAGGAGACGAGAAAGCTCCGTCACGTCTACAACATCGTGCACTACGAGTGGGAGGAGTCCAAGCGCGTCAACGATCTTTCCCTCGCCTTCTTCCGCGAAAGCATGGGGACGGAAAAACGATAAAGGTGTCGAAAACCGAACATATGTCGCGAATCTAATATTGTTTTAATGTTCGCGGCATACAATGATCTTGTTTCCGAAAAAACAGCAATATCTCTCCCTTCTGGGAGCGCGCCGGACACCCCCGACGCGGCGTGGCTTTTGCCCGCGAGAGGTCCGATGAAGAATTTCGCCATGAAACTCAAGGAGGCGGCGGTCGCCGTCATCCCGATCACCGCGTTGGTGCTCATCCTCAACTTCGCGTTGGGAGGGATGCCCACGCTCAATTTGGCGTCTTTCCTCGTCGGAGCGGTGCTGCTCATCGTCGGCATGGCGCTCTATACGCTGGGCAGCTCCATATTCATGGAGCCCGCGGGCGAGCACATCGGAGCGAAAGTCACCGCGACTCGGAAGGTGTGGTTCATCCTTCTCGTCGCCTTCGTGGTGGGTGTGGTGGTCACGGTCGCGGAGCCCGACCTTACCGTGCTCGCGACGCAGATAGGCAGCATCCCCAACATCGTGCTCATCGCAAGCGTGGGCGCGGGCGTGGGCGTATTCATGGTCATCGCGGTGCTGCGCGTGCTCCTGAAAGTCAGGCTCAACGCGCTGCTCATCGCCCTCTATGCCGTGGTCTTCGTGATGGCGGCGTTCGTGGCGGAGGGCTATGTCCCTCTCTCCTTCGACTCCGGCGGCGTGACGACGGGGCCCATCACGGTGCCTTTCATCCTCGCGCTCGGCGTCGGCATTTCGGGCGCGGTAGGCGGCTCGCACTCGCAGGAAGACAGCTTCGGCATGGTGGGCATCTGTTCCGTGGGACCCATACTTGCCGTCATCATCCTCGGGCTCGTCTACAAGTCGGACGCGCAGGCGGAAGTGGGCGCACTCACCGCGTTCGGCAGCTTCGGCGACGTCCTTCTCACTTATCTGAAAACCCTGCCCGTATATCTCGAGGAAGTGGGCATAGCGCTCGCACCCATTTTTGCGGTGTTCCTCTTTTTCCAATTCACCATGCTGCGGCTGCCCGCAAAGACGCTTTTGAGGATGATCATCGGCGCGGTGTACACCTACATCGGGCTCACTCTCTTCCTCTCCGGCGTCAACGTCGGCTTTATGCAGGCGGGCACGTTCATAGGCGGCGCGGTGGCGGGAGTGAGCAGATGGCTGGTCATCCCGATAGGCGCGGTGATAGGCTCTCTCATCGTGCTGGCGGAGCCCGCCGTGCACGTCCTCAACCGTCAGGTGGAACAGATCACTGGCGGAGCGATCAGCCGCAAAAACATGCTGGTGGTGCTGGTCATCTCCATGACAGTCGCAGTGGCGTTGAGCATGTTGCGCGTCGCCACGGGCATCTCGATATGGTGGATCATCGTGCCCGTCTATGTCATCGCGCTCGCGCTCTCCTTCTTCGTGCCCAAGGTGTTCACCGCGATAGCGTTCGACTCCGGCGGTGTGGCGTCGGGGCCCATGACCGCGACCTTCCTGCTACCGTTCGCGATGGGCGCCACGGCGGAGATAGGCGGCTCCATCATCAACGACGCATTCGGCACTGTGGCGTTCGTCGCCATGACGCCACTCGTCGCGGTGCAGGTCATGGGGCTCGTCTACAAAGTGAAAAAGACCGTTTCGGCACGCGCCGCGGCGGAGCAATACAGAGCCCTTCTCGCTCGCGAAGGCGAGATAATAGAGCTCGATTAGGAGGGGAAGATGAAGCTGAAACTCTTCTTTGCCATCGTGGACAAAAACAAAGCGGAAAAGGTCATAGCCGCCTTGCAAAAGTGCGGACTCAACCATCCGCAGGCGGCGCTCGGTACGGGCACCGCTCCCTCCGCGCTCTCCGAGCTGTTTGGCACGGGCGAGACGGAAAAGGTGGTGGTGCTGGGCACCGCGGAAGAGAGCGTAGTCCCCGCGCTCTACGACGTGCTGCGGGAGAAATTCGCATTTGAGGAAAAAAACACGGGCATCGCTTTCACCGTGCCCGTAAAGAGCGTGGGAGGACCTGCCACGCTTGCATTGCTCGCGGGAAGTATCGCCGCGGGCGGGGAGGTGTGATATGAGTTACAGACTGATAGTCAGCATCGTCAACCGCGGTTTCGAAACAGCGGCGATGGACGCGGCAAGGAACGCGGGCGCCACCGGTGGCACCTTCCTCAACGCGAGGGGAGCGGGCGCGCGCGAGGCGGAAAAGGCGTTCGGCATCGAAGTGCAGCCCGAAAAGGAGATCGTGCTCATCCTGTCCCCCGAGGATAAGTGCGCGGACATCATGCGCGCAGTGGTGGAAAAGGCGGGGCTCAGCACCGCGGGTGCGGGGATATCTTTCACCCTGCCCGTGGACAGCGTGCTGGGGGTGACCATGGGCATCGAAGAGCGCGGTGACGACGCGGAGAGCGACTAGTCCCGCTCGCCGCATGGCGAAGTTTACGCCGCGGAATATTGCCAAAATCGGTGTTTAACAAGTCGATTTAGCATTTTAATGCCTTGTTGTGATATCATTCGTCCCGTGCCGAGGCTTTCGGCGCGGGACGTTTTTTTGTGTTTTCGGACGTGCGGATGCCCTCGCAAGGGATGTGTTCGGAGGGGGCTTCGGTGTCTTACGGACGACATCTTTCACGCGAGAGCGCGCATATATGCGAGAAAAGTCGTTTCCACTCTTGATTATATAGCTCAAAAGTTATATACTGTTTACATGGCACCATCCGTTCTCCTCTTTTCCGAAAGCGCGGGCGACAATGTTTTTGTCAATCAAGCCCTAGAAGCGGCGCTGTTTGAAAGCGTCTCGGAGGGGGAGTCGGCGCTGTATCTTTGGAGCAATGCCGACGCCGTGGTGTTGGGGCGCAATCAGGACGCTTTTGCCGAGTGCCGCGTCGATGCGCTGGAAAGCGCGGGCGGGCTGCTGGCAAGAAGGCTGTCCGGCGGCGGCGCCGTGTGGCACGATCGGGGCAACCTCAACTTCACCTTCGTGTCGGGGGAGAGGGAGTTCGACAAGGCAAAGAATTTCGATATAGTGCTTCGGGCGCTCGCCTCTCTCGGCGTGCGTGCGGAGCTTTCGGGCAGGAACGACATCTGCGCGGAGGGCGCGAAAGTGGGCGGCAATGCCTACTACAAGCGCGACGGGAAACAGCTTCATCACGGCACCTTGCTCGTCACCACCGACGCGGAGAGAGTGGCGAGGTTCCTCACCCCTCCGCAGGAGAAATTTGAGGGCAAAGGGGTGCGCAGCGTGTCCTCGCGGGTGGCGGCGCTTGCCGACTTCGCGGAGGGTGTCACGTGTGAAAGGGTGAGAGCGGCGCTGAAAGAGGCTTGGAGGGAGGCATATCCCTCGTGCGGGCTCAACACGGTGTCGCCCGTGAGCCTAGGCGCCGGCGCGGTAATGAAATGGACGGGCTTCTTCTCCGCAGATGAGTGGAGATACGGCAAAAAGGATAAAGCGGGCGTGCGTATCGCGGCGGAGCTCTTCGGCGAGCGCGCCGTGGTGCGGGCGGCTGCGGAGGGCGGAAAGCTCGCCGCGCTCGATATCTCGTCCGACAGTCTGGACGCCGACGGGGTGCGCGCCGTACGCGCGCTCATCCTAGGCGAGGACACGGCGGAGTTCGCGGGTGCGGGCACGGATATGAATGTTGTGCGCGGGGAGGCTTCACGGCTCATCGCGCGTCTCAAGGAGGAAGGTATTGTTTGATCTTGTCGTGCTGGGCGGAGGCCCTGCGGGATATACGGGAGCCATCAGAGCGGCGAAGCTAGGCATGAGCGTTGCGCTCGTGGAGAGCTCCGACGTCGGCGGCACCTGCCTCAATCGCGGGTGCATTCCCACCAAATGCCTGCTGCATTCCTCATCCCTCTTTGCCTCGCGCGCTTCGTGGGCGGAGTGCGGGGTGTCGGCAGAGAGCGTGACTTTTGACGAAAGCGCCGTGTACGCGCGCAAGGAGGGCATAGTATCCTCCCTCCGCGGCGGCGTGGAGAAACTGCTGGCGGCGGCGGGAGTGAAAGTCGTGCGTGCGCGCGGCAGACTGCTCTCGGCGCACGTCGTCGAGGCGGACGGCGAGAAATTGGAGGGCAGGTTCGTGCTCATCGCCACCGGGTCATCTCCCGCGGCGCTGCCCGCGAAGGGGGCGGAAAACGCGCTGACCTCCGACGAGGTGCTCGCCTCCCCCCTTCCCGAAGGGGACGTGGTCATAGTGGGCGGCGGGGTCATCGGCACCGAGCTCGCGTGTTATTTTGCGGACAGCGGAAGGAAGGTGACCGTGCTCGAATATGCCGAGCGCGTGCTCCCGTTCTTTTCAAAGGAACTTTCGACACAGCTTTCATCCGCACTCAAACGCAAGGGGGTGGACATCTTCACCTCCGCCCGCGTCACCGAGGTGGGAAAGGGTCACGCCATTTTCGAGCGCGGCGGCGCGGAGGGCAGAGCGGAAGGCGTTGCTGTCATCGCGGCTACGGGAAGACGCGCGCGGGTGGAGGGCATAGGGCTCCATCTTGCGGGACTGCCCGAGACACCCGTGCAAGTGGACGACAACATGATGACGACCACGGCGGGCGTGTATGCGGCGGGCGACGTGACGGGGGGTATACAGCTTGCGCACTATGCCGCGGCGTGCGCGTTGAAGGCGGTGGGACATATGGCGGGTGCGCCCGTAGACACCGACCTTGCCACCGTGCCGTCGCTGGTGTACACTTCGCCGGAAATCTTCACCGTAGGGCACGCTGACGAAGGTGCGCGCACGGGGAAATTCCTGCTGGGAGCGAACGGGAAAAATCTGGTGAACGGCTCGAACAGAGGGTTTATCAAGGTATATTGTGACGATAAAGGCGTGATCACAGCGGCGGAAGGGTTCGGCGACGGGGTCACGGAGCTTGCGGGAGAGCTCTCTCTCGCCGTCAGCCGCGGCATGACTGCGGAGGACGTTGCGTCCGTCATACACGCGCATCCGACGCTTTATGAGAGCGTCGCCGAGGCGTGCGAGGACGTGTTCGGGCTGGCGACCCACAAGCGCTAGGAGGAAAGATGGCAAAGCGGACTGCGCTTTTCGAAACACACGTCGCCCTCGGCGGCAAGATGGTGGAATTTGCGGGCTACGATCTGCCCGTGCAGTACTCCGGCATCCTCGAGGAACACCGCGCGGTGAGGGAAGCCGCGGGCGTCTTCGACGTGTCGCATATGGGTGAGTTTTTCTTCGAGGGCGATGGCGCGGAAGAGGCGCTGAACGCCATCCTCACCAACGACATACGCGGGATGACGGACGGCAGGGTGAGATACTCCATTCTGCCCGACGAGAAGGGGTGCGCGGTGGACGATGTGCTCATCTACCGCTTTGCAGCCACCAAATTCATGATGGTGGTCAACGGCGCGTGTGTGGAAAAGGACGCGGCGCACGTTGCGGCGCATCTGTCGGGCTGCGAGTTTTCGGACGTTTCGGACAAAGTGTCGCAGATCGCGGTGCAGGGTCCCGCGGCGCTTGCGGTGATGAAAAAACTCGTGCCCGAAGAGCTGCTGCCCGCAAAGTATTATACATTCACCCGCGACGTCCCCGTCGGCGGGCACAACACACTCATCTCCCGCACGGGGTATACGGGGGAGGACGGCTTCGAGATATACAGCCGAAACGAAGACATCGCGGACATCTACCGTCTTGTGCTCGAGGCGGGGAAGGAGTTCGGGCTCATACCCTGCGGGCTGGGCGCGAGGGACACTCTGCGCCTCGAGGCGGGAATGCCCCTTTACGGACACGAGCTCTCCCAAGACATACCCGTGGACGAGGTCGGTCTGGACTTCGCCGTGAAGACGGGCAAGGGAGATTTCCTCGGCAGGGAGGCGCTCATGGCGCACACGCCCGAGTTCGAGAGGATAGGCGCAAAGGTCGCGGGACGCGGGATCGTGCGCGAACACTGCGACATCTATGCGGACGGAGTGAAGGTGGGGGTCTCGACGTCGGGCACTCACTCGCCGACTCTCGGGTGCGGCATCGCGATGCTGCGCATAAAGAGGGGAGTCACGGGCGCCCTCACCGCAGACGTCAGGGGAAGGTCGATCCCGCTGGAAAGGGCGGAGATGCCTTTCGTGAAAAGAAAATAACGTGCGAGCGGTCCGTCACGGCCGCTGGCATAAGGAGTAGGTTATGAAACAATACACGAACACGCATGAATGGGTGGAGTTGCTGGAGGGAAAGGCTTACGTCGGCATCAGCGCGCACGCCGCAGAGGAGCTGGGAGAGGTCGTCTATGTCGATCTTCCCTCCGTCGGCGCTGCGGTCACGGCGGGGGAACCCTGCTGCGAGCTGGAGTCGGTGAAGGCTGTCGCCGAGGTCAATTCCCCCGCGAGCGGCATCGTTGACGCCGTCAACGAGCAACTTGCCGACTCTCCCGAAAAGGCGGGCGAAGAGGGCGTCTGGATCTTTGCGATCGCGTCCCCCGTGCTTGCCGAAGGGCTTATGAGCGAAGCGGAATATCTGGCTTCATTGGAGTGACCATGGCAGATTATCTTTCCATCTCGGACAGCGAGCGCAAAGAGATGCTGAATTTCCTCGGCATAACGGATGTGGACGACCTTTACGCCGACGTCCCGATGGCGCTCCGCAGGAAAAAATTCGCGCTTGCGGAGGGCAAGTCCCAGCAGGAAGTCTACAACGCTTTCAAGGAGCTTGCGGCGAGGAATGCGACCTACCGCAGCATCTTCCGCGGCGCGGGCAGCTACAACCATTACATCCCCTCGGCGGTGAAGAGCCTCGCCTCGAGGGAGGAATTCCTCACCGCCTACACCCCCTATCAGCCCGAGCTCTCGCAGGGCATTTTGCAGGCGACGTTCGAGTTCCAGACCATGATGTGCAACCTCACGGGCATGGATGTCGCCACGGCGTCTCACTATTCGGGCGCGACTGCGGCGGCGGAGGCGTGCGTGATGTGCGCGGGCGCGGCGAAAAAGGTGGTCACCTTCGCAAACGTCAATCCCGACACCCTCGAGACCGTGCGCACCTATCTCGAAGCCCGAGGCATCGCCCTCGAAGTGCTTCCCGCGCTTGACGGCTTCGCCTTCCTCCCCGACGAAGGCACGGGCGCGGACGCAGTGTACATCGAGTCGCCCAACTACTACGGCATCCTCGAGGACACGGAGACGGTCATCGCTTCCGCACACGCGCAGGGCGCGAAGGTCATCGTGGGAGGCAACCCCCTCGCCCTCGCCCTGTTCAAGAGTCCCGGCGAGCTGGGGGCGGACGTCGCGGTGGGCGACGCGCAGCCCTTCGGCATCCCGATGAGTTTCGGCGGACCCTACCTCGGATATATGGCGGCGAAGAAGGAGTTCATGCGCAAGCTGCCCGGCAGGATCGTCGGCGAGACGGCGGATGCAGAGGGCAGACGTGCGTTCGTGCTCACGCTGCAGACCAGAGAGCAGCACATCCGCAGAGAGAAGGCGACTTCCAACATCTGCTCCAATCAGGCGCACTGCGCGCTGACCGCTGCGGTATATCTCTCACTGCTCGGACCCGAAGGGCTGAAAGAGACCGCGATCAAGTGCGCATCCAACGCGCATTATCTTGCGGCGGCGCTTGCGGGCGTCGGTGCAAAACTCTTCTATGAGAGAGAGTTTTTCCACGAGTTCGTCACCATCACGCCGTACAAGGCGTCGGCGATCGCCGCGGCTCTCGAGAAGAAGGGCATCCTCGGAGGACTTCCCCTTGACGAGCACCGCATCCTCTGGTGCTGCACCGAGTGCGTCGGAAAGGCGGATATGGACGAGGTCGTGAAGACCGTGGAGGAGACGCTATGAAAACCGTGTTCGAGAAATCAGTGAAGGGCAGATGCGGCGTCATGCCTGCCGCCCTCGATGTCGAAAGATATGACTTCGATGCCGATCGTCTCCGTGACGGTCTCGTGCTCCCCGAGCTCTCCGAGCCCGAGGTGGCGGCGCATTACACGGCGCTCTCGAAGCGCACGTTCGGCGTGGACGACGGGTTCTATCCCCTCGGGTCGTGCACGATGAAGTACAACCCGAAACTCAACGAAGAGATCGCCGCGCTGCCCGGGTTCAGAGATGCCCACCCGTTGGCGCGTGCCGACAAAATGCAAGGTTCACTTGCCGTAATTGACACTTTAAGTGCCTATCTTGCGGGCATTACGGGTATGGACGCTGTTTCGCTGCAACCGTGTGCGGGTGCGCACGGCGAGTTCACCGCCATGCTCATGGTGCACGCTTATCACCGTTCGCGCGGGGACGAAGGACGCACCAAGGTGCTCATCCCCGACAGCGCTCACGGCACCAATCCCGCATCCGCCGCGATGGCGGGGTTCGAGGTGGTCACGCTCGCGTCCGCGCCCGACGGCAGCATTGATCTTGCCGATCTGCGCCTCAAAGTCGGCGAGGACACCGCGGCGCTCATGCTCACAAATCCCAGCACCCTCGGCAAGTTCGAGAAGCACGTGCTCGAGGTGGCGGATATAGTGCACGAAGCGGGCGGTCTGATGTACTACGACGGCGCAAATCTCAATGCGGTGATGGGCGTCGTGCGTCCCGGCGACATGGGCTTCGATCTCGTACACCTCAACCTGCACAAGACCTTCTCGGCGCCTCACGGCGGCGGCGGTCCCGGCGCGGGTCCCGTGTGCTGCAAGGCGGAGCTTGCCGCATTCCTGCCCGATCCGCAGGTGGTGCGCGACAAGAAGGGCTTCCGCTTCGGCAGGAGCGACTGGTCGGTGGGCAGAGTGAGTGCGTTCTACGGCAACTTCGGCGTCTGCCTCAAAGCGCTTGCCTACATAGTCACTTTGGGAGGCAAGGGGCTGCGCGCGGCTGCCGAGACCGCAGTGCTCAACGCCAACTATCTGCGCGAGAAGATAAGCTATTTCTATCCCGTCGGAGAGGGCAGGTGTATGCATGAGTTCGTGCTGTCCATGCGCAAGCTGCGCGACGAGACGGGTGTCACCGCCCTCGACGTGGCGAAGGGGCTCATCGACCGCGGCATCCATCCGCCCACGATGTATTTCCCGCTCATCGTCGAAGACGCGTTGATGTTCGAGCCCACCGAGACCGCAAGCAAGGAGACGCTGGACGCCGCAGCCGCGGCTTTGAAAGAGATCGTAGACCTTGCTTACACCGACCCTGCGGCATTGCACTCCGCGCCTCACAACACTCCCGTCGGACGTCCCGACGAGGCGGGCGCCGCACGCAATCCCGTCGTGAAGGGCTGACACAAAATGACGGAATAATTCGGCGGCGGATATTTACTTCCGTCGCCGAATATGTTATAATCGTCACGGTGCGAAGAGCACAGAAACATTCGGAGGTTTGTTATGGCAAAGGGTAAAAAGAGCGACTATTTCGGGCTGCCTTACATCGTCAGTGTCATCCTTGCGATCATCCCCATCACGGCATGGATCCTCGGCATCGTCACTAGGATCATGGAAGGCAAGATCGTGGCGGGCATCATCAGGATATTCCTCGGATGGCTGATCTGGATCGTCGACCTCATCATGATGATCGTAAAGAAGTCCATCTGGCGTCTTCTCAATGCGTGATCGCGACAGAAAGTTTTTGCTGAACGGCAGGCTCGTCCTCGGCACCGAAAAGCAGGTGCTGGACGAGCTTGCTTTCGAGCACTATCCCGTCGCCGTAGACGCGGGGGAAGGGGAGAGAGTCTTCGATTCCTTCGACGAGGCGAGGGATTTCGTGCGGTCGGTCTTCGCCGCGTCCTTCGTAGAGTGACCGCGTCTTCGATGCGCGCCCTTCGGGGCTTTTTTCTTTTTAGGAAGCGCGCCGCGCCTCGCTTTTCTTTTGTCCGCGCGGGCTTTTTGATGTTGACTTTAATATATTCTTAACATATAATTTTAATATTGAATACGACACGTGTCGGCTATCCCGACGCGTGCGTTTTCGGAGAGAGATATGTCAAAAAACAAGACTGCAAAACAGCAGAACGTGCTGGGCGCTCTTGCGGGGTGCGTGGGAGAGTATAAGGCGGCTTCCGTGCTCACCTCCGTCTTCGTCGTGCTCGAGGTGGTGCTGGAGGTGTTCATCCCCATCATCATGTCGCAGATCATCGACGTCGGACTTGCGGAGGGGGCGGAGTCTTACACCTTCAACCTTCAGCTGGGGGCTTCCAACACGCAGCTGTTCACCGTGGATTCGAGCGTAAAATTCATCGCGATCTGCGGCGGCATGATGGTGATCATGGCGCTGTTTTCGCTGCTTTTCGGCGTGCTGTCCGGTCGCTATGCGGCGTATGCCGCGACGGGCTTCGGCGCCAACGTCAGGCAGAAGATCTACTATAAGGTGCAGGATTTCAGCTTCGCCAACCTCGACCGTTTCAGCACCGCCGGGCTGGTGACTCGTCTCACCACCGACATCACCAACGTGCAGATGTCCTATATGATGGTCATCCGCGTGCTCGTGCGCGCTCCCGTCATGCTCATCATGGCGCTTGCGATGGCGATCTCCATCAACGCGGAGCTTGCCATAGTCTTCGCCGTGGCTCTCCCCGTCATCGTGGTGGGGCTCATCGTCGGCATCATCATCGTCTACCCCCGCTTCACCAAGATGCTGAAGAAGTACGACGATATGAACGAGATCACCCAAGAGAACCTCACCGCCATCCGCACGGTCAAGACTTTCGTCAGAGAGGACTACGAGACCGCCAAGTTCAAGAAGATCAGCGAGCTGGTGCAGAAGCTCCAGTTCTCCGCCGAAAAGATGCTGGTCATCGCCATGCCTCTCATGCAGTGCGTGGCGTTCGCGTGCATCATCGCCGTCGTCTGGTTCGGCGGCAACAACATAATCGCGGGAGATATGCACTTCGGCTCCTTCGCCGCCTTCCTCAACTACATCATGCAGATCCTGATGTCCCTCGGCATGGTGGCGATGGTGTTCGTCATGCTGGTGCTCTCGCGGGCATCCGCAGGGCGCATCGCCGAGGTCTTCCGCGAAGTGCCAGACATTGCGGATAATCCTTCGCCCGCGGCAGAGGACGTCGCCGACGGCAGCGTGGACTTCGACGATGTGGACTTTGCTTATTCCGCGGACGGCGACGTGCTCAACCTCGAGCACATCGACCTCCACGTGAAGAGCGGCGAAGTGGTGGGCATCATAGGCGGCACGGGCTCGGCAAAGAGCACGCTGGTGCAGCTCATACCCCGCCTTTACGACGTGAAGAGCGGCTCCGTCAGGGTGGGCGGCGTGGACGTGAGAGATTACAAACTCAACACGTTGCGCGACGCTGTCGCGATGGTGCTGCAAAAGAATGTGCTGTTTTCCGGCACCATCAAAGAAAACCTCAAATGGGGCAATCCCGACGCCACCGACGAGCAGATCGAGCACGCCGCCCGCGCGGCGCAGGCGCACGATTTCGTCATGTCCTTCCCCGACGGCTACGAGACGGAGCTGGGGCAGGGCGGCGTCAACGTCTCGGGCGGTCAGAAACAGAGGCTGTGCATCGCGCGCGCCCTTCTGAAGCATCCCAAGGTCATGATACTCGACGATTCCACCTCCGCCGTGGACACCGCGACGGACGCCGCCATCCGCAAAGGCTTGAAGGAGGAGTTCGGTTCCACCACGGTGTTCATCATCGCGCAGCGCATAGGGTCGGTGCAGGACGCCGATAAGATCATCGTGATGAATGACGGTAGGATAGACGCCGTCGGCACTCACGCGGAGCTGCTCGAGTCCAACAAGATATATCGCGAGGTATATTATTCCCAGCAGCGGGGCTCGGACGAAGCCGCCGCCGTCTATGCCGAAGAGGAGGTGCAGGAATGAGCCGCAGGAAAAAGAAGGAAGGCATCCTTTCCGCAGGTGCGGGCAAATTCGCGGTGGGTCATCCCATGGCGACGTTCAAGCGCATCCTCTCCTATTTCAAACCTTACAAGGGCAGGGTCATCCTTGCGGGGATCTCCCTCGTGCTCAACGTCGCGGCTACGGTGGGCGGCACCTTCATGCTCTCCGTGATCATCGACGACTACATCGGACCTCTCGCGTCCGGCTCATCCGCCGTGACGATGGGCGATTTCGCGATGATGACGGGCGTCATGGCGTCCCTTTATCTCATCGGCGTGCTGCTGCACTACGCCTACAACTGGATCATCGTCAACATGACCACCAAGATCCAGCGCAACATCCGCGATCAGATGTTCGAGAGTATGCAGAAGCTCCCCGTGCGCTTCTTCGACACCCACGCCAACGGCGATATAATGAGCTGCTACACCAACGACACCGACACCCTGCGCGAGCTCATGGCAAACGGCGTGCCCTATCTCATCTCCAACGGGCTCACGGTGCTCGCCATATTCGTCGCGATGATGATCATCAATTGGCTGCTCACCCTCTTCATAGTGGTGATGCTCGTCATCATGTTCTTCATCGTGAAGTACGTCGGCGGCAAGTCGGGCAAGCACTTCGTGCGTCAGCAGAAGGCGATCGGCGTGCTGGACGGCTATGTCGAGGAACACATCGAGGGTATGCGCGTCGTCAAGGTGTTCTGCCATGAGGACGCCGAGAAGGAGGCGTTCGACGGCATCAACGCCAAGCTGCGCGGCGCGTCCCGCAAGGCGCACACCTACGCCAACGTCCTCATGCCCATCCTCGGCAACATCGGCTACATCAATTACGCCATCACCGCCATAGTAGGCGCGCTCTTCATCGCGGCGGACATCCGTGTGGGCGGCATAATGGGGCTGGGCAGCCTCATCGCCTTCCTGCAATTCTCCCGACAGTTCAGCGCGCCCATAGGGCAGATGTCCCAGCAGATGAACAGCATCCTCATGGCGCTGGCGGGCGCCGAACGCATATTTGCGCTCATAGACTCCGAGCCCGAGAAGGACGAGGGTTACGTCACCCTCGTGAACGCGCGCGAGGACGAGCAGGGCAACATCACCGAGAGCGATACCCGCACGGGCGAGTGGGCGTGGAAACACTATCACAAAGCCACCGATTCCACCACCTACGTCAAGTGGACGGGGGAGGTGGAGTTCGAGGACGTCACCTTCGGCTATGTGCCCGAAAAGACGGTGCTCCACGACGTCAGCCTCGTCGCAAAGCCCGGGCAGAAGATCGCGCTCGTCGGCTCTACGGGTGCGGGCAAGACCACCATCACCAATCTCATCAACCGGTTCTACGACGTTGACGAGGGCAAGATCCGCTACGACAACATCAACATACAGAAGATCAAAAAGCCCGACCTGCGCCGTTCTCTCGGCATGGTGTTGCAGGACACCCACCTCTTCACGGGCACGGTGCGCGACAACATCCGCTACGGCAACCTGAATGCCACCGACGAGGAAGTGGAAAAGGCGGCAAAGCTCGCCAATGCCGACGCTTTCATCCGTCACCTGCCGCAGGGCTACGACACCATGCTGTCGGGTGACGGCGCCAACCTCTCGCAGGGACAGCGTCAGCTGCTTTCCATCGCTAGGGCAGCCGTTGCCGATCCCCCCGTCCTCATCCTCGACGAGGCGACCTCCTCCATCGACACCCGCACCGAAAAGCTCATCGAAAAGGGTATGGACAGCCTCATGCACGGCAGGACGGTGTTCATCATCGCCCACCGCCTCTCCACCGTCCGCAACGCCGACGTCATCCTCGTCCTCGAACACGGCGAGATTATCGAACGCGGCAATCACGACGAACTTCTCGCGCAGAGGGGGAGGTATTATCAGCTTTATACCGGCGCCTTCGAGTTGGAGTGACGGCGCTATTTCGCGAATTGCTTTGTCAGAGCCACTGCCGTAGATGCTCACGTACTAATGTACGCTCCGCCTCTCGGCAGTGGCTCTTTCGCGCACTTCATCGAAATATCGCCGTCACTCGTTCGGGCACTATTGTGAGGAACGGCTTTAATAAAAACGTAAACGGTGCCCCGCCGAAGTTTCGGCGGGGAAGATAGTCCGCCGAACAGTGTTCGGCGGGGCATGTAGCAATTAAGGCGCGGAGCGGGCGACCGCTCCGCGCGTGTTTTGATTTTAACTTGTCGTCGTTGTCAAGGGCGCGAAAAATTTGTTGAGTGAAACCCAAAAATTTTTCGGCGCTGTTCCTTGACAAAAAGAGGGGAGGTAAAGAGACGGACAATAAAAGTGCGGCGCCCGCGAGAGAATCCTCTCTCGCGGGCGCCGCCATAGCGTGTGCTGGCGGGCGGGATTCGCTTGAGACGAACACTTATTCGGAGCGTGCTTGAATACGACGGACAGCTTGACAGAGCGTCTTTGAGCACGATGTTTCTCTTTCGGAGACGGTCTAACAAAACCCCCGAACGTGACGTCGCTTGACACAACGTTATCTAGTTCGGAGTGGAGCCGCTCACCAAGCGCTCACAGGGCGAAGCCCTCTTGAGCGCCGCGGCGACCGTATGAGTGCCGAGGGCTGACGTGAAGTGCGCCGGCAATGCGCCACTCTCTTCGCGAAGCGGGCGCATTGCAAGCGGCATAACATGGCGGCGCCGTGGAGGCGCCGTCCTCGGACGCCCTCGTGCCCGAGTGCCGAAGGTGTCCCCCGAAATGGTGGGTCCCCTTTTAAGGGGGAACGATTTCGGGGGAAACCCGCAGGAAGGGGGTAAACAATACTCCAATGTCAGAGGATAGCACTTTATCCCGAAGGGAAGGTGGGGGAACAATACTCCCATGTCAGGGTACGTGCACACGTTCTGCCTTCGAACCCGACGAAACCCACAGTAAGTGCAAATACTTTCTCTCGTCAAACGTTTTGGCTTTTTGCGGTGAAGTAGGCGCCGTCGTCGAGGCGGGAGACCGCGGCTGCTATGGCGGGATCGGTGAGATAGGTGTCCGCAAAGACTCGTTCGGTGAGTCCCAGCTTGTCGAGCGCTGCGGTGAAGAGTTCACGGGCGCGATCGAAGCGTCTGAACGCAGTGCGCAGGGTGACGTTTTGTTTTAGGGCTATCTCCTGAAAAGTTTTGCCTTTCACGAAGCGCAGTACGAGGGCTTCGGAAAGGGGTGCGGGAAGGGTGGTGAGTGCGGTGCGCACGATGTCCGCAAGGGTGAGAGCGGCGGCTTTTCGCTCATTAATTTGCAGCATTTCCGTAACAAGCGCTTCCGTGGAGACGCCGGCGCGCAAATGTCGGCTCATAAAGCTGCTGTTCAGGCGGGTTTTGAAGGCTAGATCGTGGTCTTTCAGAATTTTTGGCAAAGCAGAATAAGCAACAAGCACAGTGTTGCATCGGTTTTCGGTCATAATTTTCCTCCGAGAGTTCTGGGCAAAATGCCCGATACGGAAAGGATATTGACCTCAAAGCCCGATAGTCAACAAATTATGTCATAAATTGGTGAAAAAAATGAGTGAAAATATAAAGGCGTATATAAATGCGGCTGTACACTGCACGCATTTGCGAGCGGCGAGGGCAGTAAAACTCATCTTGCAGCGCGAAAGGAAAGTGTAACTTTGCAACATGACGGATAGTCCGCCGAAGGATACCACTGCGCACGCGCATGCGACCGCAAGTGGAGAGAAGGGGATTTCGCTCGACAGAATTGTGCCGCGCGTCATTTCCACCGCACCCGCGAGAAGGGCGTTGAGAGTGTGCGCCGCGTTGGCGTCGGGGATGCGTGTGATGAGAGCGTTGAGCCCCGAGAGGGAGAGCGCGTCGATGAGCATATTGCCCACCACCACATAGCCGCCTACGGCGAGCATGGCGAGCGTGGAGGAGGATATGCTGTTTGAAAGGGCGGAATCGGTGTCGCACCCCGCGAGGAAGACGGGGGAGATGTCGGCGCTCTTTTTCCGTCCTCTGAACACCAACCCCGTGGTGACGGCTGCGGCGTAGTGGGCGGCGAGGATGAGGGCGCCGACGGCGGGATCTCCGAAGATGGCGGAGCCTACGGTGCCCAGTACGAATATGGGCCCCGATGTCGATGTGAATGAAGCGATGCGTTTCGCGTCCGTCTCGTTCACGATGCCTTTTGCGTACAGGTCGGCGACGGTGGCGGCGCCGACGGGATAGCCGCCGAGAAGGGAAAGCGCGAGCACGTATGCGCCGGAAGGCGGAGCGTTGAACATGGCGCGTACGGGTTTTGCTCCCATGCGCGAGAGGGATGACGCCGCTCCCATAGCCGTAAGCAGTGTCGAGCAGAAGAAAAAGGGGAACACCGTGGGCAGCACGGATGAGGCAAAGAGCAGCAGCCCGCGCGAGGCAGAGTCCAGAAAATAGTCAGGCTTTGCCACCAGCATTATCATGAACGCGCCGACCGCAAGCACCGGGAGCGCCTTTTTGAGGTGAGGAAGTTTCACTCCCAATTTTATGCGCTTTTCCGCTTTACAATGCTCGAAGAAAAGCGCGCCCGAAGGCGCGCCGATGTGCGATGTGCTATTTGTCGGAGCGAGGCAGGGTGTCTAGCCGCGTCAGCATCCTTATCACTGCCGCCGCTGTGCGTTGCAGTTCCCCGCGCGAGATGCCTTCGCTCTTGCCCAGCGTCTCGAGCAGAGTACCGTCGGGTTTGCGTCCGCCCGTGCGCTTGCCGCCCGGCATCAGGACGTCCACGCCCGCCCGCACTCTGTACGCGTTGCCGCGCAGGGCGGGGAATTCGGGGCTCGGCGCATAGCGCATCCACCAGTCCGTCATCACGCAGCCGTCGTAACCCCACTCGCCGCGCAGGACGGTGGTGCAGAGGTCGTAGTTGTAGTGCCCCCATACGCCGTTGATCTTGTTGTATGAGGTCATGATGTTGAGGGGTTTGCCCTCTTTCACGGCTATGGAGAAACCTTTGAGGTATATCTCGCGCAGCGCGCGCTCCGAAAGTCGGGAATCGTTGTGCGTACGGTTGCGCTCCTGATTGTTGCACGCAAAGTGCTTGGGACACGCCGAGACTCCCTGCGACTGCACCCCTCTTATGTACGCTGCGGCGATCTTCCCCGTGATGAGAGGGTCTTCCGAGAAGTACTCGAAGTTTCTCCCGCCCAAAGGGTTGCGGTGGATGTTCATGCCGGGAGCGAGCAGGATGTCGGAGCCGCGCGCCCTCATCTCTGCGCCGACGAGAGCCATGAGCGCCTCCGTGCCCTCGGTGTCCCACGAGGACGCAAGGCATATGCCGGAGGGCAGCAGGGAACAACATGCGGAGAGTCGGATGCCCGAGGGTCCGTCCGTCGTGATAGCGGCGGGGATACCCTTTGCGCGCAGGCTCTCGGACACGCCGCCGATGGCGCCCGCATTGCCTGCCGCACCCAAGGGACTGTTCATCGTGTAATCCCCGCGCGAGATCGCCTCCAGCTCCTCGTCCGAAAGACACGCCGCAAGTTCTTCGGGCGTGGCAGCGCCTCTCTTCACGTCCGCGAAAGTCACGGGACGGGAGGGGCGGGGGAGAGCGTCGGGGACGGCGCTCGCTATGCGTGCGCGCAGATCCACCTTCGAAAGGGGGACGTCCTCGCAGACGGGTTTGCCACCCGATGACGTGAGACGCTTGAAAGGCAGCACGGGCGCACCCGCGGAACGTACGGGGACGCGGAGGGTCTCCGCCACCTCAAAGTTTCCGATGAATGCCGCGTCTCTGACGTTTTTGCCCAGATAAAGTGCGTATTCGCCTCTTTCAACCACCCATTCGGTGTTTTTGTCGTCGAATGCCGCGATGTCCGCGATGTCGAAGGAGAGGGCAACGGTGCACCTTTCGCCATTCCCGACGGGGGGAGTTTTTGCAAACGCGGCAAGCTCCCTTGTGGGACGCGGTATGCCTCCGCGCGGAGGTGCGATATAGAGTTGTGCGACTTCGCGTCCGCGGCGTTCGCCCGTGTTCACGACGTCTGCCGTGACCGCGACGCGCTCCTCGGTGCAGTCGATCTTCGCGTCCTCGAAGGAGAAGGTGGTGTAGCCCTCTCCCGCACCGAAGGGGAAGAGCACTTTGTCACGCGCGAAGGTCTCGAAGTAGCGGTAGCCCACATAAATGTCTTCGGTGTACTCGTTGTATTCCTTGTTTCCGAACGACTTCGAGGAAGGGTAGTCGGCGTATCTGCGCGCGATCGTGTCCGTCAGTCTGCCGCCCGGCTCACTCTTTCCGGTCAGGATGTCGGCAAGCGCGTTTCCGCTCTCCATGCCGCCCTGCCATACGACGAGCAACGCCGACGGGGGCAGTTCCTCCGTCCACGCGAAGTCGATGGGAGAGCCGATGTCCAGCACGACGACGGTGCGCGTGAATGCGCGCTCCACGGAAGAGATCAGAGCCTTTTCCGCAGCGGTGAGGTAATAGCTGCCGGGACGCTCGGCGCAGTCACGGTCTTCTCCCGCGGAGCGTCCGATGAGTATGACGGCGACATCGCATCTTTTCGCCGCCTCCTTGACGACGTCCTCCGAGAGGGGCATCTCGGGGTGGGAAAGGGGCCAGTGTCCCCAAAAGCCGGGGTCTACGGGATTTTTCGCTCTCCAATCATTATAGAGGGAGAGCAGGACGGGGTCGAGTTTCACTCCCGCACGCTTCAATCCTTCGACCGGGGAGATGAGATAGGGTGCGCGCACGTCGCCGCCGGAGCCGTAGCCGACATAGAACCAATCCGACTGCACCCTGCCGAAGAGGGCGACTCTGCACTCCGCGGCAAGAGGGAGCACCCCGTCGTTGACGAGGAGCACGCTGCCGTCTGCGGCGGCTTTTCTTGCCGCAGCCGCAATGCCCGGGAAGGCTTCGCCCTTCACTTCTCCCGTGTTGACGTTCTGCATGGTGCCGCCCGCAAGTTTGTTGACGAGCAGCGAAAAATTCCTTTCTATCTTCTTGAAAAAGTTCATCTTTTCCCCCGAAACGCGACTGCGTGACCAACGCAAATCGCTGCTTTATCGTGCAGTTATGTGTTATTGAACTTCGTTTTCCGACTTTTTCTCGGGTTCGTCCGCGCGGCACAGACGCAACACCTTCGCAGCTCTCTCGTCAAGGTCCAGAAGGGGACGGACGGGAGAGGATGCGGGGCAGTCGGACGGTTTGTAGAAGAAGTAGCCGTCGCTTTCTGCAAGCAGCGCGAAGAGCTTTTTCTTTTTCTTCTCGTTTGCCGCCAGCACCGTCGTGTACGGTTTGTTGTCGCGGGCAAGCGCCACCAGATCCTTGGTGATGCCCACCGTCGAGGACGCCGCGATGCGTTTGATGGTGGAGCGGGTGTAGCGCTTGGTGGTAAGCCGCAGAAATTCCTCAAAAGTGTTGAAGTCCGTCTTGTTGATGCGGTTCTCCATCCCCTCCGAGATGTTGGCGATCTCGGCAAGCTCCGCCGCGGTCTTCGTGCGCATGGAGTAGGTGGACACCGTGCCGTACTTGGACATATCCGTGGGGTGCTCGATCTTCACGCACTCGGGTACGAACGCGGAGAAGTCCTTGCCCTCCTGCATCATTGTGCGGATCTTGGTGGAAGAGACTATCGTGCGGTTGTTGTCGGGCTTCCTCTCCACACTGTGATACTGCACCCTGTCGCCGTATGCCGCGCCCGCTTTCAGGTATTCCACGGCGAGGATGTTGTTGGGCGCTTTGACGAGGTTGGCGTAGTCGGGGTGTATGAGGTCGAGAGCCATGGTGCGGGACTTTGCGACGGAGTAGCCCTCCGAGAGATAGCCGCGCAGCATATTGCGCATATCATTGGACTCGCTGCGCATGAATTCCGCAACGTATGACAGCTCCTCGAGCTCCTTTGTCTCGGTGCCGAAGCAGAGGGTGAACTCGCCCAGCATCGAGAGGGTCTTCAACGCGCCTTCGGCAAAGGACTTCGCGGGGGAGAGGGTGTAGACGGTGGGAAGCTCGATGACAAGATCCGCCCCGCATTCCACCGCCCATTTCGCGCGGGTGTACTTGTCGGCGACGCAGATGTCGCCGCGCTCGGTGAAAGAGCCGCTCATCACCACGACGAGGGCTTCGGGCTTAAGTTCCCTGCGCGCCTTTTTGAGGAGTTTGACGTGCCCGTTGTGCAGGGGATTGTATTCTGCGATGACCGCTGCGATTTTCAAAACAGACTCCTTGAGATTTCTTGCTTTTTTCCGATGACGGTTCTATAATATATCCCGTCGAAAAATAAATCAAACAGATAAAGAAAGTTGAGGTAATTATGTCCGAATTTCTCGATCATCTGCTCCAAAGAGCCGCAAAGCTGCAAAAGACCATCGCGCTTGCCGAAGGCACCGACCCCAGAGTGGCAAAAGCCGCCGAGATCTTCACCCGCGAAAAGATAGGCAAGATCGTCCTCATCGGCAACGAGGCGGAGATACGCGCAAAGTATCCCGACTATAAGTTTGCTGGCGTGACCTTCCGCGATCCCGCCGCGAACGACAAGTATTTCGAGAAGTACGCCAAGAAGCTCTACGAGCTGCGCAAAGAGAAGGGCATGACCGAGGAAGTCGCACTGCGCACCATCCGCGGCAACAATATGTTCTATGCCTGCACGGCGCTGAAGTGCGGCGACGTGGACGGCGTCGTGGGCGGAGCGGTGTTCTCTTCCGCAGACGTCTCCCGCGCGGCGTTCCAAGTCATCAAGGCGGCGCCCGGCATCAAGAGCGTGTCCAGCTGCTTCGTGATGATCCCGCCCGAACATTTCGAATATTCTCACGCGCCCGCGTTCATCTTTGCGGACTGCGCCGTCATCCCTTATCCCACCGTGGAACAGCTTGCCGACATCGTTCAAGCGGCTTATTTCAGCGCGAAGCAGATCGTGGAAGTGGAGCCCAAGATCGCGATGCTTTCCTTCTCCACCAAGGGCAGCGCGCAGCACGAGTCCGTGGAAAAGGTGCGTCAGGCATACGCCCTCGTGAAAGCCGCGCATCCTTACATCGACGTGGACGGCGAGCTTCAGCTCGACGCCGCTATCTGCGAAGAGGTGGGCAACAAGAAGGCTCCCGGCAGCGGTGTCGCGGGCAGGGCGAACGTCCTCGTCTTCCCCAACCTCGACGCGGGCAACATCGGCTATAAACTCGCGCAGCGTTTCGGCCATTGCATGGCAGTGGGGCCCATCATGCAGGGTCTCGCGCTTCCCGTCAACGATCTCAGCCGCGGCTGCGTGGCAGAGGACATCGTGGCAGTCGCCGCCATCACCGCGCTGCAATCCGTGAAGTGAGGGGAATATGAACATACTCGTCATCAATGCGGGGAGTTCCTCCCTCAAATATCAGCTCATCGACATCGCGAACGAGACCATGCTCTTGAAAGGTCTCTGCGACCGCATAGGTATGAAGGGCGGGTCCCTCACCCAGAAGACGGCGGACGGCAGATCCTTCCGTATAGACGAGGATATGCCCACCCACAAGGAAGCCATCGAGCTCGTGCTCAAAGCCCTCGTGGACAAAGAGGCGGGCGCCATTTCCTCAGTAAGTGAGATCGGGGCCGTCGGTCACCGAGTGCTGCACAGCGGCGAGGATTTCCATTCCTCCGTGGTCATCGACGACGAGGTGGTGCGCATCTGCGAGAAGAACGCGGAGCTGGGCCCCCTGCATATGCCCGGCAACATCGCCTGCATCAAGAGCTGCAGAGAGGTCATGCCCGGTGTGCCCATGGTGGCGGTGTTCGACACCACCTTCCACAGCACAATGCCGCCCAAGGCGTATATGTACGGCATCCCGTATTCCGTCTATCAGCAGTATAAGATCAGGAAATACGGCTTCCACGGCACTTCCCACAAGTTCGTCAGCGAAGAGGCGGTGAAGTATCTGGGCGCCGAGCACAGCCGCATCATCATCTGCCATCTCGGCAACGGTTCCAGCATCTCTGCGGTGAAGGACGGCAAGTGCATCGACACGTCCATGGGGTTCACCCCCCTCGAAGGGCTCATCATGGGCACGAGAAGCGGTGACATCGATCCTGCCGCGGTGGAGTTCTTGCGCGTGAAGCTGGGCATGACGCCGGAGGACACCGTGCAGTATCTCAACAAAAAGTGCGGGATGCTGGGGATAAGCGAGCTCGATTCCGACATGCGCGTGCTCGAAAAGGCGATCTCGGAGGGCAACGAGAAGGCGGCGCTCGCGGTGGAGGCCGCGGCATACCGCATCAAGAAGTACATCGGTTCCTTCGCGGCGGCGCTCGGCGGCGTGGATGCCATCGTCTTCACGGGAGGCATAGGCGAGAACAGCTCTTATATGCGCCGTCTTGTGATGGAGGACATGGACTATCTCGGCGTCGTGTTCGACTTCGAGGAGAACGAGAAGAGGATGGACGGTTTGCACGTGCTCTCCGACCCCGAAAGCTACGTCAAGGTCATCGTCCTGCCCACCAATGAGGAGCTCTCCATCGCCCGCGAGACCGCGGCTTTGGTGTCCGCCGCTCCCGCGATGGCATAAAAGGCAAATTGCTCAAAACCGTTTGACATCCTTCGTACGATTATATATAATCATACGAGCACTATAAGCAATACAACCACAATCGGAGGAAAGATAAATGGCAGTTCCCAAGAATAAGATCTCCAAGTCCAAGACCAATTCCCGTTACGCAAACTGGAAGATCTCCGCTCCCGGACTTGTCGAGTGCCCCCAGTGCAAAGAGCTCATCAAGAGCCACACCGTGTGTCCCAAATGCGGTTACTACAAGGGCAAGGAAGTCGTCGCGCCCAAAGAAGAAAAATGAACGCACAAGAGAGCGCTTGCCGCTCTCTTTTTTTGCTTGATCGGATGCGGCGGTGTGCCGCCGTCCGCGGGGAGGAAGAATGAAGATCATCGTAGACGCTCTCGGGGGAGATAACGCACCTCACGAAATCGTGCTGGGCGCGCTCGATGCGCTGAATGCGAAAAAGAGTCTGCACGTCGTGCTTGTGGGCGACAAAGCCCTCATCATGAACGAGCTGAAAGGGCAGACTTACGACGTGGCTCGGCTCGAGGTCGTGCACGCGCCCGAAGTCATCACCAACGACGACTCTCCCACGAGCGCCGTCAAGACCAAGAAGGACAGCTCCGTGGTCAAAGGGCTGGAGATGCTCGCGTCCGATCCCGATGCGCTCGGGTTCGTTTCGGCGGGAGCCACCGGCGCGGTGCTCGTCGCGGCGTACATGAAGTTGGGCAGGATCAAAGGCGTGTCCCGTCCCGCGCTCGCGCCCGCACTCCCCACCGTGAAGGGCAAGCCCGTAATACTTTGTGACTGCGGCGCCAACGTGGACTGCAAGCCCCTCAACCTTCTCCACTTCGCCATAATGGCGAGCGCATTCTCCTGCGCCGTCACCGACACGGTGAAACCCGTCGTCGGGCTGCTCAGCAACGGCGCCGAGGACAAGAAGGGCAGCGAGCTCAACCGCGAGGCATTCGAGCTGTTGAAGAGCTCTCCTTACATCGACTTCAAGGGCAACTGCGAAGCGCGCGATATGCTCTCCGGCGACTTCGACGTCGTGGTCGCTGACGGCTTCAACGGCAACATCGCGCTGAAATCCGCAGAGGGCACTGCAGGTGCGATATTCTCCATCCTCATGGAGGGCATAAACAAGGGCGGTCTTCGCGCAAAGCTCGGCGCCCTCATGCTGAAGCCCGTGCTGAAAGAGGTCAAGACCAAGATGGACTACAACAGTCAGGGCGGCGCGTGCTTCCTCGGCGTGAACAAAGTGGTGGTCAAGGCGCACGGCGCCTCCAAACGCAAGTCCATATGCGCCAGCATACTGCAGGCGCGCAAACTCGCCAAATCCGGGGTGGTGGAAAAGATCAGAGCCTCGGTGCAGACACCGGATGGACAGACGGAAGATTGAGGAAAAGATAGGATATACGTTCCGTGACAGCGCGCTTCTCGAGCGCGCTTTTACGCATTCCTCCGCCTGCCCGAAACCTTCGGGGAACTATCAGAATCTCGAGTTTCTGGGCGACAGTGTGCTGGAATACGTCGTTTCCGCAAGGCTGTATGCCTTATATCCCTCGGCGGATGAGGGCAGACTCACCAAGATGCGTGCCGCGGTGGTGAGCGAAAGACCTCTTGCCGCAGCCGTGGACAGGCTGGGCATCGCGGACGAGCTCATCACGGGCGAGAACGAGCGCATGAGCGGCCTCACCTCGCACAGCTCCGTCAAATGCGATCTATTCGAGTCGCTGACGGCGGCAGTGTGTCTGGACGGAGGGCTCGGAGAGGCGGAAAAGTTCGTGCTGCGCTGTCTTGCGGATGAGTTGGCATCCGCGGGCGATGACGAAAAACTCACCGACGCCAAATCCCGCCTAAACGAATATGCGATGAAAAAGGGCGTTTCCGTCCGCTATTGTGAGGAGGGCAGGTCGGGTGCTCCCCACGAGCCCGAGTTCGTTTTTTCGGTGTATATCGCGGGAGAGTGCGCAGGCACGGGGCGCGGGAGCAGCAAACGCGAAGCGCAGCAGCACGCGGCGCAGCAGGCGCTCCGCTCGCTTTCAAAGCCGCAAAGGAAAAAGAAGAGCTGAAACTTCGAGTGTTTCACAAAGCCCGTTTTTCAAATATCCGCATTCTATGCGGGTATTTTTTAATTTTTGTCCGATGTTTCACGGATTTTTGATGTTTCGCAAAACTTTGTGAAACATTCGTGTTTCCGCTTGTGCGCGGGGCGTGCGTGTGATATAATGCAGAGGTATTCGGGAGATAGCTATGCGACTTAAGATGATCGAAGCCAGAGGGTTCAAATCCTTCGCCGACAAGGTGGAGATCCCGTTCAGCGACGGGTTCACCGCCATCATCGGCCCCAACGGCTGCGGGAAGTCCAATGTTTCGGATTCCATCAAGTGGGTGCTGGGCGAGCAGCGTGCGAAACAGCTGCGCGGCACCGTCATGTCCGACGTCATATTCTGCGGCAGCGACCACCGCGGCATGATGTCCTACTGCGAGGTCAGCCTCCTTTTCGACAATTCCGACAAGAAACTTTTCCCCACCCTTCCTTTCGACGAGGTGATGATCACCAGAAAGCTCGACCGCAGCGGTAAGAGCGAGTATTTCATCAACCGCACCTCCTGCCTGCGCCGCGACATCATCAATATGCTGCACGACACCGGCATGGGCAAGGACGGTTACAGCATCATCGGTCAGGGCAGAGTGGACGAGGTGCTTTCGGCAAAGCCGGAGGACAGACGCCGCATCTTCGAGGAAGCGGCGGGCATCTCCAAGTTCCGCGAGCAGAGGAAGCGTGCGGAGTCCGACCTCGAGAAGGCGAAGTTCAACCTTCAGGCGGCAAACGACGTCATCGCGGAGATAGAGCGTCACATAGGGCCTTTGAGGCGGCAGGCGGAGACGGCAAAGAAGTACGCCGCACTGCGTGAGCAGCTCAAGGTGCAGGAAGTCAACCTCTATATCTATAATTACGAGAACGCGCAGCAGATCAAGCAAAAGATCCTCGACCGCATCGCCGCGGCGCAGCGCGACATCACGGAAAAAGAGGCGGCGTTCAACAGGTGCGTGAGCGAATACGAGCGCGCATTGCGCGAGTCCAGCGGCGTAGACCGCGTGGCGGAAGAGAGCAATGCGGAGCTGCTCGCACTGAAAGTCGACGCCGAGCGCACCATCGGTCAAGCCAACGTCATCAAGGAGAAGATCGCCAACCTGCAGGCGGAGGTCAACCGTCTGAACGGGGAGCTGCGCTCTGCGGATGCGCAGATAGCTGTCTCGGAGGATCTCATCCGCAAATGCACCGAGAAGAAGGAGGCAGAGACCGAGGCGTATCTCGCCACCAGCAAGGAATTCGAGGAAAAGAGCAAGAAGCTCGGCTTCCTCTCGCAGGACATCGAGGGCAGAGAGAGCGCGCTTGCCAGCAAGAACGACGAGTACGTCGAGGCGCTGAAACGTCTGGGCGAACTCAAGGGCAACCAGTCCGCGCTCATCGCCGAAAAAGCCATCAACGACGAAAGGCTCAAGAATCTGCGCGAGATGCTCTCGGTAAAAAAGGCGAGTCTGGACGAGGCGGAGACCGATCTTTCCGTATATGACAGCAACGTCAAGGCGGGGCGCGCCGAGATGAGAGAGCTATCGCAGCAGAACAACGAGGTGCTCTCCGGCAAACTCGAGGCGCAGGAAGCGATAAAGGGGCTGGAGGCGGACGTCGTCACCCTCAACTCGAAGCTGGGTCTTGCCGAAGGACAGCTTAAACTTTTGGTCTCTGTCAAGGACGACTATCAGGGCTATCAGGAAGCGGTGAAGAACCTCATGCGCGACGCAAGACACGATCCCGCCCTGAAAGGGCGCATCATGGGCGTGCTCGCAGAGGTCATCAACGTGCCCGAAGGCTACGAATCCGCAATTGAGTACGCGCTGGGCGCCGCATTGCAGAACGTCCTTGTCGAGAGCGAGCGCGACGCCGCGGCACTCATAACCTACCTCAAACAGAAGAGCTACGGCAGAGTGACGTTCCGTCCTCTTTCGGCGTGCAGACCGAGGGCTCTGGCGAGAGAATATATGCCCGCGCTCAACGAGCAGGGCTGTTTCGGCATAGCCGCCGATCTTGTCGAGTGCGAGGACAGGTTCTATCCCTTCGTTCAGACCCTTCTCGGCACCACCGTCGTCGTGGACGGGATGAACACGGCGGAGAGGCTTTACCGCAAATATAACCAAGGCTTCAAGATAGTGACGCTGGACGGCGAGATATACGCCCGAGGCGGCGAGATCACGGGCGGTTCCAGACGCACGCAGAATTCCGGTCTCCTTTCGCAGGAGAAGCAGATCGAACAGGCAAAAGCCAACGTGGAGCGTATGCGCTCGCGCATCGCGGGGCTCACCGCACAGCGCGAGGACTACACTGCGGAGATCGCGGCGGCGGAGGAAAAGCTCACCGAGATCGCAGCCCGCATCTCGGAGGTCAGCATCGAGACCACCCTCAACGAGAACAAGGCGAAACAGGCAGCCGATACCGTAGAGCAGCTGCGCGAAGAGATATCGGCAGATGCTGCGGAGCTCGAGAGGGTGCAAGCCATCCTCAAAGCCCTTGCCGCAGACCTCGGCGACATCGACAAGCTGGAGACGGACGTCAAACAGCGTCAGGAGGAATACGGCGCGCTCATCGAGGCGTCCAAGACGCAGAGCAGCGAGCAGAAGTCCGAGCGCGAGACTCTGAACGAAGAGGTGATGAACCTCCGCGTCAGGCTAGCCGAGCAGAAGAACGCGATCGAGGGCTATGATACCGAACTCTTCCGTCTGCGCCGCGACGAGAACGCGTTGAAGGAAGAAAAAGAGGACATCTCGGCTCAATTGCAGTCCCGCACGGCGGAGCTGAACAAGATCCGCACCGCTCCCGCAAAGACCAATTTCTCGGAGGCGGACAAGAAGCGCATCGAGGAGCTCGAAACGCAGATCGCGGGGCTCAGCGAGATGAAGCGTAAGCTCTCCGAAAAGATCGTCTCCCTCGACGAGGAGAGGACGAGGCTTGCGGAGGAGCGTACCGCGCTTGCCGAAAAGAAGATCCGCGACGAGAATATGTTGGAGAACGTCGACAATCAAAATGCGTATCTCCAGCAGCATATCCTCGAGGAATACGACCTGACTTACACTTCGGCTCTCCCGTTGAAGGACGAGGCTTTCGAGCACCACGGAGCGAAGACCGTCATCGCGGAGCTGAAGAAGTCCATCGCGAAGCTCGGCGACGTCAACCCGCTCGCCGTGCAGGACCTTGCCGACGCCGAGGCGAGGCTCACGGAGCAGACCACACAGCGCGACGACATCCTGCAGGCGTGCCGCGACATCATGAAGGTCATCGAGACCATGACGGAGGAGATGAGCTCCAAGTTCCTCACCGCCTTCAACAAGATCAACGAGAACTTCCGCGATGTGTTCGCGAAGCTCTTCAACGGCGGCTCGGGTGAGCTGCGGCTGGACACCTCCGTCACCGACGACCCCCTCGAGGCGGGCATAGAGATATTCTCGCAGCCTCCCGGCAAGAAGCTGCGCAACATCTCTCTGCTGTCGGGCGGCGAGCGCGCGCTGACCGCTATCGCGATCCTGTTCGCGATCATCATGCTCAACCCCATGCCTTTCTGCGTGCTGGACGAGATAGACTCCGCCCTCGACGACACCAACTGCAACCTGTTTGCGGAATTTCTGAAGAGATTCTCCGCCGAGACGCAGTTCATCGTCATCACCCACCGCAAGCCCACCATGCGCCACGCCGACACCATATTCGGCGTCACCATGGAGGAAAAGGGCGTGACGAAGATAGTTTCCGTCTCCTTCGAGGAAGCGCAGAAGCACGCCAAAGAGGCGGAATAGGAGAAGATATGGGATTTTTCAAAAAGATCGCCGAAGGCATAAAAAAGACCAAGGACAGCATCGCAAAGAAGCTGTTCTATGCGTTCTCGGCACGCGAGCTCGACGACGAGTTTTATGAGTCGCTCGAGGAAGCGCTGCTTGCGGGTGACGTCGGAGTCACTGCCGCAGACAGCATCGTTGGGGACCTAAAAGACCGCGTTTTCGAGGAGAAGATCAAAGCCCCCGAGGACGCCAAAAGCGTGCTGAAAGAGATCCTTGTGGACAACATCGACTACGAAGTGGAGGAATATTCCTATCCTCTCGTCATCCTGCTTTCCGGGGTCAACGGAGTGGGTAAGACCACCGCGATAGGCAAACTCGCGCACCTTTTCCGCGAACAGGGCAAGAGTGTGGTCATCGCCGCTGCCGACACCTTCCGCGCCGCCGCAGGCGAGCAGCTCGAAGTGTGGGGTGAGCGCGCCGGGGTGCGCGTCATCCGCCACAACGAGGGCGCAGACCCCGCGGCAGTGGTCTACGACGCCGTTTCCTCCGCCAAGGCGCGCGGCACCGACGTCATACTCGTGGACACCGCGGGCAGGCTGCACAACAAGAAAAACTTGATGGAGGAGCTCAAAAAGATCTGCCGCGTGGTGGAAAGAGAGCTCCCGGATGCCGATTTCAGAAAATATCTCGTCCTCGACGCCACCACGGGACAGAACGGCGTGGCGCAGGCGGAGATATTCTCGGAGGCAATTGACCTCGACGGCATCATACTCACCAAGTTGGACGGCACCGCGAAGGGCGGGGTGGTCATCGCCATTTCCGTGGAACTCGAGCTCCCCGTGCTGTACGTCGGCGTGGGCGAGAAGATAGACGATCTCATCCCCTTCGACGCCAAAGATTTTGTGGATGCTTTGATTTGAACACGCGCACGCTCACGCGAGAAAAACGGTGTCAGACGCTTGACACCGCTTTTTTTTGCGTTTATCATATGTGTAAAGGTTGACGCCTTTGCAAAGGCGTGCGCCTTGACACCGTGCCAATGAACAGATTCGAGATAAGCACCCTGCGCGCCTACTACGGCGCCCTCATCACCGAAAAGCAGAACGAGTGGCTCCGTCTGCATTACGACGAAGACATCTCTCTGGGGGAGATAGCCCAGCTCTATTCGGTGTCGCGTCAGGCGGTGCTGGACGGCATCAAGAGAGGGGAGCGCTCCCTAGTCGAGTTCGAGGAAAAACTCGGTCTGGTGCGTCGTGACGGCGAAGTGGCGGCGCTCATCCGCGAGGCGAAGGAGGCATTTTCTTCCCTCGATGCGGAAAAAGGCGCGGCTCTTCTCGACCGAGCGGAAAAGATATTGGAGGAATAATGGCAGTCTTCGAGAGTCTTTCGGACAAGATGAACCACATCTTCTCAAAGCTCCGCAATAAGGGCAAACTTACGGAGCTGGAGATAAAGCAGGCGATGCGCGAGATCCGCGTGGCGCTGCTCGAGGCGGACGTCAACTTCGGCGTCGTGAAGGATTTCGTCGCCGCCGTCAGCGAGAAGGCGCTGGGCGAGGACATCCTGAAGTCCCTCACTCCCGCGCAGCAGATAGTCAAGATCGTCAACGACGAGCTGGTCGCGCTCATGGGCAGCAAGCATCAGAAACTTGCCGTCTCCGACCGTCCGCCCACGGTGTATATGATGTGCGGATTGCAGGGCGCGGGCAAGACGACCATGTGCGGGAAACTCGCGCTCTTCCTCAAAAAGCAGGGCAAACGCGCACTTCTCGTCGCCGCGGACGTCTATCGCCCCGCAGCCATCCAACAGCTGGGCATAGTGGGCAAGAAGGTGGGTGCCGAGGTCTTCGAGATGGGACAGATAAGCCCCGTCAAGATAGCAAAAGAAGGCGTCGCATACGCACTCAAAAACGGCTTCGATACAGTCATCGTCGACACTGCGGGCAGACTGCACATCGACGAGGCATTGATGAAGGAGCTCGTTGACGTGAAAGCCGCCGTCTCGCCCTCCGAGATACTCCTTGTGGTGGACAGCATGACGGGTCAGGACGCGGTCACCGTCGCAGACACCTTCAATAAGACGCTGGACATCACGGGCGTCATCATGACCAAACTCGACGGCGACACCAGAGGCGGCGCCGCGCTCTCAATCAAGGCGGTGACGGGCAAACCCATCAAGTTCAGCGGCACGGGCGAGAAGCCGGAGGACCTCGAGGTATTCCATCCCGAGCGTATGGCGAGCCGCATCCTCGGCATGGGCGATGTGCTCACCCTCATCGAGAAGGCGGAGCAAGCGTTCTCGAAAGAGCAGGCGGAGAGCTTGCAGAAGAAGCTGAAGGAGCGTTCCTTCACACTCGAGGATTATCTCGAGCAGCTGGAGAGCGTGAAGAAGATGGGCGGCATCGGCGACATGATGAAGATGCTCCCCGGCATGGCGGGAAAGATCCGCACCGAGGACATCGACGAGGATAAGCTGATGCGCGCAAAAGTCATCATCCAGTCCATGACGGTGAAGGAGAGACGCAACCCCGACATCATCAAAGGCAGCCGCCGCAAGCGTATCGCGCAGGGCAGCGGCACGTCCATACAAGAGGTCAATCAGCTGCTCAAACAGTTCGAGCTCACGCGCGATATGATGGCGCGGATGCAGAAGGGCGGCATGAAAGGATTGCGCGGGATGAAGGGGATGAAAGGTCTGTTCTGACACTTTATCGCCTCAAAAGCGCAAGATAAAACGTCAAATAAGAAATTTATATACAGCCGCAAGGCAAAAGGAGAAAAACAATGGTCAAACTCAGACTCACCAGAATGGGAGCAAAAAAAGCACCTTTCTACCGCATCGTCGCCACCGACTCCAGAAAAGCGCGT
Organism: uncultured Clostridia bacterium; assembly: GCA_944372795.1. GTDB lineage: Bacteria > Bacillota > Clostridia > Christensenellales > CAG-917 > Limadaptatus. Next base: position 101,928 of record CALWAF010000002.1, on the reverse strand, counting down.
GACGGACAGTACATCGAGCAGATCGGCATCTACGATCCCGCAAGCGAACCCAAGGTCGTGAGAATCGACGCGGAGCTCGCCAAGAAGTGGCTCGCCAACGGCGCCCAGCCCACCGACACCGTCCGCAACCTGTTCAAGGAACACGGCATTCTGTAAGGTGAAGTATGCTGGAACTCGTCGAATATCTGGTCGGTAAGCTCGTCCCGGACGGGGAGTGGTCTGTAGAACTCCGCGAGAACGGCGACGAATCCGACATCGTGATCGCGGCGGCGAAAAAGGACATCGGCAAGATCATCGGCAAGCAGGGCAAGATCGCCCGCGCCATAAGGGTGCTGGTGAAAGCCGCGTCCGCGAAGTCTTCCGTCCGCTATAACGTAGTCATCGAAGAGCACGAATGAAAGAGGAATTCACCATAGGCAGAGTGCTGCGCCCGCGCGGGATCAAAGGAGTGGTGAAGATCGAGACCTATTCCGAGAACACCGCTAGGCTGCTGCATGTCGGTACGCTTGTCGTCGGCGGGACGCACTACCGCGTGGAAGATGCGTCCGCCGAGGGCGTTTTCCTCTTTGCAAAACTTTCGGGAGTGGACACCCCCGAGGATGCCGAAAAACTCCGCGGCAAGGAGGTCAAAGTGGCGCGAAAAGCGTTGCCTCCTCCCCCCGAAGGGCGGGTCTATATCGCCGACATCCTCGGCGCCGACGTCGTCGTTGACGGCGACAGGCTGGGGGAACTCGTGGACGTGTTGCAATACGGTTCCGCCGACGTCTATGTGGTGAAGACGGAGTCGGGCAGCGTCAGTTTCCCCGCGCTCAAAGAGGTGGTAAGAGAGATCGACACCGAAAAAGGCGTCATCACTCTCGACGGCAGAATGTTTGCAAGAACGGCGGTGTACAACGCATGAAGTTTCATTTTCTCACCATATTTCCCGAATATTTCGGCGTCCTAGACCTCGGCATAATGGGACGCGCCGTCAAAGAGGGGAGGTTTGAGGTCAACGTGGTCAACATCCGCGACTATTCCACGGACAAGCACCACAAGACGGACGACTATCCCTACGGTGGCGGTGCGGGTATGGTGATGACTCCCGACCCCATCGTCAGGGCGACGGAGGCGACAGACCCCGAGCACAAAGCTCTTCGCATCTACCTTTCTCCCAAGGGAGAGCCGTTCAGACAGAGTATGGCGAAGGAACTTGCGGGGGAGGAAGAATTGCTCTTCCTCTGCGGCGGCTACGAAGGCGTGGACGAACGCGCGTTGGAGCTCGCCTACGACCGCGAGATCTCCATAGGCGACTACGTCCTCACGGGAGGGGAACTTCCCGCGCTCGTGGTCATGAACGCCGTTTCGCGCTATCTCGACGGCGTGCTCGGCAGTCCCGAAAGCACGGTGGAAGAGAGCTTTTCCTCCGGGCTGCTCGAATATCCGCAATACACGCGCCCGCAGGTTTATCGCGGACTTTCTGTCCCCGAGGTGCTCATCTCGGGCAATCATGCCGAAGTGGACGCGTGGCGTGCGCGCAAGTCGCTGGAGATCACCCGCGAACGCCGTCCCGACCTGCTGGACAAATAAACGCAACGCGGGGTACAAGCGCCCTCTGTGACGCGGTGCGGTGAGTGCGCCCGAGCACGGAGCACAAGGAACGAAGTCCGGCAAAAATATTGCACAGCAATATTTTTCGTCTGGCCGGAGAACTACTATGAACATCCAATGGTTTCCCGGACATATGACCAAAGCCATACGCATGATGGAGGAAAACCTCCGTCTTGTTGACGCGCTCATTTACGTCATAGATTCCCGCGCGGTGTTCAGCTCAAACAACCCCCTCTTCGACAAACTCATCGCGGGGAAGAAAGTCCTTTACGTCTTCAACAAATGCGACCTCGTGAAAGAGGAAGACCTCGCGCCGTGGTGTGAGCGTTTCCGTGAGGAAGGAAAACCTTTCGTGAAGGCTGTCGGCACTTCGGGAGACTGTTCGGCGATCGTCACGGGACTCAAGCGCGTGGCATCCGACAAGATCGCGCGGTTTAACGACAAGGGCGCGAACGTATCCGTGCGTGCCATGGTGGTGGGCGTCCCGAACTCCGGCAAATCCACCGTCATCAACGCCATGTGCAAGCGCGCGGGAGCGGTGACGGGGGACAGACCCGGCGTCACGAGAGGCAAACAGTGGTTGAGCATAGGCGGCGTGGATTTCCTCGACACCCCGGGGACGCTTTGGGGGAAGTTCGAGGACGAAAAGGTCGCGCTGCACCTTGCCTACATCGGCAGCATACGCGACGAAGTGCTGGACAAAGGAGAGCTGGCGTTCGCTTTCCTTGACGAAGTGAGAGGGGAGTACGGCGGCGATCTCGCCGCACGCTACGGGCTGGACTGCCTTCCCGACGACACCCTCGCTCTGTTCGACGCCATCGCGAGAGCAAGGGGTTTCAAAGCCAAGGGCGGAGACCCCGATTACGACCGCACAGCCGCCTGCATCCTCGACGATTTCAGAAAGGGCAGGCTGGGCAAGATCATGCTGGAAAAGCCCCGAAAGCAGGGTTTAGTGCTCAAAAGCAAAGGATAAACACGTTGTTATGGTGCATGCTGCCGATCTGATGGAATACGAAAAACGCCTCATGGCAGAGGGGTGTAAGCTCATCTGCGGTGTGGACGAAGTGGGCAGGGGACCCCTTGCGGGACCCGTCACGTGCGCCGCCGTAATAATGCCCCTCGACGATCTTATCGAGGGCGTCAACGACAGCAAGAAGGTGGCGAAGAAGAAGCGCGAACGGCTTGCCGAAGAGATAAAGAGCAAGGCAATTGCTTATTCGGTGGTGTCTTACGACAACGGGAAGATAGACGAGATGAACATCCTTGCCGCCACCAAGGCGTGCATGGCGGAGGCTGTCGGGTCGCTTGCGGTGACGCCCGACGTCGTCATCGTGGATGCGCTGAAACTCGACATCCCCGTGCGCACTTTCGGCATAGTGCACGGCGACGCGCAGAGCTATTCCATAGCCGCAGCGTCAATACTTGCCAAAGTCGAGAGGGACGCGTTCATGCGGGAGATGGACGAGCGCTATCCCGGCTACGGTTTTTCCCGCAACGTGGGATACGGCACGGCGGAGCACATCGCGGCGCTGAAAGAGCTGGGCGCCACGCCCATACACCGCCGCACCTTCATCGGGCACTTCGTGGACTGCGATGAATAGGCGTTCGGCGGGTCGCATCGCGGAGCAGCTTGCCGCGGAATATCTCGTGAAGAGAGGGTGCACGGTGCTAGAGCGCAACCGCAGGATCGCGGGCGTGGAAGTGGACATCGTGGCGGCAGACGGCAGGACGCTGGTGTTTGTCGAAGTCAAATCATCCGACTTTTTCGACGCCCGTCCCGCAGAGCACGTCACGGACACGCAGATGTTGCGCTACGTTCGCGCGGCGGAGGCGTATCTCGCCTCCCACGGACTTTCGGGCGTACCCGTCCGCTTCGACGTTGCGGAGGTCACGGACGGCAGGGTGGTCTACACCGAGGACGCATTTGACGCGTCCACTCCGAAAAAACGCCGAAAATAGGCGAAAATTGCGGATAAATTTTGAAAACGGGCGTGTCAATCGCTTGTGATAAAAAAAATTATATGATATTATAACACGCGTGACTCGGACGTTCCGCTTGCGGGAATACCGTTAAGAACGTTTAGTAAAAAGGAGGACAGTCAGCAATGAACATTATCGACACCATCGAAAAAGAAGGCATGAGAACGGATCTGCCCGAGATCGCCATCGGCGATCAGGTCAAAGTCTTCGTCAAAGTCGTGGAAGGCAACCGCGAGAGACTGCAGTCTTACGAAGGCATCGTCATCGCCAAGAAGAACGGCGGCATCCGCGAGACTTTCACCGTCCGCCGCGTGACTTACGGCGTGGGGGTGGAGAGGACTTTCCCCATGCATTCCCCCAAGATCGATCACATCGAAGTGGTGCGCCACGGCAAGGTCAGACGCGCGAAACTCTATTATCTGCGCGAACGCACCGGTAAGGCTGCAAAACTCAAAGAGATCAGATAACAAGGTAAACGATGAAGAAAAGACTTGTTTCGATATGTGTGATAGTGCTGGTACTCGTACTGGCACTATTTGTACTTTCGGCGTGCAACGACGGCCGCACTGCGGTGGACACCGAGCTCATCTCCAACGGCGATTTCTCGTCTTATACCTCGGGCGACAACGGTTTCACCATAGACGGCTGGACTCTCGGCGGCGAGTGGGACGAGGACGTGGATTCTCCTTACGGCAGACAGCCCGTTTCCTCGGACAGCGACCTTTATGAGGATCACGGCAGCTACTACATCTATCTCGACACCGACGGAGAAAGCGGATGGGTGTATCTCTCGCAGGAAGTCGCGGTGGACCGCGGAGCCGTCTATCGTGTGAGCGTGGACGTCAGAGTTCCCTCTCTCACCGGTGGCAAGGACGACACTTTCCGCGGCGTCTATGTGACCTTCCTCGAGAATCCCGACTACTTCTTCCGCGAGCAGAAGACCACCACCGACGGCTGGATGACGCTCACGTTCTATGTGAAGCCCCTCAACACGGATTATCTCACTCTCGCGCTCTCTTTAGGCGCCGAGGACGAGCAGTGCGAGGGCAGGGCGTATTTCGACAACGTGTCCATGATGCGCGTCGATCCTTCCGCCGTCCCCGAGGGCACGACAGTCTACGATTTCAGGATGTCCCAGATCGCAAGATACAACCGCGATCTTTCGGGCACCCTCTTCGTGACCTTCCTCACCATCTTCTCGGCGGCAGCCGTAGTGTGTGCCTACGTCCTCATCAAGAAGGCGTACGCCAAGACGGATGTCTTCGTCAACTTTGACGGCACCGACGCGTCCGCGCCCTCTTATGCCGCAGGCAAGGGCAAAGACAAAACTCACGCAAAGGCGGTGTCCGGCAAGTGGTGGACGAACTGCTTCTTCGTCGCGGGTATGCTGATGCTGGGCACCTTCCTCGTCCGCCTCATCTTCCTGCTTACGATGTACGGTTTCGGCGGCGAGATGGATGCCACCGTGGAGCTCGCAAGATGGCTCGCTTCCCACGGTGTCGGCGATGTCTATGCCAATGCCTCCAACTTTGCAAATATCGACGTCACCGTCATGGCGCCCGGCGCGATGTACATCCTCGCTATCATCGGCGCCGTGGGGCAGAACCTCACCGCGGACGGCGTGTCTGTGCTCATCAGGATGGTGGGCGTGCTCGCCGACATGGCTGTGGTGGCGATGATCTACTTCTACGGCAGAAAGTACGCCGGCGACAAGGTCTCCGTCATTGCTGCGGCGCTTTATGCGGTGCTTCCCGTCGCCCTCGTGATGAGCGGCATGAGCAACACCTTCGTGTCCCTGCTGCTCGCGCTCATGGTGGCTGCGGTGCTCTTGCTCGTCGAAAAGAAGTATCTTGCGATGTACGCCGTCATGGCGCTTGCGACCGTGCTCGACATAAGAGCCCTCGCGCTCGCGCCCATCGCGGTGACCTATATGGGTTATATGTACTATCGTGACGACGACAGCCTGAAGAAGTTCGGTAAGAACCGCGCGGTCATGGTCTTCGGCCTCATCGGAGCCTTTGTCGCGGTGTATCTTCTCACGCTGCCCGTCGCGGTCGGTCACCTCGGCGAGAACGCCTTCTACGGTATGCGTATGATCGCAGGCCAGATGATCAACAATCAGATCTTCGTCGACAACGCGTTCGGTTTCTACGGCATGGCGACGCTGAACGGGCAGGGCTTCAACAACACGGCATCCATCCTCAACCTCGTGTTCATCTTGGTGCTGGTGGTGTACATCTGCTCGCTGTACTTCAAGAAGCGCAACCGCCACGAAGTGCTCCTGCTTGCGTCTTACACCCTCGCGATGGTGTCGGTGTTCACCCTGAAAGTGACCTACACCTATCTCTTCATGACCATCGCTCTCGGCTTGCTGTACGCGATCATCTCGGGTGACAAGCGCGTCTTCGGCGTGATGGGCGGCTACGCCATCCTGTCCTTCCTGTGTGTCGGACTCATCGTCAAGAACTCCGGCTTCGCGTCCATAGTGTCCGACGGCATGATCGTGGACTTCGAGCGTACGGGTGCGGACTTCATCGTGTTCAGTGTGTTCACGGTCATCCTCACGCTGTACTACAGCTATGTGGTCTACAACATCACCAACACGGGCAAGATCGTGGACATCAAGCCCATGAACAAATCCTTCGGCGCGGCGCTCAAGGACGGGTTCCGTTCCGTCGCCGACGTCTTCAAGAAGGACTGACAAACGCCTAAAAGAGCCTCCGCAGCCGCGGGGGCTTTTTTTTATGCCTCGGGAAATGCGCAGCGCGCGAAATTTGTCTGTTTATGGGTGCATTTGAATTTGTAGCCCCATTCCTTTGCTTTTTTTAGCGCGATGTGATAATATGCTGCACGGCGGACAGATCCGCACATATCGACAAATTCAGGAGGCAGATATGAAAAAGACAGTCAAGGGCAAAAGCTATGATACCGTGGAAATGAGTGTGGTGAAGAAGGTCACATGCGGCGCGTTCGGCGATCCCGCAGGCTACGAAGAGACCCTCTACGTCGCAGAAGACGGCACCTACTTCCTCTACACCAACGGCGGTGCGGAGTCCAAGCACACGGCAGAGAAGCTCACCCAGATGAGCAAAGCCAAAGTCGAGGCGTGGAAGAAGGCAAACGCCTGATCGCACGACATGACGCTGCTCCTGCGGTTTCCGTGAGAGCAGCGCAGACTCGTCCCGTCTATGACGGGCAGTGTCATGACACGAGAAGACGGAACGCACCGCGCTCCGTTTTTTCTTGCCTTTATCGGCAAAAAACAGCCTTATAAATGCGTATAAATTCCGTATTCTTGCCGTTATCGGCAAAAACATTGATTTTGCCTTCTCAAATCACTTGTATTTTTGCCGATATAAGGTTGTTGCAAAAAACGTCCGCAGATGCGGACGTTTTTGGTTAAATGATACGCGGGTCACGCTCCGTGGCGCCGATCAAAGCGTACGGGGCTTGTGGGAGGGGATATAGTCCGACGCCACCAGAGGTTCGATGTCCTCGAAGATGATGTTGTCCGCGAATTTTTTCGCGCGCTCCAGCTTCTCCGGGCTGTTGACCGTCCACGTTATGACCGGGGTGGACTTGCGCGCCTTGACGATGTAGGGATTGTCCTCGAGGTCTCTCACGTCGTAGGCGATGAAGTGGGGCTTGGAGAGCTTGTTGATCCACAGTTTCCCCATGAAGTCCGTAAGGTGCGACCTTCCCGTCGTGGAGGGGTTCTGCCACGTGCACAGCTGACCGCTGGGGAGGTCGGAGTGACGGCGGCAGTATCTCACCGCACCGTAGTTGAAGGATTGCAGCGCGATCTTGCCCTTGTAGGTCTTCAGCCTTTCACACACCGCTTTTGAGATGGAGTTGTCGTAGGGGTTCAACCCTTTTATCTCGCAGAGGATGCCCACCTTGCCGTCCACTAGGGCGAGGAACTCGTCAAAAGTGGGGATGGTGTTGTCGGTGCCTTTGAGCTTCATCGTTTTCAGCTCTTTCAGGGTGCACTTTGCCACCTTTTTGTCCACGCCGCAGACGCGCTTCAGGTTGTCGTCGTGGAAGACGACGATGTGCCCGTCCGAGGAGAGATGGACGTCTATCTCGATGGTGTAGCCCTTTTCTATCGCCGCTTCGAATGCGGGCATACTGTTCTCGGGGCGGATGTCGTCATGCAGTCCGCGGTGTGCCACCGGAGTCGCAAGCAGCCAGTCGAGTTTCATTTCTGATTCTCCCGTGTGTAAATTTGTTGATATAATTCTAGAATTACATTATAATAATGTCAATACCTTCGGTTAAAATTTCCGTACATATGTGCGGGGAAGTGAGGAAGTGTTGAGCCTTTCACACATACGCAACTTTTCTATAATCGCCCACATCGACCACGGCAAGAGCACGCTGGCGGACAGGCTCATCGAGCGCACCGGCACCGTGTCTTCCCGCGATATGTCCGACCAGCTTCTCGACAACATGGACATCGAGAAGGAGAGGGGCATCACCATCAAACTGCAGACGTGCAGGCTCTTTTACGACTATGAAGGCGAGGAATACACCTTCAACCTCATAGACACACCCGGGCACGTCGATTTCACCTATGAAGTTTCCCGTTCTCTCGCCGCGTGCGAGGGGGCGCTCCTTGTCGTGGACGCGACGCAGGGTGTGGAGGCGCAGACGCTCTCCAACGTCTATCTCGCTCTTGACAACGACCTTGAGATACTCCCCGTCGTCAACAAGATAGACCTCGCGTCCGCGGACGTGGACGGCGTGAAAAAGGAGATCGAGGACATCATCGGTCTGGACACTACGGGATGCCCGCTCATCTCGGCAAAAGAGGGCATAGGCATAGACGAAGTGCTGCGTCAGATCGTGGAGAAACTTCCCCCTCCGTCGGGGGATCCCGAGGCGCCGCTCAAAGCCCTCATTTTCGACAGCTACTACGACAATTACAGAGGCGCGATCTCCATGGTGCGCATCGTGGACGGCAGCGTTAAGGCGGGCGACAGGATAAAAATGTTCGCCACGGGAAAAACCTTTGAAGTGGTTGAAGTCGGGGTTTATGCACCCGGAATGCGTCCTACAACCTCGCTTTCTGCGGGTGAGGTGGGATATATCGCCGCCAGCATAAAGAACGTCGCGGACACAGCGGTGGGTGACACCATCACCTCCGCCGACCGTCCCGCGGCAGCGCCGCTGAAAGGCTACAAGAAGGTCACGCCCATGGTTTTCACCGGCGTCTATCCCGCCGACGGCGCGCGCTACAACGACCTCAAAGAGGCGCTTTTGAAGCTCCAGCTCAATGACGCGTCGCTCACCTTCGAGGCGGAGAATTCCAAGGCTTTGGGCTTTGGTTTCCGCTGCGGTTTTCTGGGGCTTCTGCACATGGAGATCATCGAAGAGAGGCTGGAGCGCGAGTTTGACCTCGACCTCATCACCACCGCGCCCGGGGTGTCCTATCACGTCACCAAGACGGACGGCGAGAAACTCATCATCGACAATCCCACCAATCTCCCTCCCGCAGGGGAGATCGAGAGCATCGAAGAGCCCGTGGTCAAAGCCACCATCTACACCCCGCCCGAATACGTAGGGCAGATCATGGAGCTTTGTCAGGACAAGCGCGGCGTCTTCATCGACATGACCTATGTTGACACCTCCCGCGTGCAGATGACCTACCGTCTTCCCCTGAACGAGATCATCTACGACTTCTTCGACAGTCTCAAATCCCGCACGCGCGGCTACGCCTCTCTCGACTACGAGCCCGACGGCTACGAAAAGAGCGACCTCGTCAGGCTGGATATGCTCATCAACGGCGATATGTGCGACGCGCTCTCCCTCATCGTCCACAAGGACAAGGCGTACGCGAGGGGACGCGGCATCGCCGAGAAACTGAAGGACGCCATACCGCGTCAGCTGTTCGAGATCCCCATCCAAGCAGCGATCGGCGGCAAGATCATAGCCCGTGAGACCGTCAAAGCCCTGCGCAAAGACGTGCTTGCAAAGTGCTACGGCGGCGACATCACCCGCAAAAAGAAACTGCTGGAGAAGCAGAAAGAGGGCACAAACCGTATGCGCCGCGTAGGCTCGGTGGCAGTGCCGAGCGCGGCGCTCGTCAGCATCCTCAAAGTGGGCGACGACAAGTAATAATGGAACTCTACATTCACTTTCCCTTTTGCAGAAAAAAGTGCGCGTACTGCGATTTTACATCCTATGCAAATTGCAGCGAAGCGCTGGTTTTCAGCTATCTAACGGCATTAAAACGCGAAATCACCTTCGCGGGGGAGCGCTTTCCGAACGCCGTCATCGACACGGTGTATCTGGGCGGAGGGACTCCCTCGCTCATGACCCCCCGCGAGATAGAGAGCCTGTTCAACAAACTGCGGAGCGCCTTCAAACATTTCGGCCCGTCCGAGGTCAGCGTCGAGGTCAATCCCGAGAGCGCGACGGACGAGGTGCTTTCCGCCTTCCGCGACGCGGGAGTGAACAGGGTGAGTATGGGCGTACAAAGCCTCTCGGACGACAATCTGCGCTCGGTGGGACGCGTCCACGACGCCGCGACGGCTAGGGCTGCCGCAGCGCGCATAGCAAAGAATTTCGACAATTTTTCGCTTGACATCATAGTCGGTCTTCCTTACGACACGCCGCAGCTCGTGCGGGAAGAGGTGGGGGAAGTGGGGGAGCTTGCTCCTCACGTTTCCGTCTACGAACTCACGCTCGAGGAGGGCACTCCGCTTGCCTGTGCGGTCGCGGAGGACAGAGTGTGGCTGCCCTCCGATGACGAAGTGGCGGAGTATATGGACATCGCTGCGGACGTGCTTTCCCGTGGGGGGATAGAGCGCTATGAGGTGTCCAACTTCGCGAAGCGCGGCTTCGAGTGCCGCCACAACCTCGGCTATTGGACGCGGGAGGAATATCTGGGGCTGGGCGCGGGCGCGCATTCCCTCGTCAAGACGGATGCGGAGGGAAAAGCTCTCGGCGCCGAGATCCGTTTCGCGTCCCCCAAAGACCTGAATGCGTACATCGGCGGGATAAATTGCGTGGACGCCTTCGACGACGTGCCGCGTGCGGATATGCAGGTGCTGACCGAGGCGGACATTCGTACCGAGCGCATCATGCTGGGGCTGCGCACGCGAGAGGGTATAGAGGAAGAGCTGCTTGCGGGGCGCGACTTCGGGAGAGTGGAACGGTTCCTTAAAAGAGGGGGAGGCAGAGTGAGCCTCACGGACGAGGGGATCGCGGTGATGAATTCCGTGCTGGCGGAGATCATTTAGCGCATTTTGCGGGAGAGGGCGCGGGCTTTTCGCGCAAAAGACAAAAGTTCCGATAATAATCGTTATAAATAGGTTGAAATGCGGACGCGATTTTGATATACTGTTTTCGAACATCACGGAGGACGCCCATGACATCCAAATTTACATTGAGCACCGCAAGACCGAAAGGTCCTCTCGCTCTCATTGCCACTCCCGGCGCGCGTGAACTCGCCAAACTCGTAGACAAAAATCTGGTTGAATGGTATAAGTCGGTGGATGTGGACGGCTCCCTCAAGAAGGACACTTTCATCATCGACGCAAGCTATCCCCGTTTCACCAACGGCGAGGGCAAGGCGATGGTGATGGAGACGCTCCGAGGCAAGGATCTCTTCGTCATCTGCGATATGGCGAACCACGGCGTCACCTACAACTTCTACGGCAAGGAGATCCCGATGACTCCCGACGAGCATTTTGCGGATCTCAAGCGCATCATCTGCGCCGCGAACTGCAAACCCGAGCGCATCACCGTGGTCATGCCCATGCTCTACGAGGGCAGGCAGCACAGAAGGGCGGGCAGAGAGTCGCTGGACTGCGCGCTTATGCTCCACGAGCTCTACGACATGGGCGTGAGCGACATCATCACCTTCGACGCGCACGATCCCAGAGTGCAGAACTCCGTGCCCATGATGGGCTTCGACAACTATTTCCCCACCTATCAGGTGCTGAAAGCGCTCACCAAGAGTTTCCCCGACGTCAAGCTGGACAAGAACAGCCTCATGTGCATCTCTCCGGACGAAGGCGCCATAGGCAGGAATGTGTACTACGCTTCCGTGCTGGGGCTGGACCTCGGTATGTTCTATAAGCGCCGCGACTACGCCAGCGTCGTCAACGGACGCAATCCCATAATCGCGCACGAGTATATCGGTTCTCCCGTCATGGGCATGAACGTCTTCGTCGCCGACGACATGATTGCCACGGGCGACAGTCTCATCAAACTCGCAAAAGAGATCAAGGAAAAGGGTGCGCAGCGCGTCTTCCTTTCCGCGACGTTCGCCCTCTTCACCGAGGGGCTTGAGAAGTTCGACCGCGCCTATGAGGAAGGGCTCTTCGACGCGGTCATCTCCACCAATCTCGCTTACCGCATACCGGAGCTTGAAGAGCGCAAGTGGTTTGTGGAAGCCGACTGCTCGAAGTATCTCGCCTACATCATCGCGGCGGGCAATCTGAACGAGGCGGTCTCCAACCTGCTCGATCCCTTCGACAAGATCAAAGAGCTGGTGGCATCACTCGAAAAGAAACAGCAATAGCCGAGAGGCAATTTCAGGAGGAAGAAGTGAAAATAACATGGCTGGGTCACTCCGCTTTCAGGCTCGAGGAAAGCACGGGCACGACGGTGGTCACCGACCCTTACCACTCATACGTCGGCTTCAAGATGCCGAGAGTGACTGCGGACATCGTCACCGTGAGTCACGGTCACAACGACCACAATAATCTGTCTGCGGTGCTCGGAGACCCCGAGGTCATCTCCGCAGCCGGAGCATATGACATCAGTGGGGTGCACATCCTCGCGCGCAGGACCTATCACGACTCCAAGTCCGGCGCGGCAAGAGGGGAGAACCTCGTCTTCAAGTTCCGCATGGACGGTGTTGACGTCTGCCACATGGGCGACATCGGCGAGGAATGCACGGCAATGCTGGTGGACAGCATCGCTCCCGTCAACGTCCTCATGATCCCCATCGGCGGCACCTACACCATCGACGCGGAGGAAGCCAAGGAATTTGTCGACCGCATCATGCCCGACGTCGTCATCCCCATGCATTACAAGACGAAAGATCACTCCTTCGACATCGCCAAACTGAACGATTTCCTCGATCTTTTCGATGACGAAGACATCGTGTACGTCGAGTCCGACACCGTCGAGTTCGACCGCGCCGACTTTGACGGCGAAAGCACGAAAGTTTACGTTTTGGAACGCTTTTCCGAATGATCCTGCGGCGTCCGCCGCGAAGCACTAAAGACTGAAAATTCATCATCTTCTCCCCGCGCGATATACGTGCGGGGAGACAGGAGGCATTATGGCTGATTACACCAAGGAGATGCTGGAAGCCACAAGCATCTTCGCCATCAGGGACATTGCCAAAGAAGTCGGCATTTCGTCCCCCACCAAAAAGAATAAGGCGGAGCTCATCGACCTCATCCTCAAGATCTCGTCGGGTGAGATGGCTCCCCCCGAGGCGCCGAGACGCGGACGCCCCAAGAAACAGACCGAGATCCCCGTCCCGAGCGAAGAGGGCGCAGAGCCCGCACCCGTGCAGGAGAGCGAGGAACACGCCGCAAGACCGCGCGGGGACAGACTCGTCAAAGTGGATCAGGGTTTCCGCCGCGGCGACCGCAGAGGACAGGCTTTCCACGACGACAAGCGTCGTGAGGACGCCGATCAGATGCGCGAGGGTTTCCTTGAGATAAACCCCGACGGCTACGGTTTCCTGCGCGTGCGAAACTGTGAGTGCAACGAGATGGACGCCTACGTCCCCGCAGTCAGGATCAAGCAGTTCGGACTGCGCAAAGGCGACCGTGTGCGCGCCATGTGCAAGACCTTGCAAGAGGGCAAACCCGCAGCGGTGGTCAACGTCGTGTCCGTCAACGGCATCGACTTTGCGAAGCTCGGCAAACGTCCCAATTTCGACGACCTCGTGCCCATCTATCCCGATGAGAGACTGCGCATGGAGATCCCGTCCCGTCCGCGTGATTACGCGACGAGGTGCATCGACATCGTTTCCCCCATCGGCAAGGGACAGCGCGGCATCATCGTGTCCCCCCCGAAGGCGGGCAAAACGACCCTTCTCAAAATGATCGCGGGGTCTATTGCGGAAAACTATCCCGACATCGTCCTCTTCGTGCTGCTCATCGACGAGCGTCCCGAGGAAGTCACGGATATGCAGCGCTCGGTCAAGGGCGAGGTGGTCTATTCCACCTTCGACGAGATGCCCGAGCACCACACCAAGACTGCGGAGATGCTGCTCGATCGCGCGAAACGCCTCGTCGAGATGGGCAAGGACGTCGTCATTCTTATGGACAGTCTGACGAGGCTCGCAAGGGCGTACAACATGACCATCCCGCCCACGGGCAGGACGCTTTCGGGCGGCGTCGATCCCGGCGCGCTTCACAGCCCGAAACGTTTCTTCGGCTCGGCGCGCAACATCGAGCACGGCGGCTCCCTCACCATTATCGCGACCGCACTCATCGAAACGGGCAGCCGTATGGACGACGTCATTTTCGAGGAATTCAAGGGCACGGGCAACATGGAGATACACCTCGACCGCAAACTCAGCGAACGCAGGATATTCCCCGCCATCGACCTTGCAAAGAGCGGCACGCGCAAAGAGGAGCTGCTGCTTACTCCCAGCGAGCTCGCGGGTGCGTGGGGCGTCAGAAAGATGCTCGCCGTCGGCGACAGCACCGAGGCCACCGAGAATCTTCTCAACATGCTGGTCAAGACCTCATCGAACAAGGAGTTCATCGATCAGCTCAACATGCAGTTCAAACTGTGGCAGAAAGAGGGCTATAATCTTCGCAAGCCCGGACTGTGAGGTGAGTCATGCAAAAGGAGATCACGTCGCGGACAAAACTTCTGGATGAGTCGGGGATGCTCGCCGTGCGCGGCTGGGCGCGTCGCAATCTTTTCGACTACGACCGTTCCCTCGTGAAAAGGCGCGGCAGGCTGAAAGAGTGGGATTTTTATCAGATCTCCGACGGCAGGATAATGGTGCAGATCAATTTCTTCAACATCACCATAGCTTCCGCCGCCACCGCCTGCGTGCTCGACCTGAAAACGGGGGAAAGGCACGAGTGCGCGTCGATCACCCTCGGCACGAAGAAGCGTTATCTTCTGCCCGAAGTCTCCGACCGTCCCAATGTCTTCGACTACGAAAAGGGCGGCGTGAAACTCCGCTTCGAGACCACCGAGACGTCCCGTCACATCACCTTCTCGGGGAAAGCGAAGGGGCAGCCTCTCACTGCCGACCTCACGCTCTCCTTTGAAAAGGACGACGAAAACATCACGATCGTCACCCCGTTCAAGGGGATGCCGGACAGGTTCTTCCTCACCACCAAGCACAACTGTATGCCCTGCACGGGCAGCGTCTGCGCGGGAGGAAAGACGTACACCTTCGCTCCCCCGTCCGCCTTCGGCGTGCTGGACTGGGGCAGAGGGGTGTGGCCTCACAAGAACGTGTGGTATTGGGGCAACGGCTCCACTTACATCGACGGGAAACGCTTCGGCTTCGAGATCACGTGGAAGATAGGCGACGAGTCCGCCGCCACCGAGACCTGCCTCTTTTTCGACGGCAAGGCGCACAAGATAGACGCCGTGGACGTGGAGAAATTCCCGGGCGACGGAAACGCGTGGATGAAACCTTGGCACTTCACATCGTCCGACGGCAGATTCGACGTGACCATGACTCCTTTTTTCGACAATGCGACGGGCGTTATCGTCCTCGGCGAACTCGGGATGAAGACGCATCAGGTGCACGGGCTCTGGAACGGCTTTGCCGTCCTCGACGACGGCACCCGCATAGAGATAAAGGATATGTATGCCTTCTGTGAGTACGTCGTCAATGCGTGGTGAGCGCAATAAATGAGAAAATACGTTTTTTTCGGAGATAAAGATGAAAAATTTTAAGAACATAGCATACGTCGGCGTCGACGACACCTCCCTCGACCTCTTCGAAGGGCAGTATGTCGTCCCCGACGGGATGAGCTACAATTCCTACGTCATCCTCGACGACAAGATCGCCGTCATGGATGCCGTGGACAAGGCGAAGATCGCGCAGTGGCTGGAGAATGTCGAGAACGCACTCGGCGGCAGGACGCCCGATTATCTTGTCATCTCGCATATGGAACCCGATCACTCCGCTGGCATCGCGGCGTTTGCGGCGAAGTATCCTTCCGTCACGGCGGTAGGCAGTGCGAAGGCGCTGGAGATGTTCAAAAACTTCTACGGTGTAGACCTGCCTTCTAAACTCGTGGTGAAAGAGGGCGACAAACTCTCCCTCGGCGAGCACGAGCTCACTTTCTATGCCGCGCCCATGGTGCATTGGCCGGAAGTCATGGTCAGCTATGAGAGTGCGGAAAAGGTCCTCTTTGCGGCGGACGCCTTCGGCAAATTCGGCGCACTTTGCAACGAAACGGACGATTGGGCGTGCGAGGCGCGCAGATACTACTTCAACATCGTGGGCAAATACGGCGTGCAGGTGCAGGCGCTCCTTAAAAAGCTTGCACCCCTCGACATCGCGGCGATCTGTCCCCTTCACGGTCCCGTGTTGGACGAGGACCTAGGGAAGTATCTCTCCCTCTATGACACTTGGAGCAGCTACCGCGCGGAGAGCGAGGGCACTTTTGTGGCATTCGGCGGAGTGTACGGCAACACCCGTCAGGCGGCTCTCGCGCTTGCGGAAGAGCTGGAGAGCAGGGGAGAAAAAGTCGTGGTGACCGATCTTGCGCGCTGCGACCTCGCAGAAGCCGTCGAAGATGCGTTCAGATACGACAAAGCGGTGTTCGCCGCGACCACTCTCGACGGCGGGATCTTCCCCGTGATGGACGACTTCCTTCGCCACCTCAAGGCGAAGAACTATCAGAAGAGACGGGTAGGCATCATCGAGAACGGCTCTTGGGCGCCCATGTCGGGCAAGCTCATGCGCGGACTTCTCGAAGAGATGAAGGAGATCGAGATCATGCCCACCATGATCACCTGTCGCTCTTCGGTGCCCGAGAACTTAAGCGAGCTTTGCGCCCGTCTTGCCGACGAGTTGCTGGGCAAATAACTTTGAGTTGTGAAATCGTAAAACGAAAGCGCGCCGCAAAAGCGGCGCGTTTATCTTTTCAAAACGGAACTTAAAACCGTGTTTATTGTAATTTACGCTTTTTCCGCGACACCTTTTCCCGCGTGAGAGGCGCTTCGGACGTAGACCGTGTCCGTGTCCGCGTGCTGTCTGCGCTTCATCCTTGACCAGCTTATGAAACCGTAGAGGTCATTAACAAGGAAGGTGATAAAGCATATGACCACGGACACGTATGTGATGTCGTCTATGGCGGCAAGCACCCACAGCACGATGAGCACGATGTCGTTTGCGGCGTAGGCGAGGGCGTAGAGTGGACTGCGGCGGAAGGTGAGGTAGGCGGCGACGAAACTTGTCGTCACGGACACCGTGCTGGGGATGAGATTTGCGGTGTCGAACGCTTCCAGAATGAAGTAAAACGCCGTGGTGACGGCTGCGGCTAGCGCCCACAGGAATATGTGCTCGCGGATGGGGATCCTGTTCACCCTGACTTCGCTCTTTTTCCCCGCATACGGGTTTTTCAGCCACGCTATGACGGCGAGCAGGGCTATCGGAGCGGACATGCCGAGATAAGTGATCATCTCGCCGTAATAGGCGTAGGAGTAGGAGATGATGCCGTAGAGCACGCTGAACACGATGATGAGCACCTGCCCCATCGCATTGCCCTTTGCCGTAAGGATTAGGGAAGTCGCGCCGATCAGAGAGGCTGCGAGATTGAGAGGTCTTTCGCCGTCGAAGACGCCGTACGCCACCGAGATGAGCACCACGGAGCACGCCCAAAGCGCGATCTCGAAGGGCGTGAAATAGCGCACGAAACGGCGCAGTGCGTCCGTCCATGACGTGCGCTCCGTTGTGATGGCGGTCCGTCCTATGCTTTCGCCGTCTTTCATGTTCACCTCAAAAAACAACATCCGCCGATACACCTTCAAAGACCTAACGGTGCATCTGCGGATGGAACATCCCTACCCGGTGGCAGTGTCGGAATGATAGCGCAAAAGCGACGCGGCTGTCAACGAAACGTAGGGTGTAGGTCGTTTTTTTCGACAGAAAGCACAAAACGCAGGGCGCCGTTCTATCCGGCGGGATCGCAAAAACGCGGTAAAGCATTGCATATCTTGTCATCGGGTTGGCATTTCTTGGCAAAAAAGTCGCTTTGGGTGTAGGGAGCAAAATTCGGGGTTGAAAGATGCCTATTTAACATTGTATACTTTTTTATAAGAAACGCGAATATGCGCGCATAGAGGGAATATGGAAAGAGTAAGTCTGAACGCCAATTGGCAACTGCAACTTGACGGAAAAAGTTTCGGCGTAGATCTGCCGCACACTTGGAACGGCTCCGACGGTCAGGACGGCACGAACGGATATCTGCGCACCAAAGGCGTCTATTCCAAGACGCTCGCGCCCGAAAATGGAGTGTGTTATCTTGAAGTCCTCGCGGCAAATTCCGTGGCGGAAGTCTTCCTCGACGGTGTCAGCCTATGCAGACACGAAGGGGGCTACTCGGCATTTTGGACGGAGCTCACCGGCAAGCTCGGGAAGGAAGCGAAGCTCGAGATCGCGGTGGACAATTCGCCGAACGACGCGGTATACCCGACCATGGCGGACTTCACCTTCTACGGCGGACTTTACAGGGGAGTGAACCTGCTGCTCTGTCCCGACAAACATTTCCTGCCCACGTCAAACGGCACGGGCGTGTGGGTGACGCCGCGCAAGAAGGAGGGTGCATGGGAGGTCGGCATCGACTTCGAGGTGTCCGAAAGCGCGAAGGGCGCGTCCGTCCTGTTCGTGCTGAACGATGCGGAGGGCAATGCCGTGGGCGCAGCGAAGGCAAAGGGCGCGGACGGCAAAGCCGTCATAAAAGTCACCTCGCCTCACCTTTGGGATGTCGATGACCCCTATCTTTACACACTGACTGCGGCGATAGAGGGCGGCGACTCGGTCAAGGTGGAGACCGCGTTCAGATATTTCTCCTTCGACAGCGACAAAGGCTTTTTCCTGAACGGCAGACACCTGAAGATCAAGGGCGTGTCCCGCCATCAGGACAGGGAGGGTGTGGGCAACGCTCTCACTCCCGAGATGCACGAAGAGGATATAAGACTCATCAAAGAGGTGGGCGCGAACTCCGTGCGACTCGCGCATTATCAGCATTCCGACTATTTCTATACACTGTGCGACAGGGCGGGTCTGCTGGTGTGGGCGGAAGTGCCCGTCATCTCCCGATTTTCACCGAAACGGCAGTTAAACGCACTCTCTCAACTGAAAGAACTCATTCTTCAGGCAAAAAACCATCCTTCGATATTCACTTGGAGCATCTCCAACGAGATCACGATAGCGGGGGAGAGCAAGGGGCTCAAGAAGGCGCTTGTCGAACTTAACGAACTTGCGAAGAGCATGGACGACACCCGTCCCACCGTCATGGCTGCGGTGACGATGTGCCCTGCGGATTCCCCCCTCAACTCCGTCACGGATATCCTCGGCTACAACCACTACTTCGGCTGGTATGTCGGCACTTTCCGCGACCTTGACAAGTGGATGAAAAATTGGCGCGAGGTGGCTCCCGACAAGAAACTCTGTCTTTCGGAGTACGGCGCGGAGGGCATAATAAAATATCAGAATCCCGCGCCCGTGCCCGGGGACTACTCGGAGTCTTATCAGGCAGTCTACCACGAGAATTATATTGAGCGGATCGCCGCCGCCGACTGGCTGTGGGGCAGCTATGTCTGGAATATGTTCGACTTCGGTTCCGCAGCGAGGAACGAGGGCGGCGTCAGAGGACGCAACAACAAGGGGCTCGTCACCATAGACCGTGCCGTGAAAAAGGACTCCTTCTATGTCTACAAGGCGTGGTGGTCGGACGAGCCCTTCGTCAAGATCGCGGGGGAGAGGTATCTGAAGCGTAAGGCGGGTCCTTCCGAGATCAAAGTGTACGGCAACGTGGACAAGGTGAAACTCGAGGTGGGGGAATATTCCGCGGAACTCGAAGGCGCGCACGTCTTCAAGTTCGCGGCAGTGCCGATAAAGAAGGGGAGCAACCTTGTCAAGGTCACATCGGGAGGGCTCACGGACACCCTCGAGATAGAGGGCGTGGACGAGGAACCCGCGGAGTATCGTATGCCCGAAGGCTGCGAGAGCTTCGTGCGCAATTGGTTCGCGTCCGACTCCGACGAGATAGATCCCACGCGTTTCAGCACCGCAGATAAAGTGGGCGACCTCGTGAAGAACGCCGAGGTGCAGGTGCTCATCAAGAAGTTCGTCGGCAACAAGGTGCCGAAGTTCCTGCTCGCGCTGGTCAAGCCCTTCCGCGTCAGGACGCTCATGAAGCTGCCTTTCGTCAAAATGGACGAGCAGATGATCTCGATGGTGGACAGATATCTGCAGACGATAAAGAAGTGACACACGGGCAACTGCCCGCACGGCGGTATGCGCAGGCGTCTGCTGCAGAAGCAAAACAAGTGACAAGGGGGAAACCATGCAGGAAGCATGTTATGAGATCAAAAAAGACGTGCGGCCTTTCGGTATGCGCGACAAGGTGGGATATGCCCTAGGGGATTTCGGGTGCAACTTGAGCTTTTCGCTCATCTCGGCGTTCATGCTCGACTTTTACACCCAATATATGGGCATCCCCGGCGCGATATGGTCGGCGATCATCATCTTCACCAAGGTGTGGGACGGCATCAACGACCCCATCATGGGCGGGATCATGGACTCGGTGCGCATAGGCAAAAGCGGCTCCAAGTTCAAACCGTGGATGACCATTGCGGCGGTGGGGCTCACTGTGACGGGGGCGTTGGTGTTCCTGCCGTTGCCCGATGCCGAGCTATGGCTCAAAGTCACGCTGTGTATAGTGACCTATCTCAGCTGGGACGTTTGCTACACGCTGATGAACGTGCCGTACGGGTCCCTCTCCGCAGCCATCACGGCGGATCCGCTTGAGAGGACTTCGCTCTCGACGTGGCGTTCCATCGGCGCCGCAGCCGGCGGCGGCATCAGCATGTTGCTTCCCCTCCTGCTTTACGACGAGCAGGAAAACCTGATGGGCGACATCCTCGTGTGGGTGGCGCTGGGGTTGGGCGTCGTCGCGTTCGTCGCCTATTTCCTCTGCATCAGGATGACGACGGAACGTGTAATCGTGCCTCCCGAGAGGCGTGAGAAGATCAACTATCTCAAGACGCTGAAAGGCTTCTTGCACAACAGACCTCTGCTTGCGCTTTGCCTTGCGTCGTTTGCATCCATCGTCTTCTTCATGTCCGGCTCGCACACCTCCAAGTGGCTCTTCCAGATCCATTTCCATAACGCGAGCCTCATCACCGTCTGCACCATCATATCTTATCTCCCGATAGTCTTCTTCCTGCCGTTCACGTCCAAGATCGTGGCGAAATTCGGCAAGAAAGTTTCTGTCGGGATGCCCTTCCTCTTGAGCATCATCGCGTCTGTCGTCATGCTGTGCGTCCCCATACCCGGCAACACCACGGGTATGATCACCTACATCGTCGGGCTCATGTTCATCCAAACGGGCGGCGGTATGTTCAACCTGATCACGTGGGCGATGGTCAACGACTGTATAGACTATCAGCAACTGAAGACGGGTATGCGCGAAGAGGGCTCCGTCTACGCGATATACAGCCTGTTCAGGAAGATCGCGCAGGGTGTCGCGCTCTCGCTGCCGCTGCTTTGTATGCAGGCGGTGGGCTACAACCCGCAGGCGGATCCCATCGGCAATCAAGACCCCGGCGTCCCCGATGCCATGGTAAAGATGAGCATAGGCTTGATGCTGATAGGCGCCGTGGTGATGTTCGTGTCATTCATGCTCATCTACAACCTCGGCAAAAAGCAGGTCGCCGAAATGCAGGAAAAGCTCAACAAAACGGACGAGGACGAGCAGCTCATCACGCTCCCCAACAACGACGATTGAGCTCCCGCGCGGAGCGCACCACAAGGGCGGACGTAAATGTCCGCCCGTTTTTTATTGTAATATCCTTCCGACTCATGCAATGGCGGAGGGATGTTCGCTAAAATCGGGGTCCCCGCAAAGTACCGCAACGTGAGGTCCATGCGAAATAATTTTCCGCGGGGAGAAAGTGAGGACACTTTGTGGGGCATAGGGCGAAAGCGTCGCGCCGTGCGCGCCGCCGAACAAATCGCGTCAGCCACGGGTAAGGATACCTCCGACTCATGCAATGGCGGAGGGATGTTCGCTAAAATCGGGGTCCCCGCAAAGTACCGCAACGTGAGGTCCATGCAAATAATTTTCCGCGGGGAGAAAGTGAGGACACTTTGTGGGGCATAAGGGCGAAAGCGTCTTGCTTCGCATAGTATGGAGGGATTCGTAAGGAGCGCGAAGCGCGACGGAATAGCGAGGATGTGAGGGGAAAAGGAAGATGTGTGGGATTTTCGTCGTGGTGCCGTTGATCAACGAGTGTCGTGCGGGGAGGAAAATCGTCACCGAACAACTCGCGTCAGCCACGGGTAAGAATCCCTCCGACTCATGCAATGGCGGAGGGATGTTCGCCATAAGGTCATGACGCCGAATAGGTATAACGTTTCAGCAGACTTTGTGCCTTTTATAAGCCGTAGGAAAAGGCGAAAGCGTCTTGCTTCGCAAGCCGCCGAACCCTGCGGTAACATGTCGTTTGCACACACATTTATGAATGCATATATCGGGAATTTGTCTTTGCTCAAATTGACTTTATGCCGCAAGGGTTCGTCCCTTTTCTCCGCCTCTGCTGCAACAAAAAAATGCGCACCCCTTTTCGGGGTTCGCATTTTTCTGCTGTGGCGGAGCGTTAGTAACGTAAATCGAATTGTTATTTGTTTAAGTTGCAATAAGAAATAATATTGTTTTTATCTTTCTCAATTGCAAAGATTTGAAAGGCACACTTCGTAAGTTTCCTGCTACAAGAATTACTACGTCGTTTGATTACATAATCCCCATAAGATTGCTCTTCAAATAGCAAACGTGAAATTATAGTTTGTATACTTTCTTGACTATTATCAACGCCAATCCAACGCCGTTCAAGCAACTCGGCCGCCGATAGTGTTGTTCCACTTCCAGCAAAGCAATCAAGTACGATATCGCCTTTATTGGAAGATGCTGAAATAATTGTTTTTAACATTTCAATGTTTTTTTCTGTTGGATATCCAGTCGAAATCTGGGATTGGTTAACAAAATCCTGATAATCAAGCCAAATATTTTGCATTGGAATGCCTTGTTTTCCATCAAAGAAGACTTTCCTTCTGGGATTTCCATTTTTACTCCACGCTATTTCACCAGCAGCATCAAGCATATCTAATTTTTCAGGTGTATATTGCCAGTGTTTTCCAAGTGGAGGCATCATACCTCTCCAGGGTTTTCCCGTATCTCCATTTCTTACCCCTGGTGCATGTATAGGAACTTTTTTATATCGGCGTCCAGTGGCTTCATCAATACAAGGGTATTGTTCTATTATTTTTTCATTCGACCAGGCTACATATGGTCTATTCCACACATAATTCTTCGTTTTGGAGTAAAACAATATATAGTCCGAAATATCCCCATAGGTAGTTCTTGTGGAATTTTTGGGTGAACATTTTTTTCGTGTAATGAATGCTCTAAAATTACAAACGCCAAAAATTTCATCTAAAATTATTTTTATAGGGAAAACCATTC
This sequence comes from uncultured Clostridia bacterium, assembly GCA_944372795.1. Lineage (GTDB taxonomy): Bacteria > Bacillota > Clostridia > Christensenellales > CAG-917 > Limadaptatus. The sequence goes on along the minus strand of CALWAF010000002.1, from coordinate 78,652 downwards.
TCTCATCTAAATGAATATAAAAAGAGCCAGTTTGAGAAAGCAAATCATACATAATTAAGAAACGCCTTCGTAAAAACTCAATATAATCATATCCATCTAAAGTATCATGGTAGGCAACTTTCTGCTCACGATTTACAAACACTGATGATGTCGAATATGGTGGATCTATGTAAATCAAATTGACAGTATTTTTATAGCCATTATTGAGCAAATAAAGAAGAACATCTAAATTGTCACCATAAAACAGTTTATTGAATGCATTGTCTTGAGTCCTCCAAATATCGGTATAGCAAGAATAATGAGATTGCAATAAATCTTCTTTGTTTATTTTTATATCATATTTTAATTCAATAATACTATTTTTTGAAGATTTTTTTTTCTTAGGTATCCCAGTTGCCATTTTGTTTTACCGTCCAAGTAACCATTCTTTAGAAATCCTTTCTGGAATCATTCTTAATGTTGTCACGATACACTCGTCTTTGTATCTTTCTTCGATAATAGAGTAGTCTTCCCACATAGACCCTAACAACAATCCTGGACCGTCATTTACAAATATGACTTTTGTGTGAAGATTGTGGCTTTTTACATAGTCTAGTATTTCGTCTGCACAGTTTTTGTATCCACCAGTTCTATCATCCTCTTGAGCACCACCTCTATCGCCATCATATCTCGCAAGACCCACGGCATAAATAACAGATTTATCAGGAGATGAAATTACAAAATCAAGCGGACGACGAGCATTAGGATAGTCTTTCCAAAACGATATTGGTTGAATATCTGCGCCAGAACGACGGGGACCCCAAATAATAACATCTGAAAATGTAGACTCAATGATGTCAAAAAACTTTTCGGTCAAATCGTATCCCTTTTGCCCTCTGTCTTTATACTCCCAAAGAACAGCACATAACGCTTCATCAGGGAAAGGACGAGAATCAAATCTTTCTTGGATAATGTTAATTGGTCGAAATCCCTCACCAAACTCATTACATATTTTGATTACTTGGGAAGATTTTTTAAGCATCTCAACTGGTGTTTCAGGAGAGCAGTACTTTCTAAATACTCTACAAAGTTGAATTCTCATCCATTGAGTGGGTGTCTTACAAATGTTTTTAAATAGGGCTATAGAACTTTCGGAGGAATGCAATAATTCTGAAAAAATAGTTAATACAGGAGAATATAATTTACATGCATCAACCAAAATGTCAGGATAATACTCCCCTGATGATAAGGTAATATAATTTCTTCTTTCTTCAGCTTTATAATCTCTAAACGATTTCATAATCAACCTCACTTTTTTATTATTATAGCATAAATTTCTAAATTTTTCAACCGCTATTGAGTTTGCGAACGTAGAATTCTTGAAAAACTTCAAATGGCACTGTGGCGGGTGCTTGAATAAACGAGCGGCTCGGCTGCGCCTCGCCGTTCAAGCACCCGCCATAACAAACAACAGAACAAAGCGAAACTCAAAGCGCACGGGAACGGGCGGTCGCCGCTGAACTGCTTGGCGATCCGCCCTTATCTCCCGTGCGGCTGTATTTGAGTTGTAACGCTAATGTATACCGTCGGTATCCGTATATCGGCGGTTTTTCGCTGTTTGTATACTTTCAGTATCGGAAAGTGTCGGTTTTGCTACGGAAAGTATACTTTCACCTACTCACGCTCAAAGCGAAAAATAGTGTATAATTTCAAGTGTCGAAACGGAGATAAAGCCGAAACGGTGAAATATATTTTCGAGCAATACGCAATAGGTGTGTATGTAAAAGATATTATAAAGGCGTTGACCGTAAAAGGCATTTATAATCGCGGCAAGCCTTTCGCCCGAAATACCGTTTACAACATACTCAAAAACGAAAAATACGCAGGGATATACAGATATAACGGCGAAGTGTTCACCAATATCTATCCGCAAATCGTACCGCAGGAAACATACGATATTGTCCGTAAAAAGATAGACAGCAATCATTACGGAAAACGCAGTACCGAAGTCGTATATTTATTGCGCCATAAAATGAAATGCGGCTATTGCGGCAGTCCCGTAAGCGCGGAGTGCGGCACGGCAAAGAACGGCGAGCGAAAACGCTATTACAAGTGTTTGGGGCGTAAGAACGGCAATGGCTGTAAAAAGTCCCAAGCAAGAAAGGAAGTCCTTGAAAATTATGTGCTTGAAAATATCATAACGCAGTTAAGCAACAATATGGACTATATCGTCAGCGAACTAATGACAATGCAGGAGGATTACATAAAAGCCAATTCGGCATTGACGAGATTAGTTAAAGAACAACGCGCTACGGAAAACTCCATAAACAATATTATGACCGCTATCGAAAACGGCGGCACGAGCAACACGGCGATGAAACGATTACGAGAACTCGAAGAGAAAAATGCGGAACTCGAAAAACAGATACGCATAGAGCAATCTCATTCGGCGTTCAAACTCGACAGAAAGGAAATTGCTGACTTTTATAAATTCGCGTTGGAGCAAGAACCGAAAATGCTGATAAATCTGCTTGTAAAAGAAATACAGTTGTTCGACGATAAAATGATAATCGTATACAACACCCCGAGAACGATAAGCCTTGACGAAAGTCAGGGCTTTTCCTTTTATACGGACAACGTGCCGTACCCGATATATATTCAGAACGTAAAGCAGCCGAGAATGATTGACTTTCAACTGATAATGCGCATATAAAGCGCGGACTATTTATTCCACGTTCCGCTTGACGCGAGCCTCTGCGGCGTATGGTATTCAGGCAAAGAGCCAAGACCAAACGCCCCAAGGGGCTTTTAGTTTGCCGTTGGCAAATAGCCTACCATACGCCTTTCTCACGTCAAGCGGCTTTCGCGGCATAAACCGTCCGCTTGTATGCGATTGACCAAATAACTCAATACAAACGGCTACAAGCCGATATAGGCGGTTTGACGACGTTATATGCAATAATAAAAGCGGAAAAGAATAAAGAAAAAGAACCTAAACCGAGGGTTCGATTTAGGTTCTTACTGGCGGAGGAGGAGGGATTCGAACCCTCGAACCGCTTTTGACGGTTACACGATTTCCAGTCGTGCGCCCTCGACCAAACTAGGCGACTCCTCCACGTGCTTGCGCACATAAATTAAGTGGGTGGCAGTTGGATGAGGCGGAAAACAAGACCGCTCGATCCAACTGTCGCTCCGAGAGAGAGCGTCTCGGAAAACCCAACGAAACGATTATATATTATCCCTCCGAGTTTGACAAGTATTTCACGGACGAAAATCCGCCTTTTTCACCATGTGTTCACGGGGTGGGCGTTTCCTCTTTGTCCGTGCCGAACAGGCGTCCCGCAATTTTCAGGATGAAGGCGTAGAGGCGCTCTATCGCGCGGGAGAGCAGACCCGCAAAAGCGGCGATCGGACGGGTGGATATCTTGTCAAAGAGGAAGTCCGCAGCCGACAGCGCCACAAACAGGATGAGGACGTCGGGCAGGAGCAGGACGTATTGCAGCCACAGGGTATCCGCCGCGCAGAGATCGACGAGGAAAGCTCTGTACGGCGAGATGAGCGGGTTGTTGCTGTGCAGAAGATAAACGCCGAGAGAGCGCCCCGCAAGCGTCACGATGAGTTTTGCGGCTTTGCCTGCCGCGGGCAGGGGCTTTGCCGTGACGAATATCATGCAGAACGCCACGGATGCCGCGAGCACGAGGGGATTGTTGTAGCTATACAGATGCCACGCCCATTTGCCGTCGCCTGCAGCTGCGGTGACGGCGGCTACGACGGCGTAGTTGAGCAGCGCGCACACGATGTACATCACTGCCCAGAAGGAAGGCTTGCGTTTTAGCCCGAACCCGAAGCGGGCGATGAGTCTGCCGTAGATGTATACGACGAAGCCCCACAGCGGCGCGTAACCCTCTTTGGTGCCGATGAACTCGCCGAAAAAGTCCGCGACGAAACCCACGATGCAGAAGAGCAGAAGGCTCACCACCGTGAAGTAACGGGCGCCTTTCGCGCTCAACGACTCCACGAATTTGTTGAAGAGGGGTGCGAAGACGCTTATCGCCACGTAAACGAGGATGAACCAATATTTCGCGGGAGCGGTGAGGCACTCTATCACGGCGTCTGCGGGAGAGTCGAAGGACGTCAGCCCCGCGAGATAGGCGATGAGCTCGCCCACGCAGAAATAGACGTAGACCTTGACGAGCAGCGAAAACACTTTGGAGAGCTTGAAGTGTATGGAGAAGTAGCCCGAGATGAGGAAAAAGATGTTGACGCCGATGATGACGAAGGCGTCGATGAACTCGGAGACGAGCACCGTGGTCAGAGCGCCGCCCGGGATGGCTCCGTCCGCGATGAAGGAGAACGTCACACCGTCAACGCCTATGTTGTTGATGGTGAGGTGGTGTATGACGATGAACAGCACCGCAAAGACTTTGAGCAGGTCGAGGTTGACGTTGCGTTCGCGGAGTTTCAAAAGACGTTCCTCCGAGGGCGCGAATCGCACGCCGGTGCTCTCGGGAGAGGTGTCGGCGGCGACATCCGGATCCGCGTCGGTCGCGGCAGCGGCTGTGATCTTGTCGGCATCGTTTTCCATAAATTCATAATACCTTTACCGCGCGCCTCGTGTCAACTTCGGAGAGCGAAAAGGGGAGGGCGAGGGAATAAGCGCGGACAAAATTCGCAAACTCACTATTGACAAGCGTTTATCCGCTGTTTACAATAAACTAGGATTTTGTGCAAGGGAGGACGCGCGGCAGATGACGATTGCGGAGATCGCGAAACTCGCGGGCACTTCCAGAGGCACCGTGGACCGGGTCATCAACGGACGCGGCAAGGTCAACAAGGAGCTGGAAGAGCGCATAAAAGAGATAATCAGGGAGAACGACTACGAAGTCAACGGTTCCGCCCGCGCTCTTTCCATGTCGCAAAAAAAGTATGCGGTGGGTGTGGTCATCAACTCCATCGGCAACCCCTTCTTCGCCCGTGTGAAGCAGGGCTTCCAAGACAGTCTCAAACGGTGGGAAAACTTCGGGTTGGAGATCGTCTACAAAGAGATCCGCGGCTACAACGAAGAGGAACAGCTTGCCGCCATCGACGAAATGGCGGCGCGCGGCGTGAACGTGCTGGCTCTCACTCCCATCAACACTCCGCGCATCATCGAGAAGCTGAACTCTCTCACCCTCCACATCGTGACGTTCAACAACGACCTGCACCTCGACAAAAAGTTCGCATATGTGGGCTGCAACTACGTGGAAAGCGGGAATATGTGCGGCGATCTTGCCGCGATGATGCTCTCGGGCGGAGAGAAAGTGGCGATCGTGACGGGCTCGCTGAACACTTTGGGACACCGCGAACGCGTGGAATGTTTCTCGTCGCGCATTGCAAAAATGCACTGTGACATCGCAATATATGAGAATAATGACGATGATTCGCTGTCGTATGACATCGTGAAGAAAGTGCTTTGCGACTTTTCGCCCGATCTCATCTTTTTCAGCGCGGGCGGCACGACGGGCGGGCTTGCCGCCGTGGAAGAGAGCGGGAAGAGCGTGCGCGTGCTCGCAGTGGACGAGACCAAAGCCGTAGTGGACGGGATGAAGAACGGGCTGGTAGCGGCGGCTGTCACCCAGCAGCCCTACGAGCAGGGGAGAATGGCGATAGACCTCATCGCGCAGTATCTCTATTCCAGAAAACTGCCTCGACACAAGCACAATTTCACAAAAAATCTCGTTGTTTTGCCCAGCATGGTGCACTAAACCGATCCGGATAAGTGTACGCCGATCCCGAATATTCAAATCCTAAATGCGCATTTCCGGGAGCCCGAGAGGGCTCTTTTTTGTTGCGTGCGATCACGCGCTTCAAAATGACGGATAAAACGTGAATGAAATGCGTGAGATTTTTTCGCGCGATGCAAGCATGCAATACGCTGCGGTGTAATGACCGATAAAATGCACGCGAGCAATGCGCTGCGGCATAATGACAGAATGAAATGTGCGTGTGTAGTGCGTCGTGCGTGTGCGCTTTATACAAAAATTGAAAAGTATCTGACGTACACGTAGGCATATAAGTCCGAGGGCGCGCGGGAGGATGCGTAGGCGGGTGAGTGTGTGCGTGTGCGAACATGTGTGCCTTTAAGGTCGGAGAAGGGGAGATGAGGGCGAAAATCGGGGTAAAAATACATTTTTTTGACAAATTTCGGAGGAAAATTTAACCGATCGTTCGAGCGATATAATTTAGAATAAATTATATTTTCGACAAAAACCGACAAAATAATTTTAATGTTCACTAAACCGACAAAATTTGGGTATTGACAAATCGGGAGTTTATGGTAGACTTTTAGTGTGCACGAGCACAGGTTGATTTGCAGGGAAGTTTGATGAACAGGAAAATGCCCATCATTCCCTCACAACGTGCAGTGTGCGCGGGCACACCATATTGCCCGCAAGCCGCGGGATGCGGCTACGGCAGATCAGGAGGAAACGATTATGGGCAAACGACTTGTAACTTTGACCACCTGTCAGTGGGCGGACCTTCCTTTCGAAGAACTTTGCAAAACGGCAAAACAGATGGGCTATGACGGGCTCGAGATCGCCACGTGGGGCAATTTCGACCTCGACCGCGCCTACGAAGACGACAAGTATGTCGAGGATATCCTCGCTACGCTGAAAAAATACGGTCTTGTGTGCAAGGCGCTCGCGACGCACATCATAGGACAGTGCGTGGGCGACGCTCCCGACCCCAGACTGAACAACTTTGCGCCGTCCAGACTTGCCGACAAGCCGGACGAGATCCGCGCATGGGCGATCGCGTCCATGAAGAAGGCACCTGCGGTGGCGGCGAAGATGGGAGTGAAAGTCATCACGGGCTTCACGGGCTCTCCCATTTGGAGATACCTCTATTCCTTCCCGCAGACTCCCGAGTCCATGGTGGAAGCGGGCTTCGACGAGATCGTGGCTCTGTGGACTCCCATTCTTGACGAATTTGACAAATACGGCGTGAAATTCGCCCTCGAAGTGCATCCGGGCGAGATCGCGTTTGACTATTATTCGACTCTGAAACTCCTCGAAAAATTCAATTGGCGTGAGACGTTCGGCTTGAACTTCGACCCCAGCCATCTCCTGTGGCAGGGCGTGACTCCGCATCTCTTCCTGAAAGACTTCATGGAAAAGGGCAGGGTCTATCACGTGCACATGAAGGACGCGGCGGTGACGCTGGACGGCAGGACGGGGCTTTTGGGCTCTCACATCGATTTCGGCGATCTGCGCCGCGGCTGGAACTTCCGCTCCTTGGGACATGGCGGCGTGAACTTCGAGGAGATCATCCGCGTGCTGAACGCCTACGGCTACGACGGGCCTCTCTCGGTCGAGTGGGAAGACAGCGGCATGGAAAGGATCGCGGGCGGCACGGAAGCGTGCGCGTTCGTGAGGAAGGTGGACTTTGCGCCGTCCGACGTGAAATTCGACGACGCCATCGCCAACAAGTGAGCGTCACGCTCTGAACGGAGGAAATTATGGCAAGAGAGATCAAGTACGGAATGGTAGGCGGATCCATCTACGCTTTCATCGGCGAAGTGCACCGCAAGGCACTCGCCTTCGATACGAGGGCGGAACTCGTTGCGGGATGCTTCTCCAACGTGGAGTCCGAAAACATCGACACCGCAAAAGCGTACGGCGTGTCCGCGGAGCGCACCTATAAGGACTACAAAGAGATGGCGGCGGCGGAAGCGAAGCGCGCGGACAAGCTCGACTTCGTGTCCATCTGCACCCCCAACTTCCTGCACTATGAAGTGGCAAAAGAGTTCCTGCTTGCGGGCATCAACGTAGTGTGCGAGAAGCCTCTGTGCTTCGCTGTGGAGGAAGCGGAAGAGCTTGAGAAGCTCGCGAAAGAGAAAGACCTCATCTTCGCGGTGACCTACGCCTACACGGGCTACGTGATGCCCAAGGTGATGAAGGAGATGATCGCGAACGGCAAGATAGGCAAGATCGCGGCGATCATCGCGGAATATGCGCAGGATTGGCTCATTGACGAGCTCTCTCCCGAGAAGCAGGGGCAGACCAAGAACCTCTCCGTGTGGCGCACGGATCCGAAGTTCTCGGGCATCTCCAACTGTGTGGGCGACATCGGCACCCACGCCGAGAACATGATCCACTACCTCACCGGGCTCAAGATGAAGAGGCTGATGGCGACCACGGACAACTACGGTCACGCGCTCGACCTCAACGCCAACATCATCGCCGAGTATGAAGGCGGCGTGAGAGGGCAGATCTGGTGCTCGCAGATCGCAGCCGGCAGGATGAACGGGCTGGTGGTCAAGATCTACGGCTCCGAGGGCTCGCTGGAGTGGGAGCAGCACTTCCCGGACTATGTCAAGTACACCCCGAGAGGCAAGGCGACCGAGATCCTCTCCAAGCGCAACTCCTACATCACGGAAGCGGCGCACGCAGCGGCGCGCATCCCGTCCGGTCACCCCGAGGGATATTATGTCGCATTCGCCAACACCTACCGCAACATCCTGAACGCGGTGGCGAAGAAGAAGGCGGGCGAGAAGCTGACGGACAAAGACCTCGACTTCCCCAAAGTGTCGGACGGCGTGAACGGCGTCAAATTCGTGCACGCGGTCATCGAAAGCTCCAAGAGCGACGGAGCATGGGTCAGCCTCGACTGACCTCCGCGCAAGGCGCGGCTAACAACGAAATAAATCGCGAGATTTATTAATAAAAAAAGAAAAGGAGCAAAATTATGAAAAGCAGAGCTATGAAAAAGATAGTGGCACTCGTCATTATTGCAGCGCTCGCGGTCACGATGGCTGTCACGCTCGCCGCCTGTAACAACGAAGGCGGCAGCGCCGACATCGCGATCCTCGTCCCCAGTGCCGACCACGGCTGGACGGGTGCAATTTTGAGCAACGCCAACGCTTGGGCGGAGGAGATCAACGCGGAGGGCACCTATTCCGCAAGAGTCATCACCGCCACCGGCGACGCGGATCAGAGATCCCAGATCGAAGACATCGCGGCGAACAAGAACTACAAAGCGGTCGTCATCCTGCCTTACAGCAACGCTGTCGAGAGCTCGATGGAGATCCTTGCCGCCTCCGGCATCCCCTTCATCATGGTTGACAGGATCGTAGACAGCGTTGTTGAAGATGCAGTTGCCACCGTCAAAGGTAACAACGAGCAGATCGGCTACCTGACCGGACAGCGCTTCATCGACCAGGGCCTCGAAAAGGGCGACAAGATCCTCATCATCCCCGGCGACAACTCCACCGTCCCGATTTCCAGAAACAACGGCTTCTGGAAAGCTCTTGAAGTTGAGAAGGGTTGGACCAAAGCGGACTTTACCGTGAAGGAACTGCCTTACACCAACTGGTCGCGTGACGCTGCAAAGACCTCTTTCGTTAGCTTTGTTCAGGGCAATGATGATTTCGGCGACTACGACTTCATCTTCACGCACGATTCCGAGCTCTCGATGGGCATCTTCGAAGTGCTGAACGAGTCCGGTCTGACCAACGAAGAGAAGTCCACGTTCTTCGGCAACGGCGAAGTGGTGCTCGCATCCTCTTCCGGTCTTGACGAGGCGTACTCCGTCCTCCGCGGCGAGGCATATCAGGACAGCTACCGCAAGCTGAAAGATTTCTTCGATGTGACCTATCCTCCCCAGATGATCGCGACCGCGCTCGATCTCATGGTCGAGTATCTTGACAACGGTTCTCTCGAGGAAACCGATGTCATCGTTAAGGTCGAGGTCGTTGATAAGAACAACGTCGACCAGTTCAAGGGCTTCAAATAAGCCGACAGAAAACACGGATCATTTATCTGATTTGTCCCTCGCGGCGGGCTTCCGCCGCGGGGGATGCCCCCCCCCACACACCACAGGAAGAGAAGCATAGAGAGGGAAACTATGAGCAACATCCTTGAAATGAAGGGCATCGAGAAAGCCTTCTTCGGCGTCACGGTGCTCGACAAGGTGGATTTCAGCGTACGTCAAGGCGAGGTGCACGCGCTCCTCGGCGAGAACGGCGCGGGGAAGTCCACCCTCATGAACATCCTCGCGGGCGTCTACACCCGTGACGGGGGAGAAGTCGTCTTTGACGGCAACCCCCTCGTCAACACCACGGTGCAGAAGTCCGAGAGCGCGGGCATCGCTTTCGTGCACCAAGAGATCAACGTCTTCAACGACCTTAAGGTGTACGAGAACATCTTCATGCGGAAGGAGATCGCCAAATTCGGCGTCCTCAACAAGCGCGCGATGATCAAGCAGTCCCGCGAACTTTTCGAGAGGCTGGGCGTGGACATCGAGCCCACCGACCTCGTCGCCACATTCGATACGGCAAAAAAACAGTTGCTGGAGATAGCCAAGGCGCTCTTTGTCAACGCCAAGCTCATCATCCTCGATGAGCCCACCACCGCACTCAGCAACGAACAGATAGAACACCTATTCTCCATTGTCAACCATTTGAAGAATGACGAGGGAGTGTCCTTCATCTTCATCTCCCACAAGATGAACGAGATCTTCGAGATAGCCGACCGCTACACCGTGCTGCGCAACGGCGTCATGGTGGGCACGGGCGACATTGCGGACACCGACCCGGAGAGCGTGACAAGACTCATGGTGGGCAGCTCCTATTCCGCAGCCGACGTGTACAGCACGCGAGAGCTGGGCGAAGAAGTGCTGCGCCTCGAACACCTCTCGGGAGAGGGCTTCCGTGACGTGAATCTTTCCGTCCGCCGCGGCGAAGTCGTAGGTATGACGGGGCTGAAAGGCGCAGGCGTCAGCGAGACCATGCAAGCCGTCTTCGGCGCCGTCCCCGCTACCTCGGGCAAGATATTCATTGAAGGCAAAGAGATAGACATCCACAACATACACAAGGCGATGACGCACAAGGTCGCCATGGTGGCGGCAAACCGCAAAGAGAATTCCGTCGTCCCCGACATGAGCATTCTCGAAAACAACTATATTGCGGAACACACCATCAGCAGTGCAAAACAGCCCGTCATAATCAAGCGCAGAGAGATAAAGCGCTACAACGAGCGCAAAGAGCAGCTCTCCATAAAGGCGAACAGCTACAACGATCTCATCACGTCGCTTTCGGGCGGCAACCAGCAGAAGGTCATACTCGCGCGCTGGCTGAATACGGAGGCGGACATCCTGCTGCTCGACAACCCCACGCAGGGCATAGACGTCGGCGCCAAAGCGGAGATCTACAAGCTTATCCTGAAACTTGCCGAGGAGGGCAAGACCATCCTCGTCAACACGCTGGAGATCCCCGAAGTGCAGAAGGTCGCCGACCGATGCATAGTGTTCTATCACGGGACGATAAAGAAAGTCCTCGAAAGAGGCGACATCAACGAAGAGACGGTCATGCTGCATGCGACCAACGCGATCCGGGAGGAAAATTAAGATGCCGAAGAAAGAGTTCAAAAACCCCTTTGAAAGTGTGAAGAATCTGTTCAACAAAAATAAGGAAGTCGTGGCAGACGGCGGCGAAGCCGTCGTCGCCGAAAAGCGCAAGATCACGGGCGAGGACGTCAAGAAGTTCGCGGGCAAAGCGTGGAACGGTTATAGCTTCGTCTTCATCTTCATAGCCGTCTTTATCGTTTGGCTCATCATCACTTCCGGCGCCACCACTTGGAACGGCGTGATGAACATCCTGCGCCACTCTTCAGTCATAGGGCTCATCGCCATCGGCATGGGACTTGTCATCATCACGGGCGGCATAGACCTTTCGGTCGGCTCGATGCTCGTTTTGACGGCGGTCATGTCCATCGAGGTATTCAACTCCACCAACAGCATATTCGCCACGTTCATCGTCGCCGTGCTGTTCGGGACGGGGCTCGGTCTCTTCAACGGACTGCTCATCGGCAAGGCGAAAATGCCCGCGTTCATCGTCACGCTGGCGACAATGCTCGCATTCCGCTCCATCTCGCAGTTCTTTGTCGATGACGGTGCGTCCAACGTGAACGGCTCCATATCCGGACTCAACCGCGATTTGAGCAGCTATCAGGAGTTCTTCGACTTCGGCAACGGTTTCGTGGCTACCATCCCCATCACGGGCATACTCCTCATCGTTGTCACCATCATCTTCGTCTTCGTTGCCAACCGCACCAAGTACGGTAGACAGGTCTATGCGATCGGCAGCAACGAGAAGGCGGCGTTCCTCGCCGGTGTCAATGTCGATTGGATCAGAGTGTCCGTCTACGCCTTCACCGGCACCCTCGTCGGTTTCGCGGCGTTCCTCACCCTCGCAATGAGCGGCAACGTGGACGCGGCGGCGTCCGCCAAAAACTATGAAATGTACGCCATCGCGGCTGTCGTCATAGGCGGCATCTCCATGGCGGGCGGCAAGGGCAAGATAATCGGCGTGCTGTTCGGTGCGATGAGCTACACCGTCATCGACAAGATAATCGTCGCGCTCGGTCTCGGTGGTCTCATCAACGACGCGATCAAAGGCGCGATCCTTCTTGCGGCGGTGTTCCTCCAAGTCGTGGGACCCATGCTTCGCGGAGTCAAGTTCACCGATCAGGTCAAGGAGATCTGCGGCAAATGGTTCGCGTTCGGAAAGACGAAGAAGCAGCTTGCGGCTGAAGCCGAAGGAGGGGAGAGTGTCACTCTTGACGCCTCCGAGGACGATGCCGTGACCGAGGCGGAAGAGGCTGCCGAACATGCCGTCGAGGAAGTGCTTGACGGTGCCGAGTCTCCCGAAGCCGCGGCAGAAGACATAAAAGCAGAAGAGGCAGGCTCCGAAGAGGAGGACAAAGCCGAAGGCTGATCCCGCCGCCCCGAGGGGCGGCATCCCCCGAGATCCATCACAACATTCTCTCGCGCGCGCGTTTCGCATTCCCTTGCAAAAAACGGCGTCGGACGGGGGAGTCCGGGGGGGGGCAAATTAGGTAATAAAGGTCTCACCTTAACCATATCGAGGTAAATTATGAAAACCTACAACGATGTCAAAAAAGTAGTGTACGCAAAAGGGTCCAAAGACCCCTTCACCTACAAGTTCTACGACCCGGATGAGGTCATCCTCGGCAAACCCATGCGCGAGCACCTCAAATTCGCGTTGAGCTATTGGCACACCATCGACGCCGAAGGCGTGGATATGTTCGGCTCCGCCACCATGGACAAGTCCTTCGGGCTCAAAGATGATCCTATGGCGATGTTCCGCAAAAAGGCGGATTTCGCCTTCGAGCTCATGGACAAGCTGCAGATCGACTACTACTGCTTCCATGACGTCGACATCGCTCCCGAGGGCGCGACGGTCGCCGAGAGCATCAAAAACTTCAACGAGATGGTGGACTACATCGCCGTCTTGCAGAAAAAGCACGGCAAGAAGCTCCTGTGGAACACCGCCAACAATTTCGGCGACAAGAAGTTTATGGCGGGCGCTGCCACCAGCCCCAATGCCGACGTGTTTGCAGTCGCCGCAGCCAAGGTCAAGGCGGGCATAGACGCCGCCATCAAGCTCGGTGCGGACGGCTACGTCTTCTGGGGCGGAAGAGAGGGCTATGACACCCTGCTCAACACCGATATGGCGCTCGAGCTCGACAACCTCGGCAGATTTATGCAGATGTCGCGCGATTACGCCCGCGCCAAGGGCTTCAAGGGCGCGTTCTATCTCGAGCCCAAACCCAAGGAACCCACCAAACATCAGTACGACTTCGATGCCGCTACGTGCATGAACTTCATCCGTACTTACGGGCTCGAGGGCGACTTCAAACTCAACATCGAAGCCAACCACGCGACTCTCGCGGGGCACACCTTCCAGCACGAGCTGCGCGTTGCCACCGTCAACGGCGGGTTCGGCTCCATCGACGCCAATCAGGGCGACTATCTGCTCGGCTGGGACACCGACCAGTTCCCCACCAATGTCTACGAGACCATGATGTGCATGTACGAGGTGCTGAAAGCGGGCGGATTCACCACGGGCGGCCTCAACTTCGACGCCAAGACCCGCCGTCAGTCCAACACCGTCGAGGACATCCTGCTTGCGTACATCGCGGGCATGGACGCCTTCGCGCTGGGTCTGCGCCTCGCCGTCAAGCTCATCGAGGACGGCAGGATCGACGAATTCGTCAAAGACCGCTACGCCAGCTATTCCTCCGGCATCGGCAAGAAGATCGTCGAGGGCAAGACCAACCTTCAGGAGCTCTCCGACTACGCCATGGGTCTCGGCGAGATCAAGGTGGACAGCGGCAGACAAGAGTATCTCGAAGCCGTCATCAACGAGATAATGTTCGAGTGACAGGCGACCGTCGCGGCAGCGCTGTACGACAGAGTATATCGCGGCATTGATGGTTTACATAGCAAAAACGCGCGATAAAGCGAATATTCCGCAAGAGATCGTCACGGCTACGCCGTGGGAGAAGACTGTATGTATCTCGGAGTAGACCTCGGCACTTCATCCGTAAAACTCGTCCTCGCAGACGGCGAGGGACGCATCGCGGACAGCGCGTCCGCGAAGTATCCCTTGCTCCTTCCCGAGGATGGGTGGTCGGAACAAAACCCCGAAGATTGGTATGCGGGCGTCGTCGCCTGTGTCCGCGAGCTCGGTTGCCGTCACGACCTTTCCGCCGTGAAAGGGGTCTCTTTCTCCGGGCAGATGCACGGGCTCGTCGTCCTAGACAAAGACGACAACGTCATACGCCCCGCCATACTCTGGAACGACAACCGCACCACCGAGGAATGCGCTTATCTCAACGACGTCGTCGGCAAAGATAAGCTGCTCGAGTGGACGGGCAACGTCGCCTTCACCGGGTTCACCGCGCCAAAGCTCATGTGGATGAAGCGCCACGAACCCGAAAACTTCGCGCGCATCGCAAAGATAATGCTCCCGAAGGACTACGTCGCCTACAAGATGAGCGGCGTCTTCGGCAGTGATGTATCCGACGACAGCGGCACGCTCTACTTCGACGTCAAAAACCGCGCTTGGAGCGCGCCGATGCTCGGCATCATCGGCATAACGGAAGAGCAGCTTCCCGCCATCTTCGAGTCCACCGACGTCATAGGACACGTCTCGGAAGAGTTCGCCGCGGCAAGCGGACTTCCCGTGTCGGCAAAGGTCGTCATGGGAGGCGGCGATCAGGCGGTCGGAGCCGTCGGCACCGGCACCGTGAAAGAGGGCAGGATGTTCTTCTCCCTCGGCACCAGCGGCGTCGTGTTCGCGCCCTGCGCGGAGTTTGCTGCAAGCACCAACGGAGGCATGCACGTCTTCCGCCACGCCAACGGCAGATTCCACTTTATGGGCTGCATGTTGTCCGCTGCGGGCTCCATGCAATGGTGGTCGGAAGAGGTGACGGGGATGTCCGTCGGCGACCTTCTGGACGAAATGCCCGGCGTGTGCACCGACGCGCCGATCTTTCTGCCTTACCTCATGGGCGAGCGCAGCCCGATCAACGATCCCGACGCCAAAGGCGCGTTTTACGGCATCAATCTTGCGCATAAACGTGCCGATCTGACAAAAGCCGTCGTAGACGGCATATGCTTCGGGCTCAAGGATTGCTACGACAACATCCTCGGTATGGGTGCCGAAGCAGGCTACGCTCGCGTCATCGGCGGAGGGTCGCGCTCCGACAAATGGATGCAGATCCTGTCCGACATCACGGGGTTGGAGCTTCGACGCATCAACACGTCGGACGGAGCGGGCCTCGGAGCCGTCATCCTCGCGATGGTGGGCACCGGCGCCGTCCCGAGCCTCGACGAGGCATGTGACAGGCTCATCCGCGACACCGATGTCTTCCTCCCGTCCGAGAGCGAGCATCGCGCCTATGCGGAAAAATTTGCGGCGTTCAAAGAGCTCTACGCCCGCCTGAAATGATGCGCGCGCCGACGCGGGAGGCTGCCATCCTCTTCGTCAAGAAGTTCGCCCTTCTCGTCATCGGCGTCGCGATCACACACTTCGGCGTTGCGCTCAGCATGATCCCCGACATCGGCATCGGCGCCTACGACGCCTTCGGGCTCACCGTGTCGCATGTATCGGGCGTGGACGTCAGCATAATTTACGCCGCGATGTCTGGATTCTTCCTCTTGGGGCAGATCGTCATCGAGCGTAAACGCTTCCGCCTCACCGAGCTCTTCCAGCTGGTGTTCGTGTTCGGCAGCGGGTTCTTCACCGCGATATTCACCGAACACGTCTTCAATGGCGTCAGCGTGGAAAACTATGCGGCGAAAATATTCGTGCTCGCCGCCGCGATAATGTGCAAAGCCGTAGGGCTCATCACCGTGATCGAGTCCTACCTCATCAGAGTGCCTATGGAGGGCTTCTGCGTCTGCATTGCGGAGCGCACCCCCTTCACGATGGGGCAGGTGAGGATGGCATTCGACGTGATATTCGTCGTGTTCATCGCCGTCATCACCCCGCTTGCGGACCTCCCGTGGACCGTCCGCGAGGGCACTGCGATCGCATTCCTCATCCACGGGCCTATGCTGGACATTCTGCAAAAGCCCGCCCGCCGTCTCTTCGGCAAGATGGGAGTGTATCCGCCGTATATGGCGGGATCGGCGCGACTCGCCTACGTGAGAGCGTCAAAAGAGCCGACAAGCGACAGCCAACTGTCCATTCATAATAACCCTCCTTTTTAGAATCTTACGAAAGCCTGTTTCATCTCTTCCTGGATTCGGCAAAAGACGGACGGTCAACAGGGCCTCCGTCTTTTGCTATTTCACGCGCGGCGAGAGCGCGAACGCCGCCCTCGTGCGCCACCTATTTCCGCCTCGACGGCGTTGGCGCACTTGACAATACCATACAGGTATTGCCTGCGTATGCCGCCTTGCCGATACGAAAATATTTTGACGCGCTAGCACGACATCACACTCTCGCCGCGCGTTTTTAATTTATTAAAATTGCGTGTATCGGTTCCGCCCGTGTTTTGTCAGCCGCCTTGCCAAGACCCACGGGTATTGGCTGCGGCGCCTTTCGCGCACGAACGAAAATGTTCAAGATCCTTCCTTCACCGTTCCTACCTTCGCCGCCCGTGTCGGGATCGCGATTCGCACTTTGAGCCCGCGTTTGTGGAAGCGTTTTGCCAATATGTATACTATTGGCTGCAGCGTTTTTGCGCAAAATCATCCGAAAATCTCTCGCTCACGGGAAGGGTGCTTCTCCCTTCGCTTCGGCATATCTTTCAATATTTTATAGAGTGAACGACATTGTTTTCATCGTTCCTCCCTTCGCCGCGCGTTTTTAATTTATTAAATTGCGTGTATCGGTTCCGCCCGTGTTTTGATCGGAGTCATTTTTACGCAAGCGCTCGGGTATGCCTTTTTCGGTGTTATGGCATTGACTGCGGCGTGTCGGGATAATGCGTTCGAATTTACGGGAAAGAGAAGAGAGCGGATGTTTCCGCTCTCTTCGCAGGTGTCGGCAGTGCCGATTTATCTTTTGTGTTTTTGCGCTGTAGTACTATGGGCGGGAGGTATCTCTGCGCCCTCATATGTACCTCGGCGGGTGTTATCCCGCCGCTTTTGCGGCAGGGAGGTTTACCACAGATCGTCGTTGCGGACGATGGCAGCACCTTTGGCTGCGCGTGCGATGGCGGCGATGCCTTTCTTTGCGGCTTCCTTGGAGAGATAGCCGTCGTTTGTGGTCGCGACGATGTTGCCGTTGGAGGCGAGCAGTCTCAAGCGGATCTCACCCTGCTTGTCGGTGTAGATCTGCCACTTGGGGAACTTGAGCTCTTCCCACTTCTGCAGCGTCTGATCCTCGATGGGAGCGGAGTCGGCATTGTTGCGCACGCTGTTGATGCCGACCTTGCAGCTGGAGATGGAGGTGTAGAGCCCTGCGCCGATGGCGACCACTCTGTAGTTGGAAGAGTAGAGCTTGTAGACGAAGTTGCCCTTGTCCGTCTTCTTGATGACGAACCTGCCGTGAGGGATGCTCTCGTCGCCTGCCTCGATGACCTGCTCGGCGGGTTTGGTGTCCTCTTTGACTGCCTTTGCTGCCGCCTTGGTGTCTTCCTTGGCAGGTTTTGCGGCTTTCTTTTCTTGAGCCTTGGGAGTGGGAGCAGCCTTCTCCGCTTTCTTCGCGGGAGCCGCTTTTGCGGTCGTCGCAGCCTTTGCGGGAGCTTTCTTGGGCTCTGCCTTTGCCGCAGCCTTCGCCGCAGGTTTCTTTTCCGCCGCGGGTTTTGCCGCAGTCTTGGTCTTCTTGGCGCTGTCTGCCGTCGCTTTTTCTTTTGCCACTTTATTTTCCTCCTTTTCGGGTTCGGCTTTCGCGTTATCCGTCTTTTCGGTTTTTTCCGCCTTCTTCTTTGCGGGTTTTATGACCGCGGCTCCCCAAACGTCGCCACCGCCCGCACCGGACTGGATGATGGTGTGAGATACGGGTTTTTTGGTCTTTTGCGCGGGAACGGGCTCTTCTGCGGGGACTTCCTCTTCCGCCGTAGGCTCTTCATAGACGGGAGCGGGCTCCTCGGCAGGCGCTTCCTCGTAATGAACGGGAGCGGGAGTTTCTTCCGTCTCGGGCGCCGCCGCGGCGACTTCTTCCTGCACGGGAGTTTCTTCCGATGCGGGCGTGATGCCGTAGGCGTAAAGATAGGTGGGATCGGGAGCGGGCAGCTCTTCTTCCTGTGTTTCGGACGCAGGGGACTCCGGCTCCGCAGGCGCTGCAGGCGCTTCCTCCGCAGGAGCAGGTGCCTCTTCCGCTGCGGACACTTCGGGCAGGGGCGCGGGCTCTTGCGCAGGGGCTGCGGCTTCTTCAACGGGAAGCGCTTTCTCCGCAGCGGGAGTTTCCTCCGCCGCAAGGTCGCTTGCGCGGGAGACCTATCCGTCCACGACTTTGATGAGCTCTCCTACGGGAGCGGTGTCGTCGTCATCGTCAAGTTCGCTGTCCAAAAAGACGATATCATCGTAATTGTCAAGATAATCCGCCATAATTCATCCTCCGAAGACAAATCAAAATTATAATATCATACGTGTGCGCAATTTTCAACAAATGTCAGATTTTTAATTTTGACTTTTTTATATAGCTATGTCGGGCGATAATAATTTAATGCAAAAAAGTTGCCGGCAGAGAGATAAAAGGCGTTGCGGGATGATGCGGGACAAAGTCGGGACACGCGCAGAATGCCCGCGCGATATGGTCGTTTTGCGTTGAAATCCGAGGCGGATTGTGCTAATATGAACACATGCGTGATTTCGGACTCAATCCTGAACAAATGAAAGCCGTCGAGGACCGCGACGGTGCCATACTCGTTATTGCGGGAGCGGGCAGCGGCAAGACCAGAGTGCTCACCGCGCGCATCTGCGCGCTGGTGGAGGCGGGAGTGTCGCCCTACAATATCCTTGCGATCACTTTCACCAACAAAGCCGCAAACGAGATGAAGGAGCGCATCCAACGCGAACTCGGCGGCAGCGGATACGATGTATGGACGAGCACTTTCCATTCCATGTGCGCGCGTATGTTGCGCATGGACGGAGAGAGGCTGGGTTATTCCCGCGATTTCACGATATATACGGAGCTGGAGAGCGAACGCGTCGTAAAGCGCGTCGCGGACGAGGTGCAGGGCGCCGATCCGAAGCGCAGAGGGAGTTACGTCAACCATATCTCCCGCGCGAAGACTGCGGCGCTGAAACCCGACGAGTACTACGAAGCGATCAAAGACGACGTGACGGACGCAAGAGCCGTAGCCCTCGTGTATGCAGCGTATGAGAGGGAACTGAAAAAGTCCAATGCAATGGACTTTGACGACCTGCTCGTGAAGACGGTGGAGCTGTTCGAGACCTGTCCCGACGTTCTTGAGCGCTGGCAGAACCGCTTCCGCTACATCAACGTGGACGAGTTTCAGGACACCAACCGTCTGCAGTTGCGTCTGGTGTCGCTGCTTGCGGCGAAGTGGGGAAACGTGTTCGTGGTGGGCGACGAGGATCAGAGCATCTACAGCTGGCGCGGCGCCGAGATCCGCAACATACTCGAGTTTCCCGAGACGTTCAAGGGGGCGAAGGTCTACAAGCTGGAGCAGAACTATCGCAGCACCAAGAATATATTGGAGGCGGCGAACAATGTCATAAAGCACAACAACGCCCGCAACGAGAAAACGCTGTGGAGCGCCTTGGGCAAAGGCTATGACGTGCGCTATTACGAGGCGCGCACCGACCGCGACGAAGCCGATTACGTGACCCGCGCGATCGGCTCCCTTCTCACGGAGGGGGAGAACTACCGCGACACCGCCGTGCTGGTGAGAGCAAACGCTCTTACGCGGCTTTTTGAAGAGAGTTTCACACTGCACGGCATCCCGTACAAAGTGTTCGGCGGCTTCAGATTCTTCGAGCGCAAGGAGATAAAAGATACGCTGGGGTATGTGCGACTTGCCATCAACCCCAACGACAACGACGCATTCCTGCGTGTGGTCAATTATCCCAGAAGGGGCATAGGACCTTCCGCCGTCGCGGAAGTGGCGATGGTCTCCGCCCGCCTCGGCGTGTCCTACCTCGCGGCTGCAAAACACGCCGAGTCCCTCTCTCCCGCGAGCGCGAGAAAGCTCGCCGCTTTCGCCGCCGTAGCAGATAAGATCGCGGAAGGGATAGGGGAGATGAAGCCCGTAGACTTCATGCAATACGTCATCAAAGAGAGCGGACTTGAGAACACGCTGAAGCTCAGCGACGATCCCGAAGACAGGAACCGCTACGATAACATTGAAGGGCTCGTCGCCGCAGTGCAGAACTTCGTTGACGACAATCCCGAAGCCACCATATCCGACTTCATGCAGTCCGTCTCCCTAGTTTCGGACACGGACGAGATGGACGGCGAAAACTATGTCACTCTCGCCACCGTACACGCGGTGAAAGGGCTGGAATTCGACAACGTCTTCGTGGTGGGTCTGGAGGACGGCATATTCCCCACCTCGACCGCAGTCACGAACGGCGACATCGAGGAAGAGCGACGTCTGATGTACGTCGCCATCACCCGCGCAAAACAGCGTCTCACCGTGTCGTGGGCGCGCTCGCGGTTCAGATTCGGAAAAGTGGAAACTTTCCCGAAAAGCAGGTTTATCTCCGAAATGCAAGGGGAAAAAGCCTCGATAAGGATGCGTGCGGCGTTTCCGTCATCGGAGCAGCGCACGTCGTCTCCCGCGCGCAAGCCCTCCCTCGACGGCATAGGGCGAGGGATGAGCGGATTCGTGTCCGCGCCGCAGCGCAATGCCGACGCACCCGATTTTTCGGAGTTCGAGAAAGGCGTCGTCGTCGAGCATAAACGCTTCGGAAAAGGTGTGGTGCGCGAGACCGTGGGCGAGGGCGAAAACAAGACCGCCGCCATCGAGTTCGAAGGGCTGGGCGTCAAGCGATTCGCGCTCGCGATCGCGATAAACAGTTTGAAGATCGTCAAGGAGTGAACATGAAACCTTACGACAGAATGAAAGAGCTGGTGGAAAAGCTCAACCGTTACGCCGCCCTCTATTACGAAGAGGACGCGCCCGTCATCTCCGACGCCGAGTACGACGCCATGTACGACGAGCTGCGCGCGCTTGAAGAGAGGGAGGGCTATACGCTGAAAAACTCGCCCACCCATCGCGTCGGCGGCGCTCCGCAAAAGAAATTCGAGCCCTCCCGCCATCTCCTGCGGCTTTACAGTCTGGACAAGTGCAAGACGGAAGGGGAGATCGCGGAGTGGTATGAACGCATAGTCAAAGCGGTGGGGAAAGAGCCCGAGATCACCGCGGAATACAAGTTCGACGGGCTCACGCTCAACATCCTTTACGAGGGCGGGAAGCTGGTGAAGGCAGCCACCCGCGGCGACGGCGTCACGGGCGAAGAGGTCACCGCGCAGGTGAAGACGATAGCCGGCGTGCCTCGCACCATCTCCTACACGGGCAGGATAGAGATCCAAGGCGAGGGCATAATGCGTTTGAGCGCTCTTGCCGCCTACAACGCCAAGAGCGACGAGCCTCTCAAAAACGCGCGCAACGGTGCTGCGGGCGCCATACGCAACCTCGATCCCGCAGTCACCGCCTCTCGCAATCTCTCGTTTATGGCGTACAACATCGGTTACAGCGACCGTCACTTCGCGTCCCAGCGCGAGATGCACGATTTCCTCACGGAAGAGGGCTTCGAGACGGAGAGCGACTTCGCCGTGCTCAAAGGCGCGGATGCCGCGTTCGCGTTCGCGGAGAAGGTGGGCGAGCTGCGTCCCTCTCTCGATTTCCTCATTGACGGAGTGGTATTCAAGGTCAACGACACCGCCCTCCGCGACGAGATAGGCTACACAGAAAAGTTCCCGAAGTGGGCGATCGCCTACAAATTCAAGGCGGACGAGATGACCACCGTGTTGCGCGACGTGGTGTGGCAGGTCTCGCGTTCGGCAAAACTCAATCCTCTTGCCGTGCTCGACCCCGTGGACATCGGCGGCGTCACGGTGCGGCGAGCGACGCTCAACAACTACGGCGACATTCTGAAAAAGAAGGTGAAAATAGGCGACCGCGTCTTTATCCGCCGCAGCAACGACGTCATCCCCGAGATAATGGGCGTCGCCGAGGAAGCTCCCGACGCGAAAGAGGTGGAGAAACCCACCGTTTGTCCCGCGTGCGGCGCTCCCGTCCGCGAGGAAGGCGCGTTCCTCTATTGCACGGGCGAGCATTGCGCGCCGCAGATCGTCTCCTGCCTCGACCACTTCGCGTCCAAGGACGCCATGGACATTGACGGTTTTTCCGAGAAGACGGCGGAGCAGTTCTACAACGAGCTGCACATGACCTCTCCCGTCGGTCTGATGAGGCTCAAAAAAGAGGATATCGTGGGGCTCGAGCGCTTCGGCGACAAAAAGGCGGACAACCTCATCGCCGCCATCGCCGCAGCAAAAGACACCACCATGGACAGGTTGCTGTTTGCCCTCGGCATCGACGGCATAGGCAAGAAGACGGCAAAGGACCTTGCCGCGCGTTTTGGCACCTTCGAGGCGCTGGAAAAGGCGGATCGCGATGCGCTCACTGCCGTGGACGGCATAGGGGAGATACTTGCAGACAACATCGTTTCCTATTTCGCCGACGAAGATAATCTTCGCCTCATCGCGGATCTCTTCGCAAGCGGGGTCACCGTGCGCGAGGCGGAGAAAAAGAGCGGAGTATTCGAGGGTATGCGAGTGGTGCTCACGGGCTCCCTCCCCACCTACAAGCGCGGCGAGGCTACGGCGCTCATCGAGGAAAACGGGGGAGAAGTCGCCTCGTCCGTGTCAAAGACCGTTGACCTCGTCCTCGCGGGCTCCGACGCGGGCAGCAAACTCGAAAAGGCGCAGAAGCTCGGCATCAGGATCATCGACGAAGAGGAATTCAAGCGTATGCTCGGCATCGCACCCGCGCTTTGACGGGTCTGCGCGCCGCAGGAGGCATAATGGAAAAGGAAAGAAAGGTCAAACATCCTTCGGATTCTTACACCGAACAGGTGCACATCATCACTCAGTCGGACATCAACGGCTTCGACCGCCTCTTCGGCGGCGCGCTCATGGCGTGGATAGACATCCTCGCCGCCGTCGTCGCACGCAGACATTCGGAACGCAACGTCACCACTGTCTTTGTAGATACATTGGAATTCCGCGCTCCCGCCCGCGTCAACGACACCATCTATATGACGGGCAAGCTCACATACGCCGGCAAAACCTCGATGGAAGTGTGCGTCAAGACCTTCGTCGAGGAGCTCTCCGGCGACCGCAAACTCATCAACGTCGCCTACCTCATCCTCGTCGCCCTCGACGAGAACGAGCAGCCCACCGAAGTGCCGGAGCTCCTTCCCGTCACCGAGTCAGAACTAGAGGAATGGAAAGCCGGCGCCCGCCGCCGTGCCCTCCGCAAACAGCGCCGCACCGAGAACTATTGACCTTATCTCACCACCTAAAACATGAGAAAACCGCACTAAACAGTGCGGTTTTCCTGACGGAGAAAGAGGTAAACTAAAACGAATTTGCTTTATAATGAATATACAATTCTAATCCAAGTTTTTATAATTGGTTCGGTATAGTAAAACTTTCCGCTTTGGTGCAGAATGCCATTTCGTGCTTTTCTTAAATTGTGCAGCATTTTGCACTCAAAATCGCTAATTTCATTCAGGTCATGGGTTTTGTCGATCATATCAATTAAGTCTGAACTTTGCTCTGCGAGCTTGCTTTTCAATTTGCGTTCCAATACCATTGTCAAGTTGACTATAACGAACTCAAGCTTTCCGTCTTTTAAACTTTTTAGTAAAGTGTCCTTCGTTGCACTGTCGTCGATTTCAATATTTGAAGCAGAAGTTTCTTTGCCGTTAAAATGCAAAGCAACATTTTGTTTCAAAATGTTTGTAATGACTATATTGTCGTCTATTATTGCTCCTGCAGAAAGCAATGCGTCTAAAATGTCGTATCGGTCGAAGTGTTTTTCCAATACGCTTTTTAGCGCATCGTTCAGATTTTGAGAACTATCATCTACATTCAAAGCGTGAATATAGAATCTGATATCGTTACAATCTGCATTGGCAATATCCGATAATGTCACGGCATTAGTTTTTTCTTCCGGGAACTTTGCAAACAAATCATAGTCATCGGATTTAATGGCATCCGAAATCGATAATGCATCTTCCTCAAACAGTTGTTCTCTGCGCTGTTTGTCCGTGATTGAAGAGTTTTCTTTTATTTTTCTGATTCGCTTTTGACGTTTTGCCTCATCAAACAAAGCGTTAAGTTCCGAAGTGTTTGGGGCGAATATATTTTTACACGAAAAACTTTTCCTAGCTGCATTCAATTCTTCTATGATTTTACGGTTATAGGCAATAAAAATATTAGCCCATCGGTCATCAAGGTTTGAAATGGCCAACTCGATCATCTGCTTATCTATAGCAATTAGTTTACCGATAATAGTGGTTCTGCCATAATAGCCGGTGTCGTCGTTCCTTAACAAATAGCCATTTTGCAGGCTATAGGAAATGTCTCGTCCAGCTGTTGCTTTGTTAAAGAATCCCAATGTATGTGCTGCATCTGAGCTAATTTGTTGTATGTAATTGTTCAACAGTTCAAAGCGCCGCGTTTTGTACAGTTGCTCAATTATGTTTTGCTCCAAATGGTAAAAGATTCCGATTATATCACCCCTATCTGCAACGCTTGTCCCGTATTTTATAGAATTAGGTTGGAAGGCCCTATATGTGGAAATATACTCTATAATTCTGTTCGAAACCGTAGAAGAGTTGAATATGTATTCGAAAACTTCAGGTGACACAAGATACGCCGTATTTGGATCATATGGTCTGTACTTACGATGGCCTAAATCGTTTGATTTTAATTGTTGCGTTTTATCCCCGACAGCGAAACTCAAAAAATCAATAGCCTCCAAGAATTCAAGGCAGTCCGAATCACAAGCCATTTTAATTAGAGTATCGATGTGATCATACATTGCACCAACTAAAGCGTATTGGTGATAAGGCGACTGTTTACACTTAATGCCGTTTTGAACACAAGCGTTGAAAATCTTTGTACTTTTGTTTTCAATTATACTAGCAATTGCGGAATTCGCGCTATTAAAATCATTAAAATATGTAGTCGCAGTATAGCCATATTTGATATAGTTTTCCGCATCATCATTTTTGATTAGATAAAACATACGCTTTACAGAATCCATATCGTCTAGTGAAATCATTTCGTCTATTTTACCTGTCATCAAGAAATCAATGCTGACATCGAATAGTTTTGAAAGCGCAGGGAGCTGGGAAATTTCGGGCATACCTGCCTCGCTTTCCCATTTACTTATCGTTTTATCGCTAATATCCAGTTTTTCGGCGAGTTCGACCTGCGTCCACCCCTTTGATTTGCGTAAACTAGCTATAGTTTTCCCGATGCTGTGTTTGCCCATATTTTCACCCCTTGGTTTTATTGATTTCATTTTAGCAAAATCGTCACAAAAAGTAAACCTACTAATAATTGACAAGAAAATCACGACAATTATGGCAAATCAAAGAAAGTCTACGCTCCGTAGAATTAAAGAATTATCATCGAATTTGTAGTGTTTAATTTTCAATTGTCAATACTTTCATCGTCTGTATTGTTTGCTTTATCCGTAAAAAGTGATGATCAAAATATAATTTGTGACTTAAACAAGAGGAGGTGGATGTTCGCCATAAGGGTAGGGGATTGAAAAGGGGAGTGTTTGGGCAGATGTCACATCCCATCGCGGACGACTGGAAAGGGCGAAAGCGTCACGCAAAGCGTGCCGCCGAACCTGCGCGCATTGAAGAATTGCCCGCAAGGGTAGAATACATTGCAAAGGATTTATCACGCAATGAGCAAACATTTGCGCGCATGGTTCGCATACCCTGACCTCCTCCCACCAAGCAAAAACCCAGCCAATCGGCTGGGCTATTGCTTGGTGGGAGGAGGTGGATTCGAACCACCGAAGTCGTCGACAACAGATTTACAGTCTGCTCCCTTTGGCCACTCGGGAATCCTCCCATGTGATACCCCATAAAATTTCGGAGCGAAATTTGATGGGGACCCCGAATATTACCCCACAAAGTGTCCTCGCTTCGCTGTGGTACTTTGCGGGGACCCCGTCTTTTGTCCCCACGAAGAGGGCAGTCGGCGAGGTCTGTGGAGCTGGTGAACGGAATCGAACCATCAACCTGCTGATTACAAATCAGCTGCTCTGCCTATTGAGCTACACCAGCGTTTGTGCGGTGCGACGCCCGACGGCGGGAGCGGTGAGGCGCGGTCACCGGCTTGTTTTGTGGTGCCTCGGGGCGGACTTGAACCACCGACACAGGGATTTTCAGTCCCTTGCTCTACCAACTGAGCTACCGAGGCATGCGGTCTAGGGAAGTGGCAGTGACGGTGTCACTGCCACTCGACCTTTGGCGATCCGGAAGGGGCTCGAACCCTCGACCTCCAGCGTGACAGGCTGGCGTACTAACCAACTGTACTACCGGACCGTATATATTGGTGGGCCTTCACGGACTCGAACCGCGGACCAATCGGTTATGAGCCGACCGCTCTAACCAACTGAGCTAAAGGCCCTCATCCGGGGTGGGATCCCGTTTTGTCGCGAGATGGTCGGGGTGAGAAGATTCGAACTTCCGACCCCATGGTCCCAAACCATGTGCGCTACCAAGCTGCGCCACACCCCGTGAGCCGGAATCGATCCGCGACTATGACAATATACAATACGGGCGCGGGAATGTCAACTTTTTTGCGGTGGATTTTGCGAGATTTTATTGACAAAATGCGACACCTGCGGAATGTATGCCGCAAAAGCTCCGAAAAAGCGCGCGTCGCCTCGGTGTAGCATGGGGGAAGGAGGCTGTATGAGCATCGAGAGCAGATCGGAGCGCGGGAAACTCACCGTGGCGTTTTGCGGCGACATCGACGAATTCGCCTGTCGCACGCTGCGCGGCGAGATCGACGCGCTCATCCTTGAAAAGTCGCCTTCCGAGGTGGTGTTCGACCTGAAAAACGTCACGTTCGTGGACAGTACGGGGCTGGGACTCATCCTCGGCAGGTACAAAAAACTTAACGCATCGGGCGGTGTGCTGCGCCTGAAAGACGTCCCGCCGCAGGTGGATAAAGTGCTGCGCGCGAGCGGCGTCTATTCTGTTGTGGAGAAGGTGAAATGATGAACGGAAACCATATGAAGATGGAGATCCCCGCCCTCGGCAAGAACGAGAGTTTCGCTCGCAACGCCGTGGCGGGATTTGCGGTGGAATGCTCGCCGACGGTGAGCGAGATAAGCGACATCAAGACCGCCGTCAGCGAAGCGGTGACCAACGCCGTCGTGCACGCCTACGACGCGGAGCGCGCAGAGAACCTCATCGAGATATGCGCCGATATCGACGACGACGGGACGCTTACGGTGAGCGTCAGGGACTTCGGGCGCGGCATAGAGGACGTCGCAGCCGCGCGCGAGCCCTTTTTCACCACCAAACCCGACGACGAGCGCAGCGGGATGGGATTCACCGTCATCGAGACTTTCATGGACGAACTCACAGTGGACTCCGAGCCCGGCAAGGGTACGACCGTGGTGATGCGCAAGAGGATCGGCGGCAATGCTCGCACATGACGAAACGCTGGGGTTGATAAAGCGCGCCCAAGACGGCGAAGAGGACGCCAAAGAGACCCTCGTCAGGGAAAATCTGCCTCTTGTCAGATCCGTGGTGAAGCGGTTCAAGGGCAGGCTGGAATACGACGATCTCATGCAGCTGGGCATGGTGGGATTCCTGAAAGCGGTCGCGGGCTTCGACACCTCGTTCGGGGTGCGCTTTTCCACTTACGCCGTGCCCATGATCATGGGCGAGATCAAACGTTTCCTGCGCGACGACGGCGCGGTGAAGGTGTCGAGATGGGCAAAGTCGCTTGCGGGGAAGATCGCGGCGTACACCGACGAGCAGCTCAAAAACAACCGTCCCGAGCCCACCGTGGACGAGCTTGCGGAAAAATTCGGATGCGAGCCCGCAGAAGTCGTGTTCGCCCTCGACACGGGGAGATTCGTCGTGTCCCTCAACGAAGCGGGCGACGAAGACGGCACGCCCCTCGGCGACAGGCTGGTGGGCGCGGAGTCTCCCGACGAGGATATGGACGGGATGATGCTGCGCGACAGCATAAAGAAACTGCCGGAGCGCGAAAGGAAGCTCATCATTTTGCGCTATTTCCGCGACAAGACGCAGAGCGAAGTGGCAGCGGAGCTCGGAGTGTCGCAGGTGCAGGTGAGCAGGCTGGAGAGCCGCATCCTCAACAAAATGAAAGAAAAACTCGCCGACGAAGAATAAAGGTGCGTTCTGTTGCGAACTGCGCGCGGCACACCTCAAACGCATATTAACCCTAAATTTGTCCACACTTTAAGCGTGGACGTATTTTTTACCGAAAACCCCGAAACTACGGAGATTTTCCGCGAGACGGAGGCTCCCGACGAGAGCGTCCGCCCGGATGCGCGCGTCAAAGGAGGAAGAGGCGATGACCGATAAGGCGGAGTACCGTGCTTTTGTCAAACGCAATTCTCCGAAGTCGCCGATGTGGCGTTCGCTTTTTGCGGCGTTCGTCGTGGGCGGGCTCATCTGCATGGCGGGAGAAGGCGTGCATGACGCGATCTCGGCGCTGTTTCCCGCGCTTCCCGACGAAGATGTCGGCAGCTGGACTACTGTGGTGATGATCTTCGTCGGCGCATTCCTCACCGCCATCGGCGTCTACGACAAGATAGGACGCGTTGCGGGAGGCGGCTCCATCATCCCCATCACGGGTTTTGCCAACTCCGTCGTATCGCCCGCGCTCGAATACAACCGCGAAGGCGTCTTTTTCGGCATATGCGCGAAGATGTTCGTCATCGCGGGACCCATCATCGTGTTCGGTATCGTTGCGGGCATCCTCGTCGGCGTGTTAGGGCTCATAGGGTGAGGATATGAGAGCGGGAAGACAGAGCTTTTTTGCCGAACATCCGATATACCTGCGCTCGTCTTACACCATAGTGGGGCCCAAAGAGGGCGACGGCAATTTCGGAGACCGATTCGACACCGTGCTCCCCGACGACCTCTGGGGAGAGCGTTCCTACGAAAAAGCGGAGAGCAAGATGCACCGCGAGGCGGTGCGCGGAGCCGTCTGTCTTGCGGGCTGCGATGCGGACGGCATAGACGTCTGCCTTGCCGGCGATCTGCTCAACGAGATCAGCGCCTCGGGGCTTGCCATGCGCTATTTCAAATCCCCCTTCCTCGGTCTTTACAACGCCTGCGCCACGTTTGCGGAGGCGGTGATCGTGGGCTCCGCACTCATCGACTGCGGCATGGCTCGCACGGCGGCTTGCTCTTCGTCCAGCCATTTCGCATCCGCCGAAAGGCAGTATCGCTATCCTTTGGAGCTCGGCAACCAACGCACTCCTACGTCGCAATGGACGGTGACGGGAGCGGGATGCTCGGTGTTGAGCTCGGTGCGGCCGACGACGGAGGACGACGAAGAGTGCAGAACGCATTTCAAAGAGAAGATGAAAGCCATGCGCGACGAGTGTATGCGCGCGGCTTCGGCAGAAGACTCCGAGTGCGGAAAAGGCGGCGGCATAGAGAATCCTTTTGCGAAAAGAGGAGGGGATGCGTTGGAGAGGATGAAACACAAACTCCTTCGCACACTTCGCCCTGCGAGCCTCATAGAGCCCGATTGCGACCTCGCGTACAGGCGCACGCACATCGTAAAGATCACGGGCGGTACGCTGGGCAAAGTGACGGACTTCGGGATAGACGACGAGAGCAACATGGGAGGCGCGATGGCACCGGCTGCCGCAGACACTCTCATCGCGCACCTTGAGGACACTGGCAGGACCCCCGGATATTACGACGCCATAGTCACGGGCGACCTCGGACGGTTCGGCACGGAGGCTTTTTGTTATCTTCTCTCCAAGGAGGGCATAACGCTCGACAACCACTTCGATTGCGGTGCGGGATTTTTCAAACCGGAGCAGAAGACCTTTCAGGGCGGCTCGGGAGCCGGATGCGTGAACGTCGTCTTCAACGGACACATCGCAAAACGTATGGAGAGAGGGGAGCTGGGACGCGTGCTCGTCATCGCCACGGGCGCTCTTTTGAACAAGGATACGCCTTTGCAAAAGGAGAATATCCCGGGCATTGCTCATGCTTTCACGGCAGAGAGCGAACCTTACGTTTAGGAGGAAAGTATTATGAAAAACGCCCAAAAGTATTATACTTTTCGCCGAAATCAAGAATACTTTGACTTAAAATGTTGCGTTAGTAAAGGCGCCGACATGTACACGCCGAGTTCCGCAAAGCGGTGTCCGGGGAGGGTGATATGAGCGTTTTCCTCACTTATCTGAAGGTGTTTGCGGTGGGTGGCGGACTGTGCGCGCTGGGGCAGCTGCTCATCAACAAAACGGAAATGTCGTCCGCACGGATCCTTGTCACATTCATGCTGCTGGGGCTGGTGCTGGAAGTGGCGGGCGTTTTCGATGCGATCAAAGAGTTTGCGTCTTCGGGCGTCACCGTCCCCATCACGGGGTTCGGGAGTGCCATCGCGAAGGGCGCTCTGGAGGGGGGCCGCGAGGGCGGTCTTTTGGGCGCGGTGAGCGGAGGGCTCAAAGCCGCGGCTCCCGGGGTGTCCGCCGTCATACTCTTCGGGTTTCTCTTCGCGCTGGTGTTCAGGTCGCGGTCGAAAAAAATCTGACTTAAAGGCAAATACCGCGCGATCCAACTATCGTAAAGGCGACTTTGTCGCCTTTTTTTTGCTGCCGCAACTCTTTTTTTGACTCATTTTATTTGTCGTGATGCCCGTGTCGGCGAGAGCAGTCGCATCCGCTCGCTTGCCACCTTCTTTTGAGGCGATCTCTTGTTTTAGTGCGTTTTTGTGTCAGGGAGCAAGATCCAAAAATCCGCCGTTTTGCACGGTGCCGCCGAAGTAGAATTGCGGCACGTTGCCCACGATCAGATTCTCCGCCACCAGCACTTCCGCCTTTACCGTGATGGTGGGCTCGTCGATGGGGGTGACGATGTTGATGGTGGCGTGCACGTCGATGTATATCTTGTGCAGGGTCTGGTTAATTCCTGCGGAAGTGAAATAGCTGACAAAGTCGCAAAGCGCGGAGCCTATCGGCATCACGCTTATCGTCACGTCGGGCCCGAGCCCCATGAGCAGGGCAAGTCCCGTGAAGGTGCCGATGGGAATGGAGATCTCTTTCAGACCCAGCTCATCGAGATTTGCCTGCGCGAGGTTTGCGATCTCTCTTGCGATCATGTTGATCTCGGGGGAGTTTGCCTGCACCATTTCGATGTCCCCATCCTCGTTTTTCACCACACTGAACAGATCGTCGTACTCCAGCCCGCCTCCCACCACGGCGGTGACCGCTAGGTTGACGGAATTGGTGCACATGGCGCGCACTTCGGCAATGGCGCTCCCCATGACGGTGGGGACGATGTTGTTGCGGAAATAGACGGTGCAGAAGATGAACGCCGCCACGAACAGCGTCAGCGCCACGGCGATGCGGAATATGCCGGGTTTCAAGCGTCGCACGTTTTTCTGCACGCGACATTATATGCGCCGTCGCCTCCGCAAGAGCACGGGGGAGGTCATCACAAGTGTAAAACGGCGTCGTTTTTCTCGCCGTACACGGAATTTCGCACTATTTGCTCGGTTCGGTTGACTGCGGGGGACAAAATTGATATGATAATCAAGTTAAATTTTCGTGCGCGCTCGGCGTGCACGCATAATACGGAGTTTACATGAAAGCACAAATCGACAGCATCAAACAGGCTGCGCTCGCCGCGGTGGAAGAAGCCGACGGCACGCAGGCGCTAGGCGAAGTCAGAGTGCGTTTCCTCGGCAAGAGCGGCGAGATGACCTCCCTCATGAAAGGGCTTTCCGCGCTCTCCAAAGAGGAGCGTCCCGAGATGGGCAAACTGCTCAACGAAGCGCGCACGGAGATAGAAGCCGCGCTGGAACTCAAGCTCGCCGCAGCGCGCGAGAGCGAAAAAGCGGCGCGCCTCCAAGCTGAAGCGGTGGATGTCACCCTGCCGGGCAGGGCGCCCCGCACGGGCACGTTGCATCCCATCACGCAGGTGAGGGAAGATATCGTAAAGGTCTTCCTCGGCATGGGGTTCGAAGTGGCGGAAGGTCCCGAGATCGAGAGCGACCTTTACAACTTCCAGCTGTTGAACGTCCCCAAGGATCACCCCGCAAGGGACATGCAGGACACCTTTTACGTCAACGATTCTTACGTCCTGCGCACCCACACCTCTCCCATGCAGGCGCGCATGATGACGACGAAAAAGCCCCCCATACGTGTCGTCATCCCGGGCAGAGTCTATCGTTCGGACGACGATGCGTCTCACAGCCCCATCTTCCATCAGATAGAAGGTCTTGCCGTGGACAGGTATATCACCATGGGCGACCTCGAGGGCTGTCTTACGGCGTTTGCGCAGCAGATGTTCACGAAGGAGACGAAGATCCGTCTGCGTCCCTCCTATTTCCCTTTCACGGAGCCTTCCGTCGAAGTGGACGTGACCTGCGCCATTTGCGGCGGCAAGGGCTGCAGAGTGTGCAAAGGCACTGGCTGGGTGGAGATCCTCGGAGCAGGCATAGTGAACCCCGCCGTGCTCGAAATGTGCGGGATAGACAGCAGACAGTACAGCGGTTTTGCATTCGGGCTCGGGCTCGAGCGTATCGCGATGATCAAATACGGCATCCCCAACATCAAGCTCTTCTATGAAAACGACGTGCGTTTTCTCAAACAATTCAACGGGGAGGTGGAAAGATAATGCTGGCACCCGTTTCATGGCTCAAAGATTATGTGGACATCAACGTTTCTCCCGAAAAGCTCGCCGAAAAACTCGTGGCGATAGGCTTTGAAGTGGAGGGCATAGAATATCAGGCAAAGAAAGCGACCTCGGTCAAGACCTGCAAGATACTCTCTGTCGAGAAACATCCCAACGCGGACAAACTGCGCGTGGCGCAGGTGGACATCGGAGGCAAGACCATACAGGTGGTCACGAACGTTGCGGTGGAGGGCGGAGAATACACCGCCGTCGCCCTTGACGGCGCCGTGCTCGCGGACGGCAAGACGATAAAACGCGGGGAACTGCGCGGAGTGCTTTCCGAGGGTATGTTCTGCGGTCCCGAAGAGATCGGGTTCACCGCCGCCGACATCGACGGACAGAAGGAGGACGACATCCTGCGTTTTGCGGAGGGCACGGAGCTCGGCATCGACGCCGCCGTCGCACTCGGTTTCGACGACGTGGTGCTGGACGTCTCCGTCACTGCGAATCGCCCCGACTGCAACAGCATCTACAAGCTGGCAAAGGAAGTGGCGGTCGCACTCGGTACGGAGTGCCGCGAGCCCGAGATCGGCTATAAAGCGACGGGCGCGAGCGTGAACGAGGTCGTAAGCGTGACGGTGAAGGACAAGGATCTTTGCCCCAGATATATGGCGGCGTGCGTCAGAGACGTGAAGATATTCCCGTCTCCCGAGAAGATCCGCCGCAGACTGCGCGCGGTGGGGATCCGTCCCATCAACAACATAGTGGACATCACCAACTACGTCCTCATCGAGATAGGTCAGCCCATGCACGCCTTCGATTCCCGCTATCTTGCGGGAGGGAAGATCGTGGTGCGCAGGGCGGAAGAGGGGGAGCACATCGTCACCCTCGACGGCAAGGACAACACGCTCAACTCTTCCATGCTGGCCATCTGCGACGCGGAAAAACCCGTGGCGGTTGCGGGCATCATGGGCGGAGAGTACAGCGGCATCCAACCCGACACCTCCACCATCGTCTTCGAGTCCGCTAAATTCGCGCGCGACAGCGTGCGCCGCACATCTCGCGCATTGAACCTGCGCTCGGACAGCTCCGCTCGTTTTGAAAAGGGCATCGACTTCGCCTCGCAGGAATACGGACTCGAACGCGCTCTCACCCTCGTTTACGAGACGGGCAGCGGCGTCATAGGCAAGGGCGTCATCGACGTCAAAGTGAACTATGAGAAGGTGCGCGACGTCAGGTTCACCACCGCGAAACTCCGCCGCATCCTCGGCTGCGCGGTGCCCGAAAAACAGCTGGTCGCCATACTTTCCCGCCTCGGCATCCCCGTGGAAAAGGAAGAGGACGGCGTGTTTACGGCGCACGTGCCCGACGCAAGGTCGGACATCGAAGGCGTCAACGACATCGCGGAGGAGTTCATCCGCGTCTACGGCTACTCCCACGTGAAGCCCACGCTCTTTGCACATTCGGCGCTGACGAGAGGCGGGGTGCCTGCGGACATAGCCTTCCGCAACAGAGTGAAAGGGGAGCTCGTTTCCCTCGGGCTCAACGAATGCATCACCTATTCCTTCACTTCTCCCGTCTTTGCGGACAGGCTGCGCATCCCCGCAGACAGCGAGTTAAGACGAACGGTGGAGCTGGTCAATCCTCTCGGTGAGGCTTTGAGCGTGATGCGCACGGTGCTCACGCACAGTATGCTGGAAGTGCTCGCATACAATGCTGCACACTTCAACAAGAGCGCCTCTCTCTTCGAGATCGCAAAGACCTATCATCCGAAGTCCCTTCCCCTCACGGAACTGCCCGAAGAGAAGGAAAAACTAGTCATCGGGATGTACGGCGCCGATGCCGACTATTTCGCACTGAAAGGCGTGCTGGACGGGCTCTTCCGTGCCCTGCGCGTCGAGCCTGGATATACGCGTTCCTCCCTCGCGTTCCTGCATCCCGGAAGGGGAGCGGACATCGAGGTCGAAGGCAGCGTCATCGGCTATGCGGGCGAGATCCATCCCGACGTCGCCTCGGAATACGGCGCGGACGTCAGACTGTATGCAG
The DNA here is from genome assembly GCA_944372795.1 of uncultured Clostridia bacterium. Lineage (GTDB taxonomy): Bacteria > Bacillota > Clostridia > Christensenellales > CAG-917 > Limadaptatus. The sequence continues at coordinate 43,477 of CALWAF010000002.1, read as the reverse complement.
CAGAGCTCGACCTCGACGCTCTTGTCAAACTCTGCACCGCGGGCGCCCGTTTCAAGGAATTCTCCAAATATCCTCCCGTCGAGCGCGACCTCGCAGTCGTGGTGAGCGACGACGTGCAGGCGGGCGACATGATAGCCGCCGTCAAGGAGGCGGGCATCGCGGATATGACGGATGCCGAGGTCTTCGACGTCTATCGCGGAGCGCAGGTCGGAGAGGGGATGAAGAGTATCGCGATGAACTTCTCCTTCGCATCCCCCGTCCGCACTCTCACCGACGACGCGATAGCCTCCGAAATGGCGAAGATCCTCGCCCTTCTCGAAGGAAAATTCGACGCAAAGATCCGCGCGTGACCGCGGGATAAAAGTTATGTTCAACGAAAAGAGCCTGAATACGCTCGAATACGGCAAGATCCTCGATATGCTTGCCGCCCACGCACAGTCGGAGGGCGGCAAGGCGGCTTGCCGCGCCCTTCTGCCCACCTCCGATATAGGTGAGGCGGAGCTCGCGCTGGACATGACGGCGGAAGCGGACAGGACTCTCTTTGAGTTTTCCGTCTCGCCCTCCTTTGCCGTGGACGACATCGAAGAGACCGTGGTCAAGGCGGAAAAGGGCGCCGTGCTCTCCATCCCGGAACTTTTGCGCGTGGGACGCGCCCTCCGTGTAGCGCGAAGGGTAGGAAAGTCACTCACGCCCGTCATCGGGGTGCCCGGGCTGCACGCTATGCTCGCGGGGCTGTATTCGGACGATAAGCTGGAAAAGGACATCTTCGACTCCTTCATCTCCGAGACGGAAGTGGCGGACAACGCCACGCCCGAGCTTCGCGCCATCCGTCTTCGCATAAGGAAACTCGGCGACAACGTCAAGACCAAACTTCAGCTTTTCGTCACCTCGCCCACCTATCACAAATATCTTCAGGACAGCATCGTGACCGTGCGCGGTGACAGATACGTCATCCCCGTGAAGAGCGAGTTCAAAGGCGCGATAAACGGGCTGGTGCACGACCAATCCGCCTCGGGCGCGACACTTTACATCGAGCCCATGCAGATAGTCGAGCTCAACAACGAGCTCAAGACCGAAAAACTCAACGAACAGGCGGAGATAGAGCGCATCCTGCGCAATTTTTCCACCGCGGTCAGCGCACATGCGGACAGACTGAAAGCGAGCTACGCCACCATCGTGGAGATGGACGCGATATTTGCGCGCGCACAGCTTGCACACGCGATGAAAGCGGTGCGCCCGGAGCTCGATCGCGAGGGCGCCCTTTCCGTAAAAGAGGGAAGACACCCCCTCATCGACGCTAAAAAAGTGGTGCCGCTCACCCTCGCTATGCGCGCGGACGAGAGGATGCTGCTCATAACGGGTCCCAACACGGGCGGAAAAACAGTCACCCTGAAAATGACGGGGCTCTTCGTGTGCATGGCGCTCTCGGGGCTCTATCTTCCCGCAAAGAGCGCGAAGGTGCCCGTCTTCGACGGCGTTTACAGCGACATCGGCGACGAGCAGAGCATAGAGCAAAGCCTCTCGACTTTCTCTGCGCACATCAAGAACATCATCGGGATCTTGGGCAGGATCACCTCGCGTTCCCTCGTCCTTTTCGACGAGCTGGGCGCGGGCACCGACCCCGGCGAAGGTGCGGCGCTTGCCGTCAGCATCTCGGACTACGTCATGTCCACGGGCGCCAAGTTTCTGGTGACCTCGCACTTCAACGACCTCAAAGAATACGCTCTAACGACACCCGGCGTCGTCGCTGCGTCCATGGAATTCGACACCGCGACTTTCCGTCCCACTTTCAAGCTGGTGATGGGCGCCATCGGCACTTCCAACGCCCTCGACATCGCCACCACGCTGGGGCTGGACAAGGGCATCGTGGAAAGGGCGCGTGGGAGGATATCGGCGGAAAAAAGGCAGTTCGACAACGTGCTTTCCGCAGCGGAACAGACCCGTCGCCGCGCCGAACAGCTGGTGTCGGACGCCTCTCTCGACCGCGAACGCGCGGCGAGCGCACTGCGTGAGGCAGAGAACGAAAAGCGTATCATCGCGGAAAAACGCGAGAAGCTGGACGAAAGCATCCGCCGCGAGACCAAGCGGCTCATTGAGGATTCCGTGGAAGAGGCGGACGAGATCATCGACAAGCTCAAAGAGCTTGCCGCAAAGGAAGTCGTTGAGGACAAGGACGTCTTCGAGGCGCGTTCTCTTCGCAAGAAGCTCGTCAATATGTCCGCGAAATACGACACCGAAAGCATCGTGGAAGACGAGCCCGACGACTCGCCGCTGCGTCCCGGCGACAATGTGTGGGTGAAGTCCCTTTCAAAGCGCGGCACCCTAAAAGCCGTGAGCGCAAGGGGGGAGGCAGAAGTCGTCTTCGGTAAGCTCACCGTCAAGGTGAAGCCCGGCGACTATTACAAAGTGAAATGACAGAAAGATATGTGCAAAAAGTGGAAGTAGAGCTGCGTCACGGTGCTCGGCGCGATCAGATCTTGGGCATAGTGTTCCAGCTGATGGGGCTGGGGCTCATTCCCGTCGCCATCTATCTCAACTATTGGGTGTTTGCGGCGGCAGGGGTCGCCCTCGCCTTCGGGATATGGCTGACGCAGAAGTTCTATTCGACTCCGCGCGAGTACGAATACGCGCTTTCGGGGAGCCGCCTCATCGTCTCCCGTGCGAACCTTGTCGGCAGAGGGCGCAGGATGCTCGAGATCGCGCTTGCCGACGTCAGCTCCTACGACGGTTTTTACGACATGCAGATGCCTAGTGACTTCGTCGCCGCAGGCAGCGTGAACGCACCCGGGGTCAAAGTCATCGTCTTTACGGCGGAGGGCGCAGAACATCGCCTTCTCTTCGAGCCCGACAACTATCTCCACGCACTTCTCATGTCCAAGCTCCGCACCGAGCAACGCGGAGCGCTCCCTTCGGAGGCACAATGATATATCTTGACAACGCCGCAACGACACCCATCTACGACACCGCGCTCGACGTCCTCACCGAGGCGAACAGGGAGCGCTGGTTCAACGCGTCCGCGCTCTATAAGCAGGCGTCGGACGAGAGCGTGAGCATAAGGTCGGCAAGGCAGACGCTCTCCGGCATATTGAGAGCCTCGGGCGGCGAGATATATTTCCTCTCCGGCGGCACCGAGGCGGACAACACCGCTCTCATGTGCACCAGAAAGCCGAAGGGCAGCCGCATCATCGTGGGAGAAGGGGAGCACGACGCGGTCATAAACCCCGCAAAAGTGCTGAAAGAGCAGGGCTATGACGTCGTGTTCGCTCCCATACGTCCCGACGGCAGTGTGGACGAGGAGAAATTCGCGTCGCTGCTCACCCCGGAGGTGTCCCTCGTTTCCGTCATGCACGTCAGCAACGAAACGGGCGCCGTCAACGACATAAAAAAACTTGCCTCTATGACAAAGAAAGCGGCTCCGACTGCGCTCTTCCACAGCGACGGCGTGCAGGCTTTCGGCAAGGTGAAGGTCGATCTGCGCGCTCTCGGCGTCGATCTTTACACCCTGTCCTCTCACAAGATACACGGTCCCAAGGGCATAGGCGCGTTGTATGTGGCAAAAGGCACGTCCGTACATCCGCTGGTCTACGGCGGAGGACAGGAAAAGGGTTTCCGCTCCGGGACGGAGAACGGACCCGCCGTGGAGGCATTCGCCGCAGCAGCCGAGCGCACGGCAAAGACTTTTGACGCTATAAACGCAAAAAAACGCGCTTATACACTCGAATTGAAAAGGGCGCTTCTCGCCTCCGGCATGGACCTTGTCGTCATCACGGACACGGAAAAGAGCGCCCCGCACATCCTCACCGTCGCATTCGGCGGAGTGAGAGGGGAGGTGCTGTTGCACGCGCTTGAAAAGCGCGGCATCCTCGTGGGAGTGGGCTCTGCGTGTTCCTCCCACCGCGAGAGCAGGTTCAAGACCTTGCTCGGGTTGGACGAAAGACACCGCGACGGGATAGTCCGTTTCAGCGTGTCGGAGTTCAATGAAGAGAGCGAGGTGCCCGTCGTGGCGGAGGCTTGCGCGGAAGAGGCCAAAAAACTCGTCGAATACGCGAGAAAATGAAGGGAGGCAAGATGGAAAGAGTCATAGTTATAAGGTTCGGCGAGCTCTTCCTCAAAGGAAAGAACCGCGACTATTTCGAGTCCATGCTCGTGCGCAACATAAAGTGGGCTTTGGAGGGCGTAGATTGCGTCTTCGAGCGCTCGCAGGGCAGATATTTCGTGGAAAACTTCGCAGAAGACGACTGCGACGAGATAATAGACCGCCTGAAAAAGGTGTTCGGCATCCACTCCCTCTCCGTCGCGGACAAGGTGGCGGTGAGAGCGGACGAGGATTTCCCCGACATCCGCGCCTCCCTCATCCGCGCCGCATCCGAAAGAGCGGAAAATGCGGAGGGGAAACTGCGCTTCCGCGTCACGGTGAAACGCGCCGACAAGCGCATCCCGATGACTTCCGCAGAGATCGCCGCAGCCCTCGGAGGCTCGGTGCTTTCCCTAGGCAAATTCAAGGTGGATCTCACCGACTACGACTGCGACTTCAAGGTGGACATCCGCGAGAACGGCTTCGCCCTCGTCTACACGGACGTCATCGCGGGCGCGGGCGGACTGCCCGTCGGATGCTCGGGCAGGGGGATGCTGCTGCTCTCCGGCGGCATAGACTCTCCCGTTGCGGCATACATGATGGCAAAACGCGGTATGCGCCTCTTTGCCGTCCATTTCGCCTCCCCGCCTTACACCTCCGAAAAAGCAAGGGAAAAGGTGGTGGAACTCAAAGACATCGTCTCCGCTTATACGGGCAGAGTCAAACTCTTTGTCGTGCCTTTCACCGAGATACAGCTTGCCATCCACAAGAATTGTCCCGCAAACTTCATGATCACCATCATGCGCAGGTTCATGATGCGCATTGCCTGTCGTCTGGCACAGCGCTTCGAGTGCGGCGCCGTCATAACGGGGGAGAGCCTCGGACAAGTCGCCTCGCAGACGGTGGAGAGCATGACCTGCACCGAAGACACGGCGTCCCTGCCCGTGTTCCGCCCCCTCATCGGCATGGATAAGGACGAGATCGTGGACATCGCAAAGCGCATCGGCACTTTTGAGACGTCCATACAGCCTTACGAGGATTGCTGCACGGTCTTTTTGCCGAAATCGCCCGTCATCCATCCCTCCCTCGCCGCGGTGCGCAAGGCGGAAGCGGCTCTCGACGTCGAGACGCTGGTGGAAGAGGCTCTCGCCGCTGCGGAAGAGTGCTGACGCGCACATCCCTACGCCCCGCGAAAGCGGGGTTTTTCTTTAGAAGAGCTTCCCTCGAATAAAAACTTTCCGCATTGTCGATGATCTCGGTGTGGAATATGCACTGGCAGGCGCCGTCACGGCGCTTTTTGTGGTGATCTATATCCTTTCCCGTCCGAAAGAGAGGGAGCGCTTCTCCGAGGCGGAGGACGAGGAAACTTTCAAGGCGCACGCAAAATCCGTCGCGCGCTCCCTTCCCGCGCCCTCCGACGGAGGCTCTCCTCCCGACACCGCAGCAACAAAAAGAAGAGTATTGCGCGCCCTCTCCCTATCCGGAGAGAAAAGCGGCGATCCCGAGGCGGCAAGGCTGCTCAACATCCTGAAAGACCGCGAAACCGAATTGAAAACGCTTGCAAAGCGGGATTTTTCCGTCCTGCAAACGCTGCCTTATGTCGAGGGAGAAGCACGGTGCGTCGCGGTCGCTCGTACGGTCCTCGAGCCTTCGCGCTACATCTTTTGCGCCGAGAGGGCGGAGATCGTGTTGGACGCGTTCAATGCGGTGCGCACCCTGACTTTTGCGGAAACGGAGCAAATGCGCACGGCGTTCGAGTTCGTGCTCTTGGAGAAATTGTCTTTCCTTTGCGCACGCATCACCACGACGGATAAGTTGCGCAGGGCGTCGCTGCGCGTCGCAAGACACCCGAGACTCCTCGGCGGGAAGAAAAGATGCCGCATTTTGCGCGGGACGGTGTTCTCCCTCTTCTGTGCGGGAGAGCTGGGCTATGACACCGCGACCTTTCGCAAACGCTACCGGACCGTCACCGACGAGACGGCGTTTTATCTGAACAATGTCATCGACTCCCTCGACAATGTAGCCCTCTTCGACTTTTCTGCATTCTACGAGCCATGCGGACTGCTTGCCCGTTTCGATGCCTACGCCTCCGCTCCCGCACAAACGAGAGCGGCTTTTGCAAAGAAGCTGGGGGAGTTGAGCACTCGGGAGAATCTGGACGAATACGCCTACGCCGTGCGCCTCGCCTCCTTCGGCGACTACGGCAGACTCCCTCCGCTGAAAGCGTTGCGTGCTCATGTGGGAGGGGGGAGCATCGTCATCATGCACTTCGATGACGACCTCATCATGCCGGCGAGAGCGCTTTCTTCCCCCGAGATGATGGAAATCCTCTTCGGACACAGGGAAAAGTCGGGAAGTATTATCAAAAATGCAAAAATCAAGAGTAGTTTTATGCCTAAAATCAGAAACGATCTCGCCGCCTGCGGGCTTGTGCTGAACGGAGACCGCCTCTCTCTCGGCGCGCCCCTCCCGAAGGAGACGGAGAGCGCGGACTTCGTGCTGGTCCACCGCGGAGTGAAGCACAACGTACACATTGAAAGGGGCGAAGAGTGCGTATTCGTGAACGGCACGAAGATGACGGGAGTGCCCTCGGTGACTCTCGGAGAGCGCCCTCTCGACATCCGCTTTTTTACAAAGTAATTCGGGAGCGCAACACGCCGTCAAAAACGTGCGCCGTGATGTGCGCGGCCGATTTACGATACGCGGAGCGAGCTCCCGCCTTTCGTGCAAAACTTGGCGGACAGAGTAAGAGCGTGCGCAGAAAACGATACGGAGTGCGAGGGCGGTTTATATCTCTGTTTTCTTTACAAGAAAAGGGAATTTTGCTATAATTTCCTCATGCTCGACATCTACAAATTGACCAAGACTTATTCCGGCAATCCCGCGCCCTCCGTGGACGACCTCACCCTTTCCGTCGGCGAAGGGGAGATCTACGGCTTCATAGGACCGAACGGAGCGGGGAAGTCCACCACCATAAAGTGTATCACCGGCATCGTCGGTTTCGAGAGCGGCTCCGTCACCGTGTGCGGCACTCCGCTCAAAGACGATCCCATCGCGGCAAAGCGGCTCATCGGCTACGTATCGGACGACCACGTCCTTTACGAGGGGCTCACGGGGCGTGAATTCGTCAATTTCGTATGCGACGTCTTCGACGTCCCCTCCGCCGTGCGCGAAGAGCGGCTGGAGAGGTATCTCGACCTCTTCTCCCTCCGCGACGCCATGGGCAAGCAGATCAAGACCTATTCCCACGGGATGAAGCAGAAGCTGAACATCATCGGTTCCCTCGTGCACGAGCCCAAGATATGGATCCTCGACGAGCCCATGACGGGGCTGGACCCCAAGTCCTCATTCGAGCTCAAACGTCTGATGCGCGAGCACGCGGACAAAGGCAACTGTGTCTTTTTCAGCTCCCACGTCCTCGACGTCGTCGAAAAGGTGTGCGACAGAGTGGGCATCATCGACGGCGGCAGACTGCTTGCCGACTGCACCCTCTCGGAGCTGAAGACCACGGGGCTCAACGAGTCGCTGGAAGAGCTTTTCCTGAAACTCACCGACGAGGCGGAACACCCCTCGGATGAGGCACACCAAGCGGGAGAGAGTGCGGAATGAAAGATTTCCTTCTGGTCTTCCGCGTGTTGTACCGCAACCGCTACGCCGTGGAAAAGGAGAGCAATTCGGGGAAGCGCAGGCTGACAAAGCCTACGGTGATGCTGCTTTCACTGCTGCCCATGGTGGCGGTCATCTGCGTCATGCTGGGTTTTGCGGCGTCGGAGCTCACCACGAGATATTCGGCGATGACCCTTCTCAACGCCATCCTCTCCGCCGTGCAGCTCTTCATCCTCTTCATGACCCTTCCCACGGTGATGAGCACGCTTTACACCTCCGAAGACGCGGCATTTCTTGCCTCTCTGCCTCTTCGCACAACGTCGGTGTTTTTCGCCAAACTCCTTTTGGTGTATATATCCGCGCTGAAGATCGCGGCGGTGCTCCTGTTGCCGTCCATGCTCACGGTGTCCGTGACCTACTCCGCGTTCGGCAACCCGATGTTCTACGGCTTCTTCCCCCTCATCCTGCTCATAATCGCCGCGGCGCCGCTGCTCCCGCTCTTCATCGTGGTGCTGTTCTCGCTGCCCGTGATGTGGATAGGCTCCCGCCTGAAGGGCAGAGCCACGGTGAAGACCGTCTTCTCGCTGCTGTTCTACATCGTGCTCATGGCGGCGTATATGGTGCTGGTCTTCTTCATCAACACCGAAGGATTCGGGCAGAACGGAAACATAGTTTCCGACACCGCGCTCGAGGGGCTTCGGTTGCTCTCGGACGTGATGTATCCCAACACCGTGCTCGTGTCTATGTGCCTCGGCATAGACGCCGCCGTCAACTTCGGCATATCCCTCGCCATATGGGCGGGGCTCATCATCGCGACGGTGGTTTTCGCGATGCTGTTTTACCGCCGCATATCTTCAAGGCGCGTGGAGGCGCCCGCCGAGGAAGGACACGCCGCGCCCGTTTACAAACGCCGCAGGCTCGTCATCTCCCTCGTCGTCAAGGACTTTCTCACCATCATGCGCGATCCTTCCGCCGCCATGGGGACCTTTTCCAACATCGTGCTGGCGCCCATCGTCATGGTGGTGATGTACTTCTTCATCAGCGGCGACGGCGACAGAACGATGAGTGAATTCGCCACCGACATGATGATGCGCGGCATAGTGCTCATCTATCCCGTCATATTCCTATGCGGCACAAACATGGTGGCGATGACCGCCTATTCTCGGGAAGGGGAGTCTTTCTTCGTGGCAAAGGCGCTCCCTATCCCCGCAAAGACCTCCGTGAATGCGAAACTTCTCTTCTCGCTAATGAGTTCGGGAGCGGCGCTCGCGGTGATATTCGTGCTTTCCGCAGCCCTTTACCGCATAGGCGTAGGTTCCTCCGTCGCGATCGTGCTGGTCTCGCTGCTCTTCGGGACGGGCTCGGGCGCGCTGCACATCTATTTCGACATCAAAAAGGGCAACGTGCACTGGAAGTCGCAGTCGGATATGCGTGCGGGAGCGGGTGGGGGCATCACCGCCCTCATACCCATGCTCATATGCATCCTTCCCGCCATAGGCTTTGTCGTCGCGGGCATTTTCATGGCTGGGCTTGAGGATGCCATGGGACGCGACGGCGTGCTGGCGCTGTATTGGTGTCTTATCATACTAGTGTCCGCGGCGGTGGCTGCCGCGGGGCTCTACATCCTCTACGAAAAGGGCGTACCCCTCTACGACAAGATAGGCGAAAACAGGGCGGTGCAGAAGAGCCGTCTCGTAAATATCGGCAAAAACGGATTTTTGAGGTAGGAGAAGCTATGGAAAAACGCAAGATAGGGCTGGATGTCGGCGATGTGCGCATAGGTGTCGCGGTGAGCGATCTTATGGGCATATGCGCGAATCCCCGCGAGACGTATCTGCGCAAAAAGGACGATGCGGCTGCGGACGCGACGTATTTTGCCGAATACGCAAAGCGCGAAGACGCCGACGCTTTCGTGCTGGGGCTGCCCAAAAACATGGACGGCACCGAAGGCCCCCGCGCGGAGGTCACGCGCGCTTTCGGAGAACTGCTCAACGAGGTCAGCGGACTTCCCGTCATCTACACGGACGAGAGGCTGACCACGGTGTCTGCGGAGCGCATGCTGATCGACGCCGACGTCAGACGCGACAAACGCAAAAAGGTCATCGACAAGGTGGCTGCTACGATAATTTTGCAATCCTACCTTGACGGCAGACGCCGTTAGGGGTAAAATCATATCACAAACGGGGCGCGACGCCCGAAAGGAGCTCAAAATGGCTGACTTTTTCGAAGATCAGAACAACATGGAAGAAGACGACGACATCATAACCCTCTATAACGAGGAACGCGACTGCGACGAGGATTTCTATCATCTCGCCACTCTTGACGTGGACGACAAGTGGTTCGTCGTGCTCAAACCCGTTGAAGAGCTTCCCGACATCGCGGAAGACGAAGTGCTCATCTACGAAGTGCGAGACGGCGAGGACGGCGACGTTTTCGTTGCCATCGAAGACGAGGCTCTTTTGCAGAAAGTCTTCGACGAATTCATGGCGGAAGTCGAAAGCCTCGAGGACGAAGAAGGGGCGGAGTGAACGTAGGCATCCGTACGGCGGCAATTTCCCCCGAAAAGCGCGATTTTTTTGCTTGAATTTTCTTGCAAAAAATTCTTTTATATAATATAATCGCAAATGCACCGCACACCCCGGCGGAGCCGCGGACGTTCCGTAAGGTAGCCGCAGCGTTGAGACCGGGGGAGGTAAAAACGAAAAAGGAGGACTGATATGGCAGTCACAACAATGAAAGCCCTGCTGGAAGCAGGCGTGCACTTCGGTCACCAGACAAAGCGCTGGAACCCCAAGATGGCAAAGTACATCTACGCGACGAGGAATGATATTCACATCATCGACCTCCAGATCTCCGTCGATCATGTCGAAGAGGCTTATCGCTTCGTCAAGAGCGTGGCGGCAGAGGGCAAATCCGTGCTCTTCGTCGGCACCAAGAAGCAGGCGCAGGACGCCATCAAGAGCGAAGCCGAGCGCTGCGATATGTACTACATCAACCAGAGATGGCTGGGCGGCACCCTCACCAACTTCAAGACCATCCGCACCCGCATCGACAGGCTGAACAAGATCAATCAGATGGAGCTCGTCGGCGAGTTCGAGCTGCTCCCCAAGAAGGAAGTGCTCAAGCTCAAGGCGGAGCGCGACAAGCTGGAACAGAACCTCGGCGGCATCAAGAACATGCGCACCCTTCCCGGCTGTCTCTTCGTCGTCGACCTGAAGCGTGAAGAGAACGCGGTGAGAGAAGCCCGCAAGCTCAACATCCCCATCGTCGCGGTGGTGGACACCAACTGCGATCCCGACCTTGTCGATTACGTCATCCCCGGCAACGACGACGCCATCCGCGCGATACAGCTGTTCGCGTCCATAATCGCCGACGCGGTCATCGAAGGCCGTCAGGGTGAGTCCTTCGGCGGAGCGAAAGAAGAAGTTCCCGCCGCAGTCGAAGAGACCGTGGAAGAAGAGAAGGCGGAAGAGCCCGAAGTCACTGTCGAGCAAGCGGCGCAGGAAGTCGCTCTCACTCCCGAAGAAGCCCTCGAGAAGGCGATCGCCGAGAAAGAGAACGAAGCCGAATGACAATTGGTGCGTGCGTCGAAGGGCGCACGCATTTTCGGAAAGATAAAGACGGAAAACAGGAGAATATTATGGCATTTACCAGCAAAGACGTTATGGAACTCCGTCAGCGCACCGGCGTTGGCATGATGGACTGCAAGAAGGCGCTCGTCGAGACCGACGGCGATATGGAGAAGGCGATCGACTATCTCCGCGAAAAGGGCATTGCCTCCGCAGCGAAGAAGCAGGGCAGGATCGCGTCCCAAGGCATCGTGGACAGCTACATCCACATGAACGGCAAGATCGGCGTGCTGCTCGAAGTCAACTGCGAGACCGACTTCGTGGCGATGAGCCCCGTTTTCAAGGAGCTCGTGCACAACATCGCGATGCACATTGCAGCCGCAGCTCCCAGCTACGTCACCAAGGAGGAAGTCCCCTCCGCAGAGCTCGAGAAGGAGAGAGAGATCCTCATCGCGCAGGCGAAGAACGAGCCCAATCCCAAGCCCGATGCCATCATCCACAAGATGGTCGACGGCAGGATCCAGAAGTACTACAAGGACGTCTGCCTGATGGAGCAGGTCTACGTCCGCGACTCCTCCAAGACCATCAGCCAGCTGGTCACCGAAGCCATCGCCTCCATCGGCGAGAAGATCACGGTGAGACGTTTCGTCCGCTATCAGATGGGCGAAGGCCTCCAGAAGCGCGAGGACAACTTCGCAGAAGAGGTCATGGCACAGGCAGGACTCAACAAGTAAACAAACGCGGAAAGGGACGCGCAAGCGTTCCTTTTTTTCACTCCGGAGGGCGGGACGCCGCTGACAGGATATGGCAGGACTCAAATTCAAACGTGTTATAATCAAGATCTCGGGCGAGGCTCTCGCCTGTGAAAACGGCGCGGGCATCGACCACGCAAAACTCGCCAAGGTCTCGGAACAGATCGTGGAAGTGAAGAATATGGGCGCACAGGTCGGCGTCGTCATCGGCGGCGGCAACTTCTGGAGGGGCAGACAGGCGGACGAGGAGATGAACCGCAGCACCGCAGACCACATGGGTATGCTCGCCACCATCATCAACGCCCTCGCTTTGCAGGACTGCATAGAGCGCAAAGGCGCCGAGGTGAGAGTGCAGACCGCGCTCACCGTCACCAAGGTGGCGGAGCCCTACATCCTCCGCAAAGCGCTGCGTCATCTTGAAAAGGGCAGGATAGTAATCTTCGCCTGCGGCACGGGCAATCCCTATTTCTCCACGGATACGGGAGCGGCTCTGCGCGCCGCCGAGATAGGTGCGGACGCGCTGCTGCTCGCAAAGAACGTGGACGGCGTCTACGATGACGACCCCAAGCTCAATCCCGCAGCGGTGAAGTTCGACACTCTGACCTATATGCAGGTCATCTCCAAGGGGCTCAAAGCCATGGACACCACTGCCATCACTATGTGCATGGACAACGACATCCCCATCATCGCATTCAGCCTCGGCGAGGACGACGGCATAAAGCGTGCCATCACGGGAGAGAAGATCGGCACCTACATCGGCAAGTGACCCTTGCACCGACCAAACGGGAACGCACCTTTATAGGTGCGTTCTTTACATTTTCGTGTTGATTTATGCGCGCATATTTGATATAATCGTAAAAAAAGACTAGGAGGAATCTTATGGCATACGGAATTGACACCGTCGATCTCGTTTTCGAGGAAATGAAAGAAAAATTCTCAAAGACGGTGCACAACTTCTCCACGGAGCTCAAGAGCATGCGCGCAGGCCGCGCAAATCCCCACATTCTCGACAAGATCACAGTCGACTACTACGGCGTGCCCACTCCCATAAACAATATGGCAAACATCACCGTCCCCGAGGCGAGGCTGCTCGTCATCTCGGTGTGGGACAAGAGCGCGCTCAAAAACGTCGAGAAAGCCATCCTCGCCGCCAATGTCGGCATCACGCCCAACAACGACGGCAACGTCATCCGCCTCATTTTCCCCGAGCTCACCGAGGAACGCAGAAAAGCCCTCGTCAAGGAGCTCAAGAGCAATGCGGAAAACACCAAGATCGTCCTGCGCAACGCGCGCCGCGATGCCATCGACGCCTTGAAGAAGCTGGAAAAAGACTCCGAGATCACCGAGGACGACCTCAAGGATTTCACCGCCGACGTGGACAAAGCCCTCTCTTCCGAGATAGAAGACGTGGACAAGCTCACGAAGGATAAGGAACAGGAGATCCTCTCCGTCTGATGATCCCCCGTCACGTCGGCTACATCATGGACGGCAACGGCAGGTGGGCGACCCTCCACGGTCTTCCGCGCTCCGCAGGCTACAAAGAGGGGCTGAAAGCCATGCTCGAAGTGCTGCGCCGCACGGAGGAAAGGGGAGTGCAAGCCGCCACCGTCTATGCCTTTTCGACGGAAAACTTTGCAAGGCCCGACGAAGAGTCTTCGGCAATATTTTCCGTCGTGAAGGAGTGGTGCGACGCCTATTCGGGCGACCGCCGCGTCACGTTCATGGGACGATCGGGACTTCTGCCCGAAAGTCTGCGTAAGAGCGCGGAGGCGCTTGCAAAACGCACCGCGGACGGGACGGGTATGCGGCTGAACATCGCTCTCGCCTACGGCGGGAGAGAAGACATCGTAGATGCGGCGAACGCCGCCGCACGCACCGGGGAAGTGACTGCGGAGAGTCTTGAAATGGCGCTCTCTTCTTACGGTCTGCCTCCGCTGGATCTCATCGTAAGGAGCGGCGGGGAGAAGAGACTCTCGGGCTTTATGCTCTATGAGGCTGCTTACTCCGAGCTGCTTTTCGTCGACAAACTCTGGCCGGATATGACGGCGGAGGACGTCGATGCCGCCCTCGGCGAATTCGCCCGGCGCACGCGCAAATTCGGCGCATAGATCGCTTATGCTAAAACGCACGGTTACGGCTGTCTGTCTTATCGCACTGCTCATAGGTCTTTTCGCCTTGAGCTATTTTGTCGATCACGGCAACATTTTCCTTGACCTCTTCATCTGGATCCTCCTCGTCGGAGCGGTGAGAGAGATGTATTTCTGCATGCAGGAGGCGGGTTTCAAGCTCTTCCGCGTGCCGCTTGCGATATTCCTCGTCACCTCTTACCCCGTGATGTATCTCATGGAGCATTTCACGAGGCAGGGGTTCCTGGGTCTTGTGATCTGCTTTGCGGCGGGTGTCTTTGCCGCGCTTGTAGTCTTCACCTTCGCGGACCCCGAGCGCAACCACGCCAAAGACCTCTTCGCCACCGTGTTCGTGATGGTGTATCCGGGCTTCATCATCTCCCTTGCGTGGATGCTGGTGCAGCGTTATTCGGCAGTCTACGCCATCCCCTTCGCCATCTTCCTTCCCGTCGGCGCGGACACTTTCGCCTATTGGTTCGGCAGCATGATCGGCGGCAAGAAACTTTGCCCTACAATCAGTCCGAAAAAGACGGTCGCGGGATTTGTCGGAGGACTGTTCGGCGGGATGCTGGTGTCCGTCATCATGTTCCTGCTCTTCGAGCAGTTCGCGCTCTTCCCGCGCGCGGGCTACGTCCCGTTCACGGACGCGGCGTGGAGCTCCGCTCTCATCTATCTCGCGATAGGTCTTGTGGGCTCACTTGCGGGACAGCTGGGAGACCTCGCCGCCTCCCGTCTGAAACGCGCGCTCGGCATCAAGGATTTCGGCAAGATATTCCCGGGACACGGCGGCATAATGGACCGCTTCGACAGCATAATGGCGGGGATAATCGTGCTGCTCGTGTCTTTCACGATAATATACGGCATATGACATCCTGCGGCAGCCGCCGCGGATGACGGAGATAAAATGGCTGAAAAGAAACTTACTACCATCACCGTGCTGGGCAGCACCGGTTCGGTGGGAAAACAGGTGCTCGCCGCAGTGGACCGCCATCCCGACCGCTTCAAAGTGGTCGGGCTTTCCGCGTTCACGTCCGAAAAGGCGCTGCGTGACCAGATAGACAAATATTGTCCGAAACACTACTATTATCCCGCAGGCGGAGTGGAGATCCAGAGCAGTCTCTTCGATTTCCTCGACGACGAAAAATTCGCCTCCAAGTGCGTGGGCAGTCTTGAGGAGCTCGCCGACTATCCTGCCGACATCACCGTGTCCGCGGTGAGCGGCATCGCGGGGCTTTGGGCTGCGGTCGCGGTGCTGAAACGCGGCGGCACCCTCGCCATCGCGAACAAGGAGACCATCGTCTGCGCGGGCAGATACCTTAAAGCTTTGGAAAAGAAACACGGCGGCAGGATCATCCCCCTCGACACCGAGCATTCCGCCATCGCGGAGTGCCTTGCGGGAGCCGATCCCAAGACCGTGAAAAGCATAATCCTTACGGCAAGCGGGGGAGCTCTGCGCGACCTTCCCGTCGAAAAGCTCTCGAGGGTGACTGCGCGGGAGGCGCTCAATCACCCCGTATGGAGCATGGGCAAAAAGGTCACCATAGACTCTGCGACCCTCTTCAACAAAGGGCTCGAAGTCATCGAAGCGATGCGCCTCTTCTCCGTGGACGCTGACAGGGTCAAGGTGGTGATGCACCGCGAGAGCATCGTGCACGGCATGGTGGAATTCGTCGACGGCAGCGTCAAGGCGCTTTTGAGCGCGCCCGACATGGCGCTCGCCATCGAGACCGCGCTTTTCTATCCTCATAAAGCGGCGGGCGCCGTCCCGGAGCTCGACCTCACCAAACTCGGCACTCTGGAATTCGACGCCCCCGATCTTACGCGTTATCCCTGCCTCGAAGTCGCCATGCGCGCAGCAAGGGCGGGCGAGGGCGCGTGCATCGCCGTCTCCGCGGCGGATGAGGTGCTGGTGGACGCCTTCCTTGCGGGAACGATCAAATTTACCGACATCGCCGTCGTGCTGGACAAGGTGGAGCGAAAGTTCGCACGCATAGGTGACGTCGCGCCGGAGGATATAATCGGAATAGACGCAGAGGCTCGCAAATACACTTATTCCATAGGAGTAAAATGAAGTGATCCTTTCGCTGACGTCTGCCACGGCGGGTGAAGTCTTCACCTACATCGGCTACATTCTCCTCGCCCTCGTAGCGCTCATGTTCATGATCGTGGTGCACGAGTCGGGGCACTATCTCGCGGGCAAACTGCTCGGGTTCAGGATCGACGAATTCGGCATAGGCTTCGGGCCGCCCATCATAAAAAAACGCAATAAAAAGACGGGGGAACTCTTCACCGTCCGTCCCTTCCCGCTGGGCGGGTTCTGCGCCTTCCACGGCGAGGATGAGGACGAAAACGACATCAAGGAAGCGGACAAAAATCTCCCGTACAGACGCCTGAAAAAGGGAGAGACGGACATCGTCGCCTCGCCCGACGGCACCGCGGCGCTTCCGCCCCCGGGGAGTGAACCCGCTCCCGCAGCCGTAAAGGGCGCGGACGACGGCGCTTTCAACCGACAAAAACCGTGGAAGCGGCTCATCGTGCTCTTTTCGGGCGCGCTGTTCAACTTCCTGAGCGCCATATTCATCATCACGATATACTTCACCGCCTACGGTCAGATCCTCCCCGTCGTCACCGACGTCTACGCGGTGAACGGCGTTGAGAACGTCTTCCGTCCCGGCGACGTCATCCTGGCAAAGGACGGGATGCAGGTCAACATCATGACGGGCGACGACGTCACTTCCGCCTTCGAGGACGTGAAGACGGGCACCAAATTCAAGATCCTGCGGGACGGCGAGACCATGACCGTCACCGTCACCGTCGGCGACTACGTCCTCGGCGACAAATATCTCGAGGAAGGAGAGTCCGCGGAGCGCACGGGAGTGGGCGTAGTCTACGGAGTGCAGAACGTCAAACTCGGCTTCTTCCGCTCCTTCGGTCGCTCATTCGGCTTCAGTTTCTTCATCGTGTTCAAGATCTTGGCGTCGCTGGGCGCGCTGCTCACGGGACAGATAGGGCTGGAAGCTGCGGGCGGGACCATCACCGTCATCACCACCATTGCGGAGTTCAGCTCCACGGGCATAGGTTCCTTCCTGTATGTGGTGGCGATCATCTCGGCGAACCTCGCGGTCATGAACCTGCTGCCCATCCCGTCGCTGGACGGCTCGAGGATGGTGTTCACGCTGATAGAGATGATATTCCGAAAACCCGTGCCGCGCAAGATCGAGGCGGTCATCCACGTAGTGGGGCTGGTGCTCATCCTCGTGCTGGCTGTCTTCCTAGACATCTTCCACCTAGTGCGAGGATAGGATAGAAAAAAGCGCATATAACGTCCTCGAAACAGGACAATAAAGGCGATATAATGACCAAAGAAGAGAAAAACACGCCGAAACGCCGCGTCACAAGGCGCGTAAAAGTGGGCACCGTCGCCATAGGCGGTGGAGCTCCCGTCACCGTGCAGTCCATGCTCAACACCCGCACCACCGACATCGACGGCTGCGTGCGGCAGATAGAAGAGCTTTCGGACGCAGGATGCGACCTCATCCGCCTTGCCGTCCCCGACGAGGCGTCGGCAGAGGCGTTCGGCAAGATCGCAAAAGCGACGGGAAAGCCGCTCATCGCGGACATCCATTACAGCTGCAAACTTGCGCATCTCGCCATAGCCGGCGGCGCGAAAAAGATCAGGATGAACCCCGGCAACATGCACAACGCGGAAGAGATACGCGAGCTCGCCCGCAGGATGGCGGACGAGGGCATCCCCGTGCGCGTCGGAGTCAACGGCGGCTCCCGCGACCCCAAATTCGACGGAAAAGGGGAGTGCGAAGCTCTTGTCGAAAGCGCCCTCGAGTGCGCAAACGTGTTCGAGAGCTGCAATATGCACGACATAGTCGTCGCAGTCAAAGCCTCCGACGTCCGCACCATGATCGCGGCAAACAGAGCCCTTGCCGCTGCGTGCGACTATCCTCTCCACCTCGGCGTCACCGAAGCAGGCACACTGCGCAGCGGTCTGGTCAAATCCGCGCTCGGCATCGGGATCCTGCTCGAAGAGGGCATAGGGGACACCGTGCGCATCTCTCTTTCCGACTCTCCCGTGGAAGAAGTGCTGGCATGCAAGACGCTGCTGCGTTCCTTGGGACTCAAACAGGACTGCGTGGAAGTGGTATCATGTCCCACCTGCGCGCGCACCGAGATAGACGTAGAGCGCCTCGCACTTGCGGTGGAGCGCGCGACTGCGCACGTCCGTCTTCCGCTCAAGATCTCGGTGATGGGCTGTCCTCTCAACGGCATAGGCGAGGGGAAGCACAGCAACCTCGGCATCGCGGGCGGCAAGGAGAGATCGGTGATAATGCGGGACGGCGAGATAGTCACCACTGTGGACACGAATATGCTGATGCCGCTGTTTATGTCAATGTTGGATGAGTATATTGCAGACTATTCTAAAAATCATTGAATTGTAGAGTAGTTTCGTCGAAAAACGGAAGATGTTCCGCCACGCGGGAGGATAATATGCACAACAAATTTACCGAGGAATTCGAAAGAGCGAGCGGAGGAGCGTTCCCCATGCTCAAATTCAGATCCGCGCTCTATCAAAAGGACACGGGCATTCTCACCGTGCGTTTCCTCATATCTGCGTATGACGCGAGAGCTTTCGATGACGACAAGAAAAAGAAAGTGGACGAAGTCCTTTCCGAGATATTCGCGGGAGTTGACGTGCACGCCGAATACATAAGGACGTTTGCCGACGAAGGCACCGTGCGCAACAAGGTGATGGAGTACTTCAACGCTACCAACGCCATAGTGTTCAGGGCGCTTTCGGCGGAAAACGTCGCGGTCTCTGCCGACACCGACACCGTTTCGGTGACTTTGTCGTTGGAGCCGCCTCTTTGCAAGATGCTGCAGACTGCGGACGGAACGGGCGGGCTCCGCGACTTTTTGGACAACAATTTCAATCAGCACATATCCGTGACCCTGCGAGAGACGGAGAGCGCGACACCTCCCGTCTTCGACGACCTAGGCGAAAGCGTGGTGGTCAAAGACCCGAATATGCGCCTCATCACCGTGGAAACGGGCAAAAAGATATATGCGCGGGGCAAGATCGCGGGGATATCACGTATGCCCGCTTACATCGCGGACGTGAAAGCGGCGGTGGACAATGTGGTGCTGTGCGGAAGGGTGACGGGGCTCACGAAACGCACTTACAAGAACAAAAAGTACACCCCGGACGACCCGAAGAACGGGCCCGAGGAACTGCCTCTCGTCCGCTTCTTCTTGGACGACACCACGGGGAGGATGGACTGCGTCTGCTTCCCGCGCGCGGAAGAGGCATCCGTGTTCGACTCCGTAGGCGAAAAGGACGAGGTGGTGTGCACGGGGAAGGTGACCATATCCTCATATAACGGCGCACCGAGCTTTGCCATCAACGCGATGTTCTCGGCAAAGATAGACTTTTCCTCCATACAGGCGGCGGCATCGAAGCCTGTGCCCGCAAAATATTCGCTGATACGTCCGCAGCCTTTCACCGAGCCGACCTCTCAAAAGACGCTGTTCGACGACGGCGAGGCGAAAAAGACGCCGGGATATTTCCTCGGCAAGACCTTCGTCATCTTCGACTTCGAGGCAACGGGGCTGGATATCCCCACCATCGAACCCATCGAGATAGGCGCGGCGAAGGTGAAGGACGGCAAGATCACAGAGACCTTTTCCACGCTGCTTGACCCCAAGTGCCACATCCCGGAAGTGGTCACCGAGACGACTTCCATCACCGACTCCATGGTGCGGGGGATGCCCACGTTCAAAGAGGTGCTGCCCGACTTTTTCAAATTTACGCGAGGCGCGGTGCTGGTGGGGCACAACATATCCTCCTACGACTTCCCGCTGCTCAACAAATATGCGCAGGCGGAAGGATATATCTTCGACAACGAGCTCGAAGACACGCTCTTGCTCGCAAGGCGATATATCCCCGAGGCGCGCCACGTCGGACTCGAGGCGCTGACCAAGATGCTGGGCATCACGCACATCGAAGCCCACCGCGCGATGGGAGACGTCTTTGCGACGGTGGAACTGCTGCGGGTGATAGCGGAGCGCATCTGACATTCGTAGGTCAAAAGGCGCGAAAAGGGCGCGTAAAAGACGAAAAAGAGAAAATTCGCGCAAAATTGTGCAAAACGGGTGCAAAAACGCTTGCGCGAGCTTCTTTTATGTGTTATTTTATATATGCTTTAAGTAGGAACTACTGAGAGTGAGCAGCCGCTCACTCTTTGTTTTAAGGAGAGATCATGGCAAGAGACGCCCGTTCCGCGCTGTCCGAAGACGCGCGAAGCAAGATCGAGAAGCTGGTGGAGGATGCGGTCGCGTCCCTCGGTGCGGATTACGAGACCGTAGAGATCCGCTATACGAAGGAATACGGCAAATTCAACCTCACCGTGTTCATCTGGCATCCCGACGAGGTCACCCTCGACGACTGCGAGAAGGTGCACGGCGCAGTTTCCGACGCACTCGACACCGTGGCGGAGCTTTTCCCCGACGACTACATCCTCAACGTATCCTCGTCGGGGCTGGACCGTCCCATCGTGACGGACGACGATTTCAGGCGCGCACTCGGCACCGAGATCGAGGCCATCACTCCCGACTGCACATTCCGAGGCACGCTCACGGGGTACACGGCGGAGGATTTCACCATCGTCACCCTCGGCAAATACGAAAAAGAAAAAACCATAAACAGAAATAACAAAACCAAGGTGCAACCGTACATCGGGTTTTAGGAGGAAAAAATGATCAACAAGGAATTCTTTCAGGCACTCGAAGACTTCGCAAAAGAGAAGATAATCTCCAAAGAAGTGCTTGTCGACGCCCTCGAGTCGGGCATCGCTGCAGCCTACAAGAAGGAATACGGCGAGAGCAAACCCATCGCCGTCAGGTTCAACGAGGAAAAACAGGCTGTCAACGTCTACGCGCACAGGATCGTCGTCGAAGAGGTCGAAGACCCCGACGAGCAGATCTCTCTCGAAGAAGCGCACGAGATCAAACCCTCCTACAAGGTGGGCGACGTCGTCGTCGAGGACATCACTCCCAAGGATTTTTCCCGCATCGCGGCGCAGACCGCGAAGCAGGTCATCATGCAGAAACTCAACGACGCCAAGAAGGAATACGTCCGCAACGAGATGACGGAGCGTCAGGGCGAGATCCTGAACGCCATCGTGCGCCGCAAGGAAGGTCCCACAGTCTATGTCGAGATAAGCGGCTCGCAGATGGAGGGCGTCATGGCGCAGAGCGACCAGATCCCCACCGAGACCTACAACGTCGGCGACGTCATCAAGGTGTACATCAAGAAGATCCGCGAGGGCAGGAACGGCCCGCAGGTGATGGTGTCCAGAAGCTCCGCAGGCTTTGTCAAGAGGCTGTTTGAGCTGGAAGTGCCCGAGATCAAGGCGGGTCTTGTCAAGATCGTGGGCATCGTGAGAGAGGGTGGCTTCCGCACCAAACTCGCGGTCTATTCCGAAGATCCCAACGTGGACGCCGTCGGTTCCTGCATAGGCAACAAGGGCGTGCGCGTCAACGCGGTGGTCGGCGAGCTCGGCGGCGAAAAAGTGGACGTCATCGAGTGGTGCTCCGACGCCATAGAGTATATCGCGAGAGCGTTGAGCCCCGCGCAGGTGCTCATGGTCTCCATCAACGAAGAGGACAAGACCGCCCGCGTGGTCGTCCCCGACGAGAAACTCAGTCTCGCCATCGGCAGAAACGGGCAAAACGCCCGCCTTGCGGCAAAACTCACCGGCTGGAAGATAGACGTCAAGCCCTATTCCGCCATCATGAAAGAGATGCCCGCGGAAGAGAGCACGGATGCCGAGTAACGCGCCCTGCATCCGCAAATGCGCGGCTTGCCGCGAACACGCTCCGAAGTCCGAGCTCATCCGCGTGTGCAGATCGCGCGACGGCAGGATATTCGTGGACGACACCGGAAGAGCCGAGGGCAGAGGCGTGTGGATACACCCCACCAAAGCGTGCGTGGATCTCGCTCTTAAAAAGAGGGCTATCAACGCCGCGCTGAAATGCGCCGTCCCCGAAGAGGTCGCAAAGGAGCTTTATGCACGCATCTGACATCGCCCCTTACATCGGCTTCGCGCAAAGGAAGGGCTCCGTGCTGTACGGTGCGGAGCGCATCACCGAAAAGCGCGCAAAACCGCTCGTGGTGCTGGCGGACGCCGCCGCTCCCGAGAAGTTCAGGGCAGAGCTGAAAAGAAAATGCGCCGCGGTGCCTTACATCGAGGTGGAAGACCTCCCCGAAGCAACGCATCGCGACAACGTCAAAGCGATCGCCGTCACCGACGCATCCCTCGCCGCGGCGATCATAAACCTTACGAGGTAGCTATGAGCGAAACGAAAAAGGAAATCACCCAAGACGCCGTCAAACAGATCGGCGCTTACAAGTCGGGAAAGCTCGCGGAGCTGATCTCCCGCATCGCGGAGGAACGCGCCAAAGCCGACGCCCTCATCGCGACGGTCAGGAGCCGCCGCGCCGTTCTCGTTGCGCAGGAAGAAGCAAAGAGGCTGGAAGAGGAGCGTCTTGCTGAAGAGGCGGAGAAAGCCGCCGCACAGGTACCTTCCGAAAAAGAGGCACCCGCACCCGAGCCCGCACCCGAAAAGGAAGCGGAGCCCGTCGCGGAGCCCGCTCCCGAGGTAAAAGCGGAAGAGCGCGAGGCGGAAGAGGCAGAGAAAGCCGCCGCGCAGGCACCTTCCGAAAAAGAGGCGCCCGCACCCGAGCCCGCACCCGAAAAGGAAGCGGGACCCGTCGCGGAACCCGCTCCCGAGGTCAAGGCAGAGGAAAAGAAGGAGCAAAAAAAGGCAAAGGAAACCGCGAAAGCTCCCGAAAAGCAGGAGCGTAAGATCCTCCCCACCTCCAATCCCTCTGTCAAGGAGGAGATCCTCCCCGACGGTCAGGTGAGAAGGATATACGTCCCGCCCACTCCCGCACCCAAGTCGCAGGGGTCCATAAAGACCCGCGTCTTCGAGGGCGGCTATTCGGGCGGCAGATCGCCGCGTCCGCAGGGTGACAGACCCCAGACGGGCACTCGTCCCTTCGGTCAGGGCGCTATGAGAACGGGCAGCGTGATGCCTCCCGCCAATATACCTGCGGGCAAGTCCTCCAATCAGAAGGGCAAGAACGGCGGCAAGACCTCTGTGCAGCGCAGTGACGATCGCGGCAAACTCAGCAAACGCGATCTGATGAAGAAGGGTTACATCGTCGACGACACCAAGATGGCGCTTGATGACGAAGAGACCAGAGTGCGCGTGTTCAAGGCGCGTTCCAAGTCCTCCGGCGGCGGTCAGGTGACGGTCATCGACCACGCCGTCATCACCAGCGATCCCGTGCCCATCAAAGTCCTCAGCGAAAAGACGGGCATAGCGGGAGCGGAGATAATCAAGACCCTGTTCATGCTGGGCATCATCAAGACCATCAACGAGAGCGTGGACTTCGCCACTGCGGAACTCGTCATCGGCGAGATCACAAAAGGGCGTCCCATCACTCTCGAACTCAAGCCCGAGGTCACTTTCGAGGACACTCTTTCCGCGAAACTCGTCATCGACGACGAAGACACCGCGAAACTCAAACCCCGTCCTCCCGTGGTCACCATCATGGGTCACGTCGACCACGGCAAGACGTCCCTTCTCGACTACATCCGCAAGGCGAACGTCGCGGGCGGCGAAGCGGGCGGCATAACGCAGCACATCGGCGCGTACACCGTCTCCTTGAAAGGCTCGCCCATCACTTTCTTGGACACTCCCGGTCACGAGGCGTTCACGTCCATGAGAGCGCGCGGCGCGCAGGTCACCGACATCGCCGTGCTGGTGGTCGCCGCCGACGACGGCATAATGCCGCAGACCATCGAGGCGATCAACCACGCAAAACAGGCGGAAGTGCCCATCATCGTCGCTATCAACAAGATAGACAAGCAGGGCGCCAATCCCGATCAGGTGCTGCAACAGCTCACCAACTATGATCTGCTGCCCGAAGAATGGGGCGGCGAGACCCCCGTCGTCCGCGTCTCTGCAAAGACGGGCGAGGGCGTGGAAAGCCTCTTGGAAAACATCCTCATCATGGCGGAGATAAGAGAGCTCAAAGCCAATCCCGACCGTCCCGCACGCGGCACCATCATCGAAGCCCGCCTCGACAAAGGCGTGGGCAAAGTGGCGACAATACTCGTGCAGACGGGCACGCTGCGCATAGGCGACAACGTCGTTGCAGGCACTTCCACCGGCAAGATCAGGGCTATGGTGGACGACAAGGGCAGAAAGGTCAAAAAGGCAGGTCCCTCCACCCCCGTGTCCGTCACGGGTTGGGACGAAGTGCCCGAAGCCGGCGACATCATCGACGTCGTCGCGGACGAGAAGTTCGCAAGAGAGCTTGCAGAGGAACGTCGCCTGAAACTCGCGGCATCCTCCGACGACTCCGGCTCCGTCTCCCTCAACGACCTCTTCGACAAGATCAAGAAGGGCGAGCTCAAGTCCGTCAAGCTCATCATCAAAGCGGACGTCCAAGGCTCCCTCGAGGCGGTCAAGCAGTCCCTTTCCAAACTCGGCAACGAGGAAGTGGACATCGACATCATCCACGGGGCAGTCGGCGCCATCAAGGAGAGCGACGTCACGCTTGCGGACACCGCGAAAGCCATCATCATCGGCTTCAACGTGCGTCCCGACGCAAATGCCAAAGCGCTTGCCGCTCAAAAGCACATCGACATCCGCTTCTACGACATCATCTACAACGCCATCGAGGACATCGAAAAGGCGGTCAAGGGTCTCTTGGAGCCCAAGTTCCGCGAGAACGTGCTGGGCAGCGCCGAGGTCAGAGAGCTGTTCAAGATCACGGGAGTCGGCATCATCGCGGGCTGCCATGTCACGGACGGCAAGATCGTGCGCGGCGCGAAAGCAAGGCTGCTGCGCGGCGGTGCGGTGCAGATCACCTCGGAGATCGCTTCCCTCCGTCACGGCAAGGACGACGTCAAAGAAATGGCGAAGAACTTCGACTGCGGCATCATGCTCCTGAACTATCAGGACATCAAAGTGGGCGACGTCATCGAAGCCTTCGTAATGGAGCAGATCAATGAAGATTAGGATCGAACGCGTCAATTCCGAGCT
The DNA here is from genome assembly GCA_944372795.1 of uncultured Clostridia bacterium. GTDB lineage: Bacteria > Bacillota > Clostridia > Christensenellales > CAG-917 > Limadaptatus. Next base: position 18,222 of record CALWAF010000002.1, on the reverse strand, counting down.
GCAGCGGCAGATCGCCGCCGTCATCTCGCATGACCTCAAGGATCCCCGCCTCGGGTCGGGCATCGTGAGCGTGACAAAAGTCTCCACGACGCCCGATCTCAAATTCGCGAAAGTGTACGTCTCGGTCTATGCAGCCTCCGAAGATGAGAGGGCGGGCGCCATAGAAACGCTGAAACGCTCCCGCACTTTCATCCGCAACCGCTTGAAAGAGCTGGTGGAGATAAGGCTGCTTCCGGAGCTCAACTTCGTCCTCGACACCAGCGTGGACTACGGTATGCATATCGACAGCATCCTGAAGACCATCGACATCCCCGCGGAAGACGCAGGGGACACCGCAAAGGAAAAATGAACGACAAGCTGCAAAAGATCGCCGATATGTTAAGTAGCGCGAAGGACATCGCCGTCTTCTGTCACACCAATCCCGACGGCGACACCATCGCGTGCGCCCTTGCCGTGTGCAGAGCGCTGAACAATGCCGGCAAAACGGCGATCCCCGTGTGCGACTCTCCCGTGCCCGAAAAGTACGCCTTCATGGAAGGAGCGGAGAGTTTCACGCTTCCCGATAAGCGGGCGCACGAGCTCGCGTTCGCGGTGGACAGCAGCGATCTTTCGCGTCTGGGCGGCGCGGGGAAGTGCTTCCTTTCGGCAAAGCGCCGAGCGGCTGTCGATCACCACAAATCGCACGAGAATTTCGCGCAGTTCGACTACGTCGAAGCGGACGCCTCCGCCTGTGCGGAGATCGTCTTCCTGCTGCTTGACGGCATGGGGCTCATCGACGACAGGGTCGCAGCCCTGCTTTTTGCGGGCATCGTTGCGGACTCGGGTTGTTTCCAATATCCGTCCACCACGGCGCGCACCCACGACATCGCAAGACGGCTCATGGCATACGACATCGACGCCGCAGACATCATCTACCGCGTCCATCGCAGACTCACTCCCAACGTGTTCGCACTCAAAAACCGTGTGCTTTCCCGTTGCAAATTCTATGACGACGGCGCCATCGCGGTCCTCACGTTCATGCGCTCGGACTTCGAGGCGACTTCGACGTCTCCCGCCGACACGGAGGGGATGATAGCCTCTGCCATCGACGTGGACGGAGTGGAAGTGGCGTTCGCGGTCTCCGAGGTCGCCGACAAGAATTTCAAAGTGAGCGTCCGCACCAAGGAAAGAGCGGATGCAAGCGACATCGCTTACGCATTCGGAGGGGGCGGTCACTCCCGCGCCGCCGGATGCAGGATGAACGGCTTTTACGAGGATGTCATCGACAAGCTCCTTAAAGCCGCGCGGGACAGAATGTGATGGCACGCCACTCTTCGCCCGATTCGCTGACAGGGTTCGTCAACCTCAACAAACCCACCGACATGACATCATCCGACGCCGTGTGCATCGTGCGCGGCGTTTTGTCCCGCAGGATAGGCGGACGCCAAAAGACGGGGCACCTCGGCACCCTCGACCCTCTTGCGCGGGGAGTGCTGCCCATAGCTCTAGGGAAGGCGACCGCGCTCTTTGAGCTGCTTGCGTTCAAGAGGAAGCGTTACACCGCGCGTTTCACCTTCGGCAAGACGACGGACACTTTGGACGCGGGCGGCGCGTTCCTAGACGAAAAGGGTCGCGTCCCCGATGCCGAAGAAATGCAAGAGGTGCTGGCGCGCTTCATCGGCGACATCGAGCAGACCCCTCCCGCATATTCCGCAAAATCCGTCGGAGGAAGGCGCGCCTATTCCTATGCCCGAAGCGGTGAAACGGTGGAACTTGCGCCCAAGACGGTGAGCGTCTATTCGCTCTCTCTCACGCAAGCGGAAGGGGACACTTTCACATTCGACATCGAGTGCGGCGGAGGCACCTACATCCGCTCCCTCGCACGCGATATCGCGGACGCCCTCGGCACCTGCGCATACATGAGCGCACTCACGAGGACGCGCTCCGGAGCCTTCCGCATCGAAGACGCCGTCACCGTCGAGCAATTCAAGGCTTCGCCGGAAACGTACGTTCTTCCCGTCGAAACGGCGCTTGAAGGTATACAAACGGTGTTTTTGACATCCGACGAGGCGCGTCGCATCCTCAACGGCGTCCCCGTTGAAACCTCTCTCAACAAGGGCGAGCGCGCCATAGTAAAAGACCCGTCGGGGGCTCTGCTCGGCATCGGCACCGCCTCCGCGCGCGGCACGCGACTGACCATCAGACTATGAAAGACTTGAGATTCGGCGAAAGATACGCCGCGCCCGTGACGCTGGCGCTCGGCTTTTTCGACTGCGTGCATCTGGGACACGCCGCCGTGATCTCGCGCGCGCTCGAAGAGGCTGCCGCTTGCGGCGGGGAGTGCGCCGTTTTCACCTTCTCTAACGACCCCGGCGCATTGCTCGGCAAAAAGAAACGCATATACACCTTCCGCGAGCGCGTGGCGGCGCTTGACGACCTCGGTGCGGATCTTGTGGTGCACGCGCCTTTCGATGCCGCGTTTTCGGAGCTTTCCGCAGAAGAGTTTTGCCGTATTCTCACCGACACTCTGGACGTCAAAGCTCTGGTCTGCGGCGAGGATTACACCTACGGCGCACATGCCTCGGGCAACGCGGGGACCCTTGCCGCTTACGCCGCGGCGCGCGGCATACGCTGCGATGTCGTGCCAGTCCTCAAATCGGACGGGGAAAAGATATCCTCCACACGAGTGAAAGAGGCGCTTGCCGCAGGCGATATATCCGCCGCGAACGCCATGCTCTCGGAGCCTTATTTCGTGTTGGGCAAAGTGTCGCACGCCCATGGCAGAGGAAGCTCCTTCGGCTATCCGACGGCGAACATCCCCTATGACGAAACGAGGCTGTATCCCGCGCCCGGCGTCTATGCCACGAAACTCACCGTGGACGGGCAGACATATCTCGGAGGCACCAATATAGGCTCAAAACCCACCTTCGGCGACACCGCGCCGTCCGTGGAGACGTTCATTCTGGATTTTTGCGGCGACATCTACGGAAGAGACGTCAAGCTCGCATTCTTCAAGCGCCTGCGCGGCATAGAAGATTTCGGCTCGGCGGAGGCGCTTGCAGCACAGCTGGGGCGCGATAAAGAGAACATAAGAGCACTTTTTGCGGAGGAATACCAATGAACAGAAACAGGTTTTCAGGCATACGCCCGCTTTTCGGACCCTCCGGGCACTCCGAAAGTTATGCGGCGGAAGGGCACACTTCCACCTCCGATATGCCCGCATGGATCGCGGCACGAGGGCTGGATATATTCGAGTATTCCTTCGGAAGAGGGGTGCACGTCTCGTCCGCCACCGCAACTGCCATCGGCGAAAAGTGCGCGGAGTTCGGCATCGAAATGAGCGTCCACGCGCCTTATTTCATCAATTTTGCCTCTCCCGAACCCGAAAAAGCGCAAAATTCCGTAAATTATATCCTGTCTTCCCTCAAGATCCTGAAATGCTTCGGCGGAGAGCGCTGCGTCTTCCACGCAGGTGCGCAGGGGAAAGACGAGCGCGCGGCGGCATTCGCGCGCACAAAGGAGATGTTCGCCCGCACCCTCGAGCTCGTGGCGGAAGAACCCGCCTATTCCGACCTCATCCTATGTCCGGAGACCATGGGCAAACAGGCGCAGCTAGGCACCGTGGAAGAGGTCGCCGAGCTGTGCACGCTGGGTGACAACGTCTATCCCTGCGTCGATTTCGGGCACATCAACGCGCTCTACGGCGGCTCTCTCAAAGCCGCGTCCGACTTCGAGCTCATCGTCAAAAAGCTGATGGACACCGTGGGGGAGAAAAAGACGAAGGGTATGCAGGTGCACTTTTCCAAGATACAGTACGGCGCGAAAGGGGAGATCAGACATCTCACTTTCGCCGACGACGTCTACGGCCCCGAGTTCGAACCTTTCGCCGAAGTCATCGTGAAGTACGGACTGACCCCGCACGTGCTCTCGGAGTCTGCGGGCACACAGGCGGAGGACGCCGCCGCGATGCGGGACATCTGGCTTACCGCAAGCGGCAAATGAACCGCAAATAACCGAACAGACGCGAAAAACGCCACGCGACAGCGTGGCTTTTCTTTTAATATGTTGCTTTTCTTTTAATCCCGATCGCGGTGTGACCCGCCTAAAGACGCTTCAGCGCAGATCGCGGCTGTCCATTCGCACTCCCGCCTCGTCCTCTATGCCCAGAAGATAGTCGGACGACACGTCGAAAACAAGCGCGAGCCGCACGATATAACTCGCCTTCGGTTCGTTGACGTCGTTTTCCCACAGAGAGACCGCGCTCGGATCCACTCCAACTTTTTCGGCAAGCTCCGCTTGGGTGAGAGCGCTCATGATGCGGAGCTCCTTTATCCTGTTTCCTAAACCCATCGAAATCATTATAACGCGGAGGGCGCGGATTGTAAAGCCGCAGTCCCGAATAGCCGACATCAACAAAAGTTTATGGGCAGCGTTCTATGCGCGCGCGATGGTACGATTGCGGTATGGGACAGGGTCAAACAGTAGGGTCAACTCTTATGGCATCGCGGCGCTGCTGCTAGGCATAATGTGTTTCGGCGTCATCTGGGGCGCGGGAGTTCGGCTCGGAGTGCTGCGCATCCTCGTCTTTGTCGCCATCTATTTCATCGTCGCATGGCTCAAACTATACGGGGCAAGATTCACCTCGTCCTTCAAGGCAAACGCCGTGATGCTTGCGGTGAGTGCGGCGCTGTACCTCGCCATGCGCATCGCCATGAACTACATCGGGCTCGAGGCGGGCACCTTGCAGGGCGAACTGCACAAATGGGTGCACGTCAACAACCCCGTTATGCTCGCTTTCGGCATCTCGGCTTTCAGCCTTGCAAACCGCAGGAATTTCGTCTCAAAGCCTATCAATCGTCTGGGCGCGCTTTCCATGCTTGTCTACATCATCCACCGCAACAACCTCTTCGTGAAATATCTGCAAGGGGAGTATTTTGACTACGCCATAGGCAAATTCGGTGCGGACGCGCTCCTTCCCGCGATATTGGTGCTTGCGGCGATATTCTTTGTTGGCAGCACCCTCATCGCGCTCGTCTACAAAGCCACTGCGGAAAAGTACGTCATAGACCCGCTCGCAAACCTTGTAGGAAAGGGAATAGAAAATCTCGTCATGCGCGCCGTCACCCGCCTTCGCGCCGGAGCGGGTCGCGGAAACACCTCTTCCGAAGCCGAGCCCGCCATTCGGGCGATACCATGCGGTGAACCTGCCGCATTCACGGGATCGGATGCCACCGAAGAAGGGCAGACCGACTCGACCCCAGAGTCAAAAAACGAGCAAAAACCGGTCTCTCCCTCCGACTTGCACCCCGCAGACACCGACAACGACTGACTTCCATCCGACGGCTAGGTCAAAAAATCCACGGTAGGAACTTCCGTGACCTTTTCGTTCATGGACAAATAGAGCAGTGTATGATCAAAGAATAAACCCCATCTTTCGGCGAGGCTCGTGCTACTTATGGGCTTGTGCTACTTATCGGAAGAGATCCGAGTGACTGCCTGTTCTGGTGAGTGTCAGCGTAAGCACCGACTCTTCAAGCAGATATATCAACGCCAATCAGGCTCTATGTGACATTCGTGAAAGTCGTCGTAGTTCCCCGATAGCTTGTGATCGCGGTATTTTTCGGGCAGTTCTTCGCCTGCCGCAAGTTTGTTTACAACGCTGTTCAGCTTGTTCAGATCTTTGCCTTGTTTTAGCAATGTTTTAAGATCTTTTTTGAAAGCGCTGGTGATTTTCAGCGTGTACACATCAATCATCAAGCTCCTTAACGACATCTTCAAAACTTGCATAAGTCTTTGCGGAAGTATCGCGGCTTATGCGACTCGCTTCCTCCATGGCTTTGAGAGTAGTGGCGTTAGGGACATTGAGGTTTACGGCAAAAGGAAGTCCGTTTTCTCTCACGGATTGTTTGAGAAAAATCGTAAATGCGGAGCTGATGTTAAGGCCCAATTCGTCAAAAAGACGTTCAGACTTCGCTTTAAGATCTTTGTCAATGCGGATGCTGACGGTTGTTGTTTCCTTCTCTTTAAGCATAACGCGCCTCCTGTATTATCATATACAATGTAGTGCAAAATATATACATTGTCAATACAATGTGTTAATTTTATGATGATATATTATAATTAGAAAGCTCTCGACAGCATTATCGGGTGGTTGATGCCTTGATTATATGTTTACTCGATACTTAAGACGAAGACGAAAGAGGTGCTGAACCTTTCCGCAGAGCAGATCGAGGAACGCTGCACCGGCATGACGGTGTATAAAGAAACGGAAGATTTCATAATACTCCGCCAGGAACATTGAGGACGATTTTTATACTCCGCGACGATAAAATCAAGCGTTTTGCGAGGTCGATTGAAACACTCGGTGAGGACATTTCGGACACTTTATCCCGAAAAATTTTTGAAAATTTTCAAAAAATTTGAGGGCAGAGAGGGCGGGATACTATTCGCAAAACACAGCTTTTGCGAATAGAAAGCGCAAAAAGCCGCTTTTTAGGTGGGTTTCGGAAAATTTGAAGTTATTCAGCGATAAACGACGTGATCCGTTTTATGATGAATTGTTTGATTGTTTGATCCGTTTTGCGACCGAATAAAATGACCTGGTTTTACTATGAGTCATGCGATGCATCTTGTAACAAGCCGTATTATCCCGTTGTTTTGCTACAAATCATGTGATCCCTTTTTACACGGCGCTATGCGGCAAACACATACGACCATTCGGCTTGACGAACACGCTGCCGCCGATGAGCCGCTTTATTCGGGTGTCGATCTGCTGCGTTTTCCTGCGCTGCGCGGCGGTTTTCCGACTTATATTCGTGCACTGCGGAGGTATATGGTCGTGTTTGCGACAGGTCGTTTGATGTGTTTTGCAGCCCGCAGCGCGTTTAATGATGATTAACTTTATTTAGTCGGCTATCACTCGCTGCAAAGTCTCCCGGACCGCTATGCACGCGTGTTCGAATGTCAAGGCGCCTTGCACATAGACGATGTACGGCTCCTTGATGGGCGCGTCGGCGCTGAGCTCGATGGACGAGCCTTGCACGAAGGCGCCTGCCGCCATGATGACATCGTGTTGATAGCCCGGCATCGCCCACGGCACCGGGATCACATTGCTGTCCACCGGCGAAACGCTCTGGATCGCCTCGCAGAAATCGGTAAGCTGTTTTGCCGAATCCATATGTATGCTCGTGACGATGTCGTACGCCGGCATCCCGGCTTTCGGCAGCGTATCAAACCCGAGTTTTTCGTAGGCTTTGGCGAACAAAAATGCACTTTTCAGTGCGTTTTCGGTGACTTGCGGCGCGAGGAACAGCCCTTGATAAAAACGAGAATAGCCGCCTTCGTAAGAGCCTACTTCGGTGCCCAACGACGGCGCGGTAAACCGCTTGCCGACAAGCTCCACAAGCTCTTTTTTGCCCGCGATATAGCCGCCCGTAGGCGCGATGCCTCCGCCGATATTTTTGATGAGCGATCCCGCGATGAGGTCGGCGCCCACCGCCGTGGGCTCCGTCTTCTCGACAAACTCGCCGTAACAATTGTCCACCAAAACCAAGGTGTTCGGGCTTATTTTTTTGACAAACGCGATCATCTCGCCGATGGCGGCGACGCTCAACGCGCTACGCCACTCATAACCGCGGCTCCGACCTGCGAATATCGCCTTTACAGTGCGTTTTTTCAACGTTTTTTCGATGCTTTCGTAATCAAACACGGGGGTAAGACCGTCAAATTTCAGGTCTATCACCTCAAAATCCACGCCGAATTCTTTCAAAGACCCGCAGTTTTCCCCCGAGATGACGTCCGTCAAAGTGTCGTACGGCTTGCCGGACACCGAAACCAAAAGGTCGCCCGGGCGCAGGACGCCGAACAGCATGAGCGTGAGCGCCTGTGTCCCCGCAGTGATCATGGGCGAAACTACGGCGCTTTCTGCGCCGAGGGCATCCGCGAACACCTGCGACAGCGTATCTCTGCCGGCATCGTCGTAGCCGTAACCCGTACTTCCCGTAAAATGACGCGCCTGAACGGCATTTTTCCTGAACGCGTTAAGCACCTTTTCCTGATTGAAAAGGGCGTTTTCGGCTATGTGTGCGAACTCCGGAGCAAGCTCCGCGATGCATTCGTTGACAAGTTTTTCGGCTTTTTCTCTTTTCATAGACTCTCGAAGTATTCTTGATTTTGCTTTTTTTTATAATGCTTTCGGTTTTTATCCCTATATTTTTTCGTCTTCGGCGGTGGGTCAAAGACGGGAGCGGATGTAGGATGCTGCGCCTTCGAAGTCGCAGGTGTCGAAGCTCTTTGCAAAGGCGTATCTTCTGAACCAAGTCAGCTGACGTTTCGCGTAATTGCGGGTGTGCTTCTTGATAAGCTCTGCGATGTCCCGAAGCGCATCGGGTGACGGCGGAAAACGTCCATCTGAAAGATATGGCATGAATTCCTTATAGCCGATCGCCTGCATACTTTGCCACTCGCGGGAAGGTCGCAACGCCGCTATCTCGTCCACCAGACCCGCTGCGAACATCTCGTCCACGCGGGCATTTATGCGTTCATACAGCTTTTTTCTGTCCGAGGGCTCGAATTTCACGGCGATCACGTCGGGTTCGACGCGTTTTTCCGCATCGGACACCTTGTTTTCGGACAAAAGCGCGACTTCCAGCGCACGTATCACGCGTTTGGTGTCATTGGGATGCAGGCGCGCCGCGCTTGCGGGATCGAGAGTGGCAAGGCGCGCGTGCAAGACGTGCGCTCCGTCGCGTTCCGCCTCCGCCTCGAGTTCGCCGCGAAGTTTCGCGTCCTTGTCGGTGCCGCCGAAACTCAACGGATAGAACAGACTTTCAAAGTAAAGCCCCGTGCCTCCCGCAAATATGGGGATAAGGCCGTTTTCCTGCGCTTTTTTGCCCGCTTCGGTCGCCTCATCTCTGAAGCGCGCCACGGAATATTCCTCGTCGGGATCCGCGACGTCTATCATCGCGTGAGGCACTTCCGCGCGCACGCTCGCGCTTTCTTTTGCGGTGCCGATGTCGAGACCGCGGTAGATCTGCATACTGTCCACGGAGATGACGGCGCCGCCTATCTCACGCGCTAGCTCTACGGCAAAAGCGGACTTGCCGGACGCGGTAGGTCCCATGACGAACACCGCAGAAGGTGCGGCAAACGGGTTTCCGTCCAAAACACCGCGCGTCATACGATCCTCAAAAACATCTTTTCGAAGTCGCGCTTGGTGAGCGCGACCACGGCGGGTCTGCCGTGCGGGCATTTCTGCGGCAGATCACCATTCTTGTCGATGAGGTTTGAAAGGACGAACTCGATCTGGCGTTTCGTCAGATGCTCGCCGCCTTTGATCGCCGCGCGGCACGCGTCGCGGCACACGACTTCTTTGACGAGATCTGCGAGTTTTAGCTCGCCGTCGTCGAGCATATGCGAGAAGAGCTCCGCAAGAAAGCGGTTGAAGTCCATGCGGACGACGGGCTCCGGCACGGCGTAGACGATGAAATTGCCCGCGTTCTTTTCAATGGAGAAGCCCATCCCGTTGAGCACAGGCATCATCTTCTCGAAATATTCCCCTTCCGCACCCGAAAGACGCAGTTTGTGCGGGATGAGCAGCGTTTGCGAATATTCGGAGGACAGCGACGCCGAAAGCTTGTCGAAAAGTATGCGTTCGTGCGCGGCGTGCTGATCGATGACGTAAACGACGTTCGCGCGTTCGACGATGAGATAGGTGTCGAAGACCTGTCCGACGACAGCGCCGTCGAAGAGGCGAAACCTGTTGTTCAAACTATTCGCTAAATCCTCATCATCGGTTTCCGAAAAAACGAACATGTATCTATCTTCGGCAGCGAGACCGCGAGAAAGCTCGTCCGAATAGGCACCGACGGCGTTTTGAGCGACGTTGTTGCGGCGGATGACGGGCGTGTGCGATACGCCGCCGAAACCGCGCAGCGAAGACAGATCGAAGGGCTCATCGGCACGCGAAATGCCGCCTGCGGGCGCCGCCGTGTCCACCTCGCCGTACGGCGAATAAGTGCCTTGGGGAGCGTACAATGCGGCGGTGTCGAGAGCTTGTTGTTCATATGCGGGAAAAGCCGCGTCGGATGCCGCTTGGCGAGGCGCAAAACCGTGTTCCGTCTCGCAAAAAGCGCCTTTCAACGCTTCGTCCACAGCCCTGAAAACCGCGCCGAACACCGCGTTTTTGTTGCGGAAACGCACTTCGGACTTGGCGGGATGCACGTTGACGTCCACTTCCTCGAACGGGACGACGACGTCCAGCACGTACATCGGATATGTGCGCTTGACGAGAAAGTCCGCATACGCCTTGTCCACGGCAGCAGAAACTGTGTCGGAGCTTACGACTCTTCCGTTGACGATGACGGTCTGACGGGAGCGCGTGGGCGAGGTATAGTCCACTTCGGAGATATATCCCGTGACTCTGACGCCCGAGGACGCAGTCCTGTCCACGGCGATGAATCTTGATATGTCGAGGTTGGGATAAACGGATGCGATCGCGTCGCGAAGATCGCCTCCCGCGTGCTCGAGCACCACGCCTTTCTCGCTCTCGAGCGTGATGCGGAGTGATGGATTTGCAAGCACTATCTTTTCCACGGTGTCGGCGATATATCCGAGCTCCGTAGACGCTTTTTTGAGAAATTTCAGGCGGGCGGGCGTGTTGAAAAAGAGGTCTTCGACGGTGACGGAGGTGCCTTTTGCCCTGCTGTCCGCGCTCTCTTCGGTCACTTTCCCCGCCTCGAGGACTATCTTGCAGCCCGTCTCGGCGCCGTCCGCGTGCGAGACCATGGTCACTCGGCTCACCGACGCTATGCTGGCAAGCGCTTCGCCGCGGAAGCCGAGCGTAGCGATGGTGTCGAGGTCGCTTATCTCGGCGAGTTTGCTGGTGGCGTGCGGCAGGAACGCCGTGCGCATATCCTCTTTCAATATGCCCGTGCCGTTGTCGCTGACTCTGATGAGCCGCGTGCCGCCCTCCGCCACGGTGACGGAGATGTCGGTGGCGCCCGCGTCGATGCTGTTTTCCACCAGCTCCTTTACGACGGACGCGGGACGCTCCACCACCTCTCCCGCGGAGATCATGTTGAATACGCCGGGTTGAAGAATGTTTATCCTGCCCATATCAGTCTCTCAATTTCTTTTTCAGATCGTTGAGAACGGTGAGCGCCTGCAAGGGCGTGAGGTTCTCGGGGTCTATATCTTTGAGTTCCTTTTCCACTTCAGACTCTTCGCGGTCGAAGAGGCTGGTCTGCTGCACCTGTCTTCCGCTGCCGCCGGAGGCGAGCAACATACTGTTGGAATCGCGACCTTCCGCCCTGCGTTCCAGCTCCCGCATTATGCGTCCCGCGCGCTCGATGACGCACTTTTTGACGCCGGCAAGCGAGGCGACTTCCACGCCGAAACTCTGCGACGCGCTGCCTCGCGCGATCTTGTGCAGGAAGACGATCTTATCCTGCGCTTCGCCGACAAGCACTCTGTAATTTTTGACGCCGCCGAAACTCTCCGCATCGGTGAGCTCGTGGAAATGCGTCGCAAAAAGGGTCTTCGCGCGGATCTCGGACGTGATGTATTCCAGCACCGCCCACGCGATGCTCAACCCGTCGTAGGTGGAAGTGCCTCGCCCTATCTCGTCCAGCACGAGCAGCGACGAGGACGTGGCGTAGTTGAGTATGGTGGCGACTTCGATCATCTCCACCATGAAAGTGGACTGCCCGCCCGAGAGGTCGTCGCTTGCGCCGATGCGCGTGAATATCCTGTCCGTGAGGGTTATCTCCGCGCTCTTTGCAGGGACGAAGCAGCCGATGTGCGCCATGAGCGTAATGAGCGCGACCTGTCGCATATAAGTGCTTTTCCCCGCCATATTCGGACCGGTCAGGATGATGGTGCGGTTCTCATCGCCGTCCAGCAAAGTGTCGTTGGGGACGTATGCTCCGTGTTCCATCAAGGTCTCGACGACGGGATGTCTGCCCTCCTTTATATCTATGGCTTTCACCTTTTTGCCGATCACGGGACGCACGTAATTTCCTCGCACTGCGACCGCGGCAAACGACTGCAGAACGTCGAGAGCGGCAAGCGCTCTTGCGGTGCGTTGCAGTTCGACGAGTTTTGCAAGCGTCATGGCTTTCAGTTCCTCGACGATCTTGTTTTCCAGCGCCGCCGCTTCGTCGCCCGCGGTGAGTATGCGGGTCTCGAGCTCTTTGAGCTCGTCGGTGATGAAACGCTCTGCGCCCACCAGCGTTTGTTTGCGCTGATAGCGGTACGGCACCTTGTCGAGGAAGGAATTGGTGACTTCGATGTAATAGCCGAACACCTTGTTGAACCCGACGTGCAGATTGCGTATCCCCGTGGATTCGCGCTCGCGCTGTTCGAGGTTTTTGAGCCAAGTCTGTGCCGTGCTCTTCACGTCGCGCAGAGAGTCCAGCGTTTCGTCGTAACCGCGCGCCACGACGTGCGCACCCGCAGCGTCCTTATCAAGCTTGCGTTCCGCCCTCTCGAGCGCCGCATTCAGGACGGAGGCGACGTCGGGCAACGGGTCGATGTCCGCAGTGATACGTTTGATGAGCGGGTCTTTCAGTGTCCCCAGCTCCTTTTTGAGGGCGGGAAGCACATTGAGCGTGTCGGAGATCGAAAGCAAGGTCGAGGGCGATGCCGAGCCGTAAGCCAGCCTTCCCGCAAGACGTTCGAGGTCTCTCACGTCGCCGAGAAGCTGTGCGATCTTGTCCCTCGCCTCCCTTGCGCCCACCAGCGTTTCCACCGCACTCAAACGGGCATTTATCGCCTTTTCGTCCCGCAGAGGACGCTCCAGCCACGCGCGCAGCGTGCGCGCGCCCATCGCGGTGCGGGTGCGGTCAAGCACCCCCAGCAACGATCCCGTCTTTTTGCCGTCGCGGGCGCGGGCGGTGAGCTCGAGGTTGCGTCTGGTCGCCGCGTCCAGCAACATGAATGTGTCGTCGTTGAGATAAGTGATGCCGTTGATCTGCGCAAGAGTGCGCTTCTGCGTCTGTGTGAGATATTCAAGCAGCCCGCCCGCAGCGGACACGGCAAGTTTCTTGTCGGCGCATCCGAATGCCGCAAGCGTCACCACGCCGAGGGCGTCGCAAAGTTTCTTTTCCGCAGTGCGGAAGTTGTAGGCATAGCCCTGCCAACAGCGGGGTCTTGCGTCCGAAGAGGAAAAATAAGGCACGTTCCGCCATGCCGACTCGAAATCCTCGTCGCACACGAATTCGGAAGGCCGCACCGATGAGAGCACGTCCGAGAGCTTGGTCGCCCAATCGCTCCCGCCGTATTCGTAGACGCAGAACTCCCCCGTGCTGATGTCCGTCCACGCGAGCCCGAACGCCTCCCCTTGAAGGCAGACGGAAGCGAGATAGTTGGTGGACTTTTCGTCAAGAATATCCTCCTCCATCACCGTGCCCGGGGTGACGACGCGCACGACATCGCGGTCCAGCATTCCTTTGGTGGTGGCGGGGTCGGAGAGCTGCTCGCATATAGCAACGCGGAAGCCTGCGTCGATGAGGCGGCGGATATAGTTGTCCACCGCGTGATACGGCACGCCGCACATAGGAGCCCGTCTGTCTTTCAGTCCGCAGTCGCGTCCCGTGAGCACGAGATCGAGGACGCGGGACGCCTTTTCGGCGTCTTCGAAGAACATCTCGTAAAAGTCTCCGAGCCTGAAAAAGAGAAGACAGTCGGGATATTGGGCTTTGATCGCGAAATATCTCCGCATCATTGGGGAAAGGCTGTTTACATCAATGTCCATTCAATCCTCCGTGGTGCCTGTAAGCGAGGCGGAACGCGCCTCGTTTATGCGCACCTTCACGAATTCGCCTATCCTTTCGGGGGCTCCCGGGAAGGTGACGAGCCTGCCGCTCTCCGTCCTGCCGCACAGCATACCTTCGTGTTTGGGAGAGACGTCCTCGGCAAGCACCTCGTAAACTCCGCCGACGTAGTCTTCGGACAATTCCTTTGTCACGGAATTTTGCAGTTTGATAAGTTCCCCTATCCTTCTGCGCTTGACTGCGTACGGGATCTGCGTCATAGAGGCTGCGGGAGTGCCTTTGCGCGGCGAATAAATGAAGGTGAACGCGTTTGAAAAGCGCACTCTCCGCACAAGATCCATCGTGTCGGCAAAGTCATCCTCCGTTTCGGTCGGGAAGCCGACCATGACGTCCGTGGTGATGCCGATGTCGGGCATCGCGGCGCGAAGTTTCTCTATCAGCGAAAAATATCTGTCGCGGGTGTAGCGGCGGTTCATGTCGCGCAGCACCTTGTCCGAGCCCGACTGCACGGGCAGATGGATGTTCGAGCATATCTTGTCCGACTCCGCCATCGCAGCGATGACTCCGTCGGTGAGATCCTTTGGATGCGAGGTCATAAAGCGCACGCGGAATTTCCCGTCGATGCGGTCTATGGCGCGAAGAAGCGCCTCGAAACTCTCACCGCCCGAGAGATCGTGTCCGTAGGAGTTGACGTTCTGACCGAGCAAGGTGATCTCCTTATACCCCTCGTCCACCACTCTTTTCACCTCGTCGAGCACGGCGGGCATGGGGCGGGAAAGCTCCCTTCCGCGCACATACGGCACTATGCAGTAGGTGCAGAAATTGTTGCATCCGTAGATGATGTTCACCCACGCGTTGGGGAAGCTGGTGCGGGTGACGGGGGTCGCCTCGTCGAGGGCGAGATAATCCTCCGCATACTCCGTGTCAAAGGCGCGATAGCGCTTGTCGGAGCGCTTTTTCATCGCCGCGCGGGCATCCTGCACTCTCTTTATCTCTTCGGGAAGCCTGAATATATTGCGGGTGCCGAGGACGATGTCAACATAAGGATAGCGCTCCTTTATCGTCTCCGCAGCGCCCTCCTGCTGGGTCATACACCCGCAGACGGCAATGATGAGAGAGGGGTCTTTCCTCTTCTCCCCTTTGATGACGCCGATGTTGCCGAGAGCGCGTCTTTCTGCGGTGTCGCGTATGCAGCAGGTGTTGAAGACGACGATGTCCGCCCTCTCTCCATCTTTTGCTGCTGCCGCGCCCATCCCTTCCAGCAGTCCCGCTATCTTCTCGGACTCGTGGACATTCATCTGACAGCCGTATGTGACGATCCTGTAAAGCATCTTACTTCCTTTGTGCGAATACGCACGCGCGCATACGCGCCTTCCGTGTCCAATCATTATACATAAAAAACGCCGAAAACACAATAATAATCGCGATGAAAAACGGAGAGGAAAAGGCGGCGCGAAAGTCCGCCGAGCGGAAGGGCTCGGGAGGAAATGACCGTGTCGCGACAAAAACCCGCGGCAAAGGGAAAAAAGCGGCAAAGATCGCGGCGGTGACATTTGCCGTCATGTTCGCCGCCTGCGGCATCGTGATGCTGGGCGGATTTTTGTGGTTCCGCTCGTGGGCGGAGGGCGTCGAGCTCGATCCCTCTCTCCTTCCCACCGCCACCGCCATCCCCGTCGTGCTCGACCGCAACGGCAACGATATGGGCTACGCCACCGACGACTACGTCGCCCCGGGCTCCCTCCCCGAACACGTGGGAGCGGCTTTTGTCGCTCTCGAAGACAGGCGGTTCTATTCCCATCACGGCTACGACCCGAGAGGCATACTGCGCGCCGTCTTCAACAATATCAGGGCGGGACGCACCGTGGAAGGCGGCTCCACCATCACGCAGCAGCTGGTCAAAAACACACATTTGAGCTCGGAGCGCACTCTGTCGCGCAAGCTCAAAGAGATAGCCCTAGCGATGAAGATAGAAAAGGAGTTCTCCAAGGACGAGATCCTCTCCATGTACCTTTCCGTCATCTATTTCGGTGCGGGAGCGTACGGCATAGGCGACGCAAGCCGCGTCTATTTCGGGAAAACTCCCGAGGAGCTTACCGTGGCGGAGGCTGCAACTCTTGCGGGAATACTCAAAAATCCGTCGGCGTACTCCCCAAAAAACGACATCGAAAAGGCGAGGGAGCGGCGAGATCACGTCCTCGACGTGATGTGCAGAGAGGGATATATCGACGAAGACGAACGCGACGCGGCGAAGGGGGAAAAACTAGTGCTCGCGGGAGACGAAAGCGCGGACGACCCCGCGCGCTGTTACGTTGCGGAAGCGATAAAAGAGGCTTGCAATATGCTCGGCATCACGGAATATATGCTGGGCAACTCCGGGCTCGTCATCTCGACGGCATACGATCCCGAGGCGCAGGAGGTGCTGGTGCGCGAAAATTCCGACCGCGCGAACTACTCCGCAGACGATGTCGCGGGAGCTGCGGCTCTCGTGGACAACGCCACGGGAGAAGTGCTCGCCTACCACAGCACCCTCGGCTATAAGATCGCAAGACAGGGCGGCTCTGCATTAAAACCGCTCGTCGTCTATGCGCCCGCGCTGGAAACGGGCGCAGTCACTCTCGCCACCCCTCTGCGCGACGAAAGGACGGATTTCGGGGGCTACTCGCCCGAAAACTTCGGCGGCGTCTACTACGGCGACACCACCCCTCGCGAAGCCCTGAAAAGATCCATGAACACCGCAGCCGTCAAAGTGATGACTTACATCGGCGCGGAGCGCGCCGTGAAGTGCGGCAGCGCGCTGGGGCTCCCCCTCACTCAAAACGACGAAAATCTGGCGCTCGCGCTGGGCGCCACCGAAAAAGGGTTGGACCCCGTGACCCTTGCGGGAGCTTATGCAACTTTTGCCCGCGAAGGGAATTTCGTTAGACCCCACTTTGTCAGGAGCATCTCTGAAGACGGCAGAAAAGTGCGCTCCGCAGACATCACCGCGCGAAAAGTCTTCTCTCGGGAGACGTCGGCTCTCATCACGGACTGTCTGAAAGACACGGTGAGGGACGGTACGGCGCGCTCCCTCTCCGTGCTCCCCTTCGACATCGCGGGCAAGACGGGAACGGTGCAAAAAAGCGACTCCGCAAACTCCGACGCGTGGAGCGTGAGTTATACCACCCGCCACACGCTCGCGGTATGGCACGGCGGCGACGATATGACCGAACTCGGCGGCGGACATCCGACAAAACAGGCGGCAAAGATATGGAAGGCGCTTTGCGAGGGAGACCCTCCGCCCGCATTCTTACTTCCACGCGGCGTCAGACGCGAAAACGTGGACGTTTATTCGACTTTCCGCAACAAAAAAGTGACGCTCTCAGTCGCGGACACCCCGATGAAGTATGTGAAAAGTGAGCTTTTCGCCTTATCTTTCCGTCCAACGGAGGACGGCTCCGCATTCGTAGCACCTCTCCCGCGATTCACGGCCGAAACCTCGGACGGCGTGGTCACTCTCAACGTGCAGACGGAGCCAGCATTCGATATAAAACTCACCTGCACGGACGCACTCGGCACCCGCACGGTGGGCACCATCTCGGGAGAAACGGGCGTTTTCGTACGCGAAAAAGGCATGGATACGCGTCCTACGCGCATCGGAGACGGCATTTTCGGCATACCTCTCGCCTCGGGCACGGAAAAGGGCGAGGATATCTTCCGCTCTCGCACCGTGACCGTCACCCACACCCCTTTCTCCATGGGCGGAATGGTGACTTACACCCTGACCCTAGTCCTTCCCGAAAGCGGCAAAGAGATGGGTTCCGCCTCTGCTGTGTGCTTCCCCTGACCGCAGCGTTCTCGTTTGCGAAAGCAACTATTCTAAATAATCCGAAAATTTAGAATACTCTCCCTCCCCTTTCCGATTGCCACAAGGCTTTTGCATCATGCCACACAAAACGCTGCCATATCCCTCACAAAGAAAAACCTTCGGACGGGTGTCCGAAGGTTTGCGAGGATAGTCTGTAAGCCGAGTTCTGTCTTGGACGACGATCTATCTTGACCGCATGTTGCCATACGGTTCCAGCGAACGGGAGCTTGCGGGCCGCATTTCACGCTCCTTTCTTGCATCGGGTGGGGTTTACATCGCGCCTCGTCGCCGATTTGCGGGTGAGCTCTTACCTCGCCTTTCCATCCTTACCCTTGCGGGCGGTTTTTTTCTGTTGCACTTTCCTTGAAGTCGCCTTCACAGGCAGTTGACCTGCACCCTTGCCCTATGATGCTCGGACTTTCCTCACGTTTCCGTGCCGCCGTCCGGCTATCTCGCGCAATCATTTAAGCACATTTTTCGCGATCATGCAAGAAAATAGCAAAAATTCCCCGCCATGCCGGAGCGGAATAATACGAACCGGGTTCAGCGGCGCCGATTTCCGCCTGAACTGCGTCATTCGCCTTGCTAATACGGGCAGGTATTAGCGGCGCCGACTTTTACCCCAAC
>CALWAF010000001.1 GCA_944372795.1 uncultured Clostridia bacterium | reverse complement strand
GGAAAGTGTATCCCGCATTTTAGGAGGACTGTCCCCTATTCCGAGCGGGGGAGGAAAGCCCGAAGGGAAGGAGGGGGAACAATATTCCCATGTCAGAGATGTGCACTCTGTTTCCCGTTTTAGCGCGGCGCACGTTCATCGTCCGATATGCTCTTGACTTTGGCGCGCGTGTGCGATATGATTAACTGTAAATATATCGCGTGCGATCGGTCGCGCGCGTTACGGAGGTGCTTATGTCCGACAAAGCGCAGGTCTATGCACAGACCCTGTCACGGATGGTCCAAGTTCCCACGGTCACGGGTGTGGACAGAAAGAGTTTCGCGGCGTTCCGCAAGGTGCTTGCCGAAGAGTTCCCGCACGTCTATTCCGCGTGCGAAGTCATCATGCCCGGCGGCGACGGCAGCGATGCCATCATGTTCAAGTGGAAAGGCAAGGCGTCTTCGCGCCCTCTGGTGCTCATGGCGCATCAGGACGTCGTGCCCGCAGAAGGGGAGTGGAAATATCCCGCATTCTCCGGCACCATCGCGGAAGGCAAGGTGTGGGGACGCGGCGCAATGGACTGCAAGAACACCCTGTTTTGCACTATACGCAGCGTAGAGGAGCTCATCGCGGAGGGTTTTGTGCCCGAGCAGGATGTGTATCTGTGCTATTCCGACAACGAGGAGACCTCGGGACACGGCGCGACCTATTGCCGTGACTGGCTCACGGCGCACGGTGTGAAACCCGCAGTCGCCATCGACGAGGGCGGCGCCATCATCGAGAAGGCGTTCCCTGGTATGACCAAGCCTTTTGCGATGATAGGCATCCTCGAAAAGGGATATTGCGATGTCAAATTCGTGGCAAGGTCCAAGGGCGGGCACTCATCATCTCCCCCCAAGAACACGCCTTTTGCGAGGCTGGCGGCTTTCGTCAACTACTGCGAGACCCACACGGTGTTCAAGCCGCACATGACGCCCGCCGCGCTCGCCATGCTCAAAGGGCTGTCCTCCGGGCTCACGGGAGTGCTGGCGTTCGTCACCAAGCACGCGGACATCTTCAAGCCCGTCATCGTGAAGGTGCTGCCAAAACTCACGCCCTTCGGTTCGGCGCTGCTAGGCACCACGATGACCTTCACCATGGCGGAGGGCTCCGCAGCCCCCAACGTCATCCCGCAGGCGGCAAGCATGACGGCGAATCTGCGTTTCGCGCCCGGCGATGACAGCAAACTCTGCATCGAGAAACTGCGTCGCATCGCGGCGAAGTTCGACATCGAGACCCATCCCATGGAGTGCA
Source organism: uncultured Clostridia bacterium (assembly GCA_944372795.1). Lineage (GTDB taxonomy): Bacteria > Bacillota > Clostridia > Christensenellales > CAG-917 > Limadaptatus. The sequence goes on along the minus strand of CALWAF010000001.1, from coordinate 191,410 downwards.
GGGACGCCACCCCCATGATAGATATGGAGAGCGCGGGCTACAAGCTCTTCGTCGACACGGTGGCGAAGGTGTTCCCGGACTGCGGCGCCGCACCTTACCTCATCTTCGGCGGCACGGATTGCAGGACGATGCAGACCATCACCCCCTGCGCCATCCGCTGCACCCCCTGCAAGCTGTCGGCGGAGCAGCTTGCCGCCATGCACGCTGCGGACGAGAACATCAACATTTCCTCCGTGGTGGGCGGGGTGACCTTCTTCAAGACTTATCTTAAAGGTTACAAATAGGACAAAGCGGCTCCGCCGCACCCGAGGCACTCGCTCCGCGCGCCGCGTGCGGGGCGGAAGAGAAAGGAGAGATAACATGAGCATATGGCACGACATCGATCCGTCACGCATCACCCCGACGGATTTTGTGGCAGTCATCGAGATCCCCAAGGGCAGCAAAAATAAGTACGAGCTGGACAAGGACACGGGGCTTCTCATCCTCGACCGCGTGCTTTACACCTCCACGCACTATCCGGCAAACTACGGGTTCATCCCCCGCACGTTCTCCGAGGACAACGACCCTCTGGACGTGCTGGTGCTGTGTTCGGAGAACATCGTCCCCCTCGCCACCGTGAGGTGCTATCCCATTGGCGTGGTGATGATGCAGGACGGCGGTGAGATGGACTATAAGATCATCGCCATCCCGTTCAAGGATCCCAACTGGAACATATACAAAGAGGTGGACGAGCTTCCTCCGCACATCATGGACGAGATCTCCCACTTCTTCCGCGTGTATAAGCAGCTGGAAGGAAAGGACACGACGGTGTTTCAGGTGAAGGACCGCGCTTTTGCGGAACTCATCATCCGCGACAACATCAAAATGTACAAGAAGAAATTCGGGAAATGAGTTTTATCGCGCGATTTGTGCGCGTAAAAGGTGGATCGTGACAAAAGACGTAATAGTGATAGGGGGCGGGATCGTCGGCTGCGCAGTCGTTGACAGGCTTGCGGCAAGCCGCGTTTCCGTCTGCCTTTTGGAAGGAGGCGACGATGTCGCCGTGGGAGCCACGAGGGCGAACAGCGGCATCGTGCACGCGGGATACGACTGCGAGCCAGGCACTTTGAAGGCGCGCTTCAACGTGCGCGGGAACGCCATGTTGTGGAGTCTTGTCGATAAGCTCGGGGTGCCCGCATTGAAGTGCGGGTCGCTGGTCGCGGCGCCTGTCGGAGGGGAGGCGGGACTTGCCGAACTCAAACGCAGGGCGGACCTCAACGGCGTGCGGGCGGAGATCCTCACACGCGAACAGGCGCTTGAGATAGAGCCTAATCTTGCGCAAGGGATCGCATCCGCGCTGTATGCTCCCGACGCGGGCGTCGTATCGCCCTATCAGCTTGCAATAGCGTTTGCGGACAGAGCCGCGGTCAACGGCGTCGAGGTGATCACCGAGGCGCCCGTCACGGCAATGCGCAAGGAGGACGGCGTCTTTGTCGTCACCACTCCGAAAGGTGAGTACCGCGCAAAGACGGTGGTCAACTGCGCGGGTGCGGGAGCGTCCGCAGTCAACGCGATGGTCGGCGCAGAGACCTTTGACACGGAGTATCGCAAGGGCGAATATTTCGTGCTGGATCACACCGAGAGGGTGAACGTATCCACCGTTATCTTCCCGCTGCCCACGGCGGCGGGCAAGGGCATCCTTGTCGCGCCCACCGCCGACGGCAACGTCATCTACGGCCCGACTTCCCGTCCCGCGGACGCCGACGACACCGCCGTGGATGCGGAGGGGTTGGACGAGATAAGGCGCAGCGTGCCGCTGACCTACGCGCGTCCCGCATTCAACAAGTGCATACGCGTCTATTGCGGAGTGCGCTCCGCAGTGGGCGGCGATTTCATCGTACGTCCCTCCGAAAAGGTGGACGGGCTCATCATCACGGCGGGGATATGTTCCCCGGGGCTCACCTCCGCTCCCGCCATCGCGGAGTATGTGGAGGAACTTGTCGGGCAGAGGACGGAACTTTTGCCCAAAGAGGACTACATCTCGTCGCCGCCGCGCACGCCTAGGCTGGAAGAGCTCTCGGAAGACGAACTCAACGCGCTGGTGAAGAAGGACTCCCGCTGGGGCAGGATAGTCTGTCGCTGCGAGAAGGTCACGGAGGCGGAGATAGTCGCCGCCGTGCACTCTCCCGTGCCCGCGCGCACCGTGGACGCCGTCAAACGCCGCGTGAGGGCGGGGATGGGCAGGTGTCAGGGAGGGTTCTGTTCCACCCGCGTCATGGAGATCATTTCCGAGGAGCTGGGCATCCCGATGAGGGAGATAAGGAAGGGCGCAGGGCATTCCGAGATAGCCGTGCTTGCGGTGAAGGAGGCGGACTATGACGAGATTTGACGTGATCGTGATAGGCGGCGGTCCCGCAGGGATGGCGGCTGCTCTTGCCGCCGACGCCAAGGGGGCGAAGGTGCTCGTCATCGAGCGCGACGTACGCCTCGGCGGCATACTCAACCAATGCATACACGCGGGCTTCGGTCTGCACTATTTCGGCGAGGAACTGACGGGTCCCGAGTACGCCGACCGTTTCGAGAAAAGGCTTGCGAAGACGGGTGTCAAAGTGATGCTGGGAGCCATGGCGCTCTCGGTGGGAAGAGAGGGCGAAGTGGTCGTGCTTTCTCCCGAGGAAGGGCTCACTCACCTCAAGGCGGGAGCCGTCGTGCTCGCGATGGGGTGCAGAGAGCGCACTGCGGGAGCCATCGCTCTTGCGGGCACGCGTCCCGCGGGCATTTATACGGCGGGTATGGCGCAGAAAATGTGCAACATCGAGGGCTATCTCGTGGGCAGGCGCATCGTCATTCTGGGCAGCGGGGACATCGGTCTAATCATGGCGCGCAGGATGACGCTCGAGGGCGCGCACGTCGAGAGGGTCATCGAACTCATGCCTTACTCCGCAGGGCTGAAACGCAACATCGTGCAGTGCCTCGAAGATTTCGGCATCCCGATAGATTACAGCCACACCGTCACGCGCGTGGTGGGCAAACCTCGCATGGAAGGGCTCTATTATGCCCCCGTAGACGAGAACAGGAAGCCCGTGCTTTCGGAGGAAAAATTCATACCCTGCGACTGTCTTTTGCTCTCCGTAGGTCTTATCCCGGAAAATGACATCCTTTCCGGCACGGACATCGTGTTGAGCCGCGTGACTTCGGGCGCGGAAGTGGACGAGAACAGGATGACCACCGTCCCCGGAGTGTTTTCCTGCGGCAACGTGCTGCACGTGCACGATCTTGTGGACAACGTCTCCCACGAGTCCGAGATCGCGGGAGCGGCAGCCGCCGAATACGCTTTGCACGGCGCGCCCGTGACGGACGGCAACGTGTACGCCGTCGGCGTGGGCAGGGGAGTGCGCTACGCCCTCCCGCAGCGCATACACGGCGGAGAGGGGAGCGTGGAGATATTCTTCCGCACCGACAACGTCTACAAGAATTGCAAGGTCGTCGCGGAGTGCGGCGGCAGGACGCTGTGGAGCAAGAAGCGTATGATCGTCGCCCCCGGCGAGATGGAAAAGATCGTGCTGGACAAGCGCGACATCGACGGAGAAGTCACTGTGAGGCTGGAGATATGAAGACCATTTGCATAAATTGTCCCATGGGCTGTCCCCTCGAGATCACGGAGGAGGACGGCAAGATCACGGTGCGCGGCTACACCTGCAAGCGCGGGCTGGATTACGGCGTGTCGGAGTACACCGCTCCCGTCCGCACCGTCACCACGCTCATGCGCACGTCGGACGGCGGAGTGGTGCCCGTCAAGACCTCCCGCCCCGTGCCCAAGAACAGGATGTTCGACGTGCTGGAGAGGATACGCACCCTCATCGCGCCCGCGGATGCCGACATCGGCTGCGTAGTCGAGCATGACATCCTCGCTCTCGGCGCCGACATCGTCGTCACGGGCAGACCCGCACCCCATCCGAACAAATGACGGTGAAGGGCAGGCGGATCTTCAATCGCAGACCCGTCTGCTTCTTCGCCCTCTTTCTTGCGGCGGGCATAATTCTCGCCGAAGCGTTTTATCCGACCGACCGCCTTTTCAGGCTCATACCGCTGCTGCTTACGGCAGCGGTTTGCATTCTCTTCGGCGTGCTGCCGAAAACGCGCAGGCTGGTCTATCTCCCGCTCGCGCTGCTCGTCGGTTTCCTCTCCTGCGCGGGCGCCGCGGACATAGTCGATTCCCGTCTGGTCCCGGACACCCGAGGAACTTTCACCGCCCGCGTCGCGAGCGAGATAGTCGTCGAGGACGGCATGGCGGAGTTTTACGTGGAAGACCTTTACATAGACGGCAGCGTGACCGAAGGGGAGTGCGTCGTATATGTGCCCCTCGACACGCCCGACTTCGGTGCGGGAGACATCGTGCTGCTTGAAGGGAAACTGACCTCTGTGCGTCACGAAGCGTTCGACACATTCTTCGCATCGGACGTCTTGAGCGATACGCTGTTCACGCTGGATGCGGACAGGGCGGAACTGCTTGCCGAGGGCGAGTCCGACTTCATCCTCTCCGTGCAACTTTCTGTCAGCCGCCTCTTTTACGAGCATATGGACGAGGACACTTCCGTCATCGCCCGTGCCCTCGTCATAGGCGACAAACGCGGCATCGACGACCTCCTTTACGAGGACGTGCAGGCAAGCGGTCTCGCTCACGTCCTTTCCGTCAGCGGACTGCACATCACCGCGCTCGCCACCGCCGTATATTGGGTGTTCCGCAAGCTCGGCATCAACGCGAAGATAGCTTACGTGGTCGTGCTCGCGCTCTCCCTCTTCTACGTTGCGCTGTGCGATTTCGTCCCTCCCGCCGTGCGCTCGCTGGTCATGACGGCGGTGTTCAACTTCGGCTCCGTGTTCGGCTTCAAACGCGACGGGCTCTCCGCGCTTTCGGCGGCGGCAGCCGTGATAATGCTGTTCAGTCCCTTCTCGCTCATGCACGTGGGCTTCCTGCTCTCCGTCTTCTCGCTGCTGGGCATAATGCTGTTTGCCGATCCCTTCAAAAAGTTCCTGATGAGGGGAGTGGACAGGGTGGCGCCGCCCCGCCTTGCGGTTTCCTCCCGCGCGGGAGAGCTCAAAGGCACCGCAGCCGTGCAGGCGGGCGTCATCCCGGAGGAAGATCCGCTCGCGCGCCTCGTGGCGGAGAAAGAGGCGGAAGAAAGAGCTCGGGAAGGGAAGCGTCCCCGCCGCGCGAAAAAGCCACGCGAACGCCTGCTGCGGCGCTCCCTCACTTATGTTGCGGAATCCTCGTCCGTGGCGGTCGCGGCAAATCTCACCTCACTTCCGCTCGCCGCTCTTTTCTTCGGGAAAGTGCAGACGTTGTTCATTCTCTCCAACATCGTGATATTGCCGTACACGATGTTTATCTACCTATTTTTGCTGATCATCACGCCGTTTGCGCTCATAACGGGACTGCACGGGCTTGTGGGTGCCGCGGATGTGCTTATGCTTCCGTTCACCGCTTTCGTGCGTGCCGTGGGCGGCATCTCGTTCGCCTCGGTGCCTTTCTCCGCCTCGGTCACGGGCGTGGTCTGCACCCTTTCCGCCGAGGTCATCCTCTCCCGTTTCGTCTTCCTCAAAAGGACGGAGAGGGCGGTGGGCGTCATTGCTCTTGCCGTGATCTTCCTCCTCGTCACTTCCGTGGCTCTCGCGGTCGGTTGAGAGGGCGGCTGTATCGCCAAACGTGCGGGTGTGCATTTAAGATACGTTTAATTTATTAAAAAATCTTGCTATGTCGGCAAGTGTATGCTAAAATGACGTTGACCCGAATGTAATTCGGGATCACGGGAGTGGAAATTATGGGACTTTCAATGATTGAACTCATCCTGTATGTCGCGCTGGCGGTCGTTGCCCTGTTTGTCGTGGTCATCCTCATCATCAGCGCCGTTTTTGCCAAAAGGCATCGCGATCCCGACGTGGATCCTCTTGCAGGCTATCACATCGAACTTGACGAGAAAGCCGTCGCCGCAGCCACCGCCGCGGCACAGCAGCAGCCGGCTGCGCCCGTTCAGAGCTATGCCGCCCCTGCCGCGCAGCAAGTCGCGCGTCCCAACTATATGGTGCCCGCGCTCGCAGACGATTCTCCCGAGCCCGACAGATCCGCGCCCGAGACTTATTCCGATCAGACGCGTTACGTCCTTTCCGAGGAGCATCCCATTGCCGCCAACACCCGTCCGCTCAATGAGCGTCAGGGCAATTGGGACAACTACGACGGCGAGTACGTCGGCTATTACTACGACCCGCTGGAGGGCTGCTATTTCAAAGGCAACGCCCCCGTCTATGTGCAGAAGACCTATCTTCCCGCACCTCCTCCCCCCATCGTGAAGCGCGTCATGCCCCCCTGCGCTCCCATCACGTCCAAGCCCAAGGCGAAGCGTGCGGAGCTCAAACAGGCGGCGGGTTTCGACATCGCCAAGATCTACGGTCAGTACGTCATCGGCAGCGACGGAGAAGAGTTCTATTTCACCCTTTACTCCAACAAGGGCGATCTGCTCTATGCCAGTGAGAACTACTCCAGCCGTCAATATTGCGTAGACGCCATCAAACGTTTCAAAAAGCACGTCCTCGTCGGCGCCTTCTCCATCGAAGGCGAAGCCGGTGACTATCACTACAAACTCGTCCGCAACCTCAACACCTACCTCGGCCCCCAGAAGACCGTCCGTGTGGATGCGGAGAAGAGTATGAGGGATCTGAAGTATTACGCCCAAACCGACGTAGTCCGCTGACACTCTCATTTGGCGAATTGCTTTGTCAGAGCCACTGCCGTAGATGCTCACTTACTTCAGTAAGCTCCGCCTCTCGGCAGTGGCTCTTTCGCGCACTTCATCCAAATGAGAGCGTCAGCGAATTAGAGTTGGGTCTGCGAATTGCTGTGTCAAAGGCACCCGCTCGGGGTCCCCGCGGGAAAATCGCAGATTTTCTCGTGGGGCAACTCGGCGGAGCACGTACGCATTAGTACGCTGGCTCCTTGAGCGGGTGCCTTTTCCTTGCACTTCATCTAAATGAGAGCGTCAGTCCGACAAGCGTTGGACAAGGCGTCCCCGAGCGTGACGCACTCTCCGCGCGGGTGTTGCATGAGTGTGCGTATAACTCCGAAACAAACGGGGACGGGGTAAAAATGTTCAAACTCGGGCGTACCCGTCCGAGTTGAACATTTGCGCCCCCAAGCCCCGCGAGCGGGGACCCCGGCTTGACCCCGTCCCCGTTGGTTTCAACACGTTCCTGTTTAAGGGCGTATTGTCGAGCAGCTTGATAGATCGCATTTGAGCCCGATGAAACCTCTTTCGAAGACGGTCTTACGCGCCGCTTGAGCGTGACGTCCCAACATGACGTTATCTCTTTCGGAGTGGAGCCGCTCCGACGTGCACTTGTTCAGGGTGTATTTGACCACGACGCTAACATGTTCGGAGGCGGAACTACGCGCCGCTCACCAAGCGTTCACAGGCGGCGCAGCCGCCGCTTGAACGCCGCGGCGCGAAATGCGACCTCGCAAGCCAGATGAAACATTAAATAGACACGGGCTTCGTGCGCGTCGAGTCGCCTTCCTCTCCCCGCGAGCGATGTTCAGTGAGTACTGTTCTCCGATTGATTATCTCTATGCGAGATTCAAACTTTATCAAAAAGGACGAAAAGTATATCCCGCATTTTAGGAGGACTGAACTCTTCACGAGTGGGGGAGGAATACCCGAAGGGAAGGAGGGGGAACAATACTCCCATGTCAGAGGGCGACAGTTTATTTTACCTCCGAGCACAACGAAACCCCGCAGGAAGGGGGCAATCAATACTTCCATGATAGAGGACTGAACTCTTCACGAGTGGGGGAGGAATACCCGAAGGGAAGGAGGGGGAACAATACTCCCATGTCAGAGGACGACAGTTTATTTTACCTCCGAGCCCGACGAAACCCGCAGTAAGGGGGTAAAGAACAATTCAATGTCAATGGCTGTTTCTCGACGCGTCGGGCGCGAGGAAATTTTTCGCTTGCCTATATACGTATTAAGTGATAGAATACTTTCGGTTATATCTAAACTCTTTAGGAGGCATTTATGCAATATTCTCACGAAGTTGAAATGATGTGTCCTGTCACCAAGGGGCCCAACCACGGTCCCGCTCCCATCCCCGAAGAGGGCAAGTGGGTGCAGGCGAAGGAAGTCAAGGACATCAGCGGTCTTACGCACGGTGTCGGTTGGTGCGCGCCCCAGCAGGGTGCCTGCAAGCTCACCCTCAACGTCAAGGACGGCATCATTCAGGAAGCACTTGTGGAGACGCTCGGCTGTTCCGGCATGACGCACTCGGCGGCTATGGCTGCGGAGATACTGCCCGGCAAGACCATCCTTGAAGCGCTCAACACCGACCTTGTCTGCGACGCCATCAACACCGCCATGCGCGAGCTCTTCCTGCAAATCGTTTACGGAAGGACGCAATCTGCCTTCTCCGAGGACGGTCTGCCCATCGGCGCGGGTCTTGAAGACCTCGGCAAGGGGCTGCGCAGCCAGATCGGCACCATGTATTCCACCGTCGTCAAGGGTCCCCGTTATCTCGAGATGGCGGAAGGCTATGTCACCAAAATCGCTCTGGACGAGAACAGCGAGATCATCGGCTATGAGTTCGTCAAGCTCGGCGTCATGATGGATATGATCAAGAAGGGCGTGGATCCCGCCGAAGCTCTCAAGAAGAGCACGGGCACCTACGGCAGATTCGCCGAAGCGGTCAAGTATATCGACCCGCGCAATGAGTAAGGAGAGATCGCTATGAGCATCAGATTCGAAGGTTACGAGAGAAGGATCGACAAGATCAACAAGGCGCTCAAAGAGTACGGCATTGCCTCCCTCGAGGACGCGAAAGCAGTCTGCACCGAGAAGGGCATCGACGTCGAAGCCATCGTCAAGGGCGTGCAGCCCATCGCGTTCGAGAACGCGGTGTGGGCGTACACCGTCGGTTGCGCCATCGCCATCAAGAAGGGCTGCAAGAACGCAGCCGATGCAGCCGAAGCCATCGGCATCGGTCTGCAGAGCTTCTGCATCCCCGGCTCCGTCGCGGAGCAGCGCGCCGTCGGACTCGGTCACGGCAACCTAGCGGCAATGCTTCTGCGTGAGGAGACCAAGTGCTTCGCATTCCTCGCCGGACACGAGTCTTTCGCGGCGGCGGAGGGCGCCATCGGCATCGCCAAGACGGCAAACAAGGTGCGCAAACAGCCCCTCAAAGTCATCCTCAACGGGCTCGGAAAGGACGCGGCGTACATCATCAGCCGCATCAACGGTTTCACCTATGTGCAGACCAAGATGGACTACTACACCGGTGAAGTCAAGATCGTGAAAGAGACTGCATATTCCAAGGGTGAGCGCGCGGCAGTCCGCGTCTACGGCGCCGACGACGTCACCGAGGGTGTCGCCATCATGCGTCTCGAGGACGTTGACGTCTCCATCACGGGCAACTCCACCAACCCCACCCGCTTCCAGCACCCCGTCGCCGGCACCTACAAGAAGTGGGCGGTCGAGCACGGCAAGAAGTACTTCTCCGTCGCAAGCGGCGGCGGCACGGGCAGGACGCTGCATCCCGACAATATGGCTGCGGGTCCCGCGTCTTACGGCATGACGGACACCATGGGCAGGATGCACTCCGACGCACAGTTCGCAGGCTCTTCCTCCGTCCCCGCGCACGTCGAAATGATGGGCCTCATCGGCATGGGAAATAATCCCATGGTCGGGGCTTCCGTTGCGTGTGCGGTAGCAGTGCAAGAGGCACTGGCAAAATAAGCGCAAAGCCACATTAGACAAAGTGAGGCGTAAGCGCCGAACATCAAACACGCCGCCAAATGCGGCGTGTTTTTGGTCTAATAACTTCGGTGGCTTGCGCTGTGGCAGTGCAAGAGGCACTGGCAAAGTAAGCGCACGCAACGGATAAAACCATGAGGTGCGAAGCACCGAACATCAATGCGCCGTCCCGTCAAGGGAGGGCGCATTTTGGTTTTATCAAACGGTGGCTTGCGCAGTCGCCGTACAGGAAGCGCTCGCGAAGTGAGCGCTTCGGCGACAAGCAAGACAACGGAATAGACCAATGTGAAGCGCGTAAGCGCCGAACATCAAACACGCCGCCAAATGCGGCGTGTTTTTGGTCTAATAACTTCCGTTGCGTGTGCTGTGGCAGTGCAAGAGGCATCGGCAAAATAGGCGCAGTGTCGTAAGCATCGGCAAAAAGGAGCGTGTCGGACAGAATGTGCTGCTGCTCGGAAAGCGCCGACGATCGGACAGGCGTGGTACGCCCCGCTCGTCTTCATCCGACGGTTGACGGGGAGTGGCGGTTTTGCTAGAATTGCGGTGATGGAAAGGAATGAAAGGGACATCGTGATCAAGACGTACGGCTTTTTGCCGGATGCGGCACGAAACATCCGCACCACGGTCTTCGTGGAGGAACAGGGTTTCTCCTATGCCGCGGAATTTGACGACGTCGATGCCTCGTCCACGCATTTGGTGCTGTTAGAATGCGGAAAACCCATTGCTACTTGCAGGTTTTTCGGGCAGGGCGACGGCGTCTATGCCATTGGCAGGATAGCTGTGCTGAAAGAATATCGCGGGAGCGGCATGGGCGCGGCGGCGGTGCGTGCGGCGGAGAAGATGATAGCCGCAGAGGGCGGACGGGTCGCACTCGTACATGCGCAGACGCGGGCGTCCGGGTTTTATGCAAAGCTCGGATATGAGCCTTTCGGCGAGCCCGACGAGGATGAAGGTGTGCCGCACGTGTGGATGCGGAGGGCACTGTAAGGCGCGTTCGGGGCGGAATCGTATGCGGCGGCGTAAGCAGCCGCCGTTTTTATTTGCGAGGCGGGCGGGAATCGTATTCTGCTCGATTTCGGTTGCCCGCGCGCGTGAATGGTGCTATAATTTCAAAAGATTATCAAAACAGTGAAAGGCGGACAGATAAATGCCCAAGATGAACATCATAGACGAACTCCGAGCGCGCGGTCTTGTCAAGCAGACCGTCTTTGAAGACGACCTCAAAAAATTGCTGGACAGCGGTCCGCAGTGCTTCTACATCGGGTTCGATCCCACGGCGGACAGCCTGCACGTGGGGCATTTCGTGCAGCTCATCGTTGCCAAGCGTTTGCAGGAGGCGGGACACCGTCCCATCATCCTCATCGGCGGCGGCACGGCGATGATCGGCGATCCCTCCGGACGCACCGATCTTCGCAGCATGATGACGCGCGAGACCATACAACACAACGTCGATTGTTTCAAGAAGCAGATGGCGCGTTTCATCCGCTTCGACGAAAAAGACGGCGCCATCGTCGTAGACAACGCCGATTGGCTGCTCGGGCTCAATTACATCGACTTCCTGCGCGAGATAGGCTCCTGCTTCTCCGTCAACAAGATGCTGACTGCGGAGTGCTATAAGGCGCGCATGGAAAAGGGACTCACGTTCCTTGAGTTCAACTATATGCTGATGCAGTCTTACGACTTCCTCGTGCTCAACCGCAAGTACGGCTGCGTGCTGCAATGCGGCGGCGACGACCAGTGGTCCAACATCCTCGCGGGCGCCGACCTCATCAGAAGAAAGGAAGGCAAGGACGCGTTCGCCATCACTTTCGGGCTGCTCACTACATCCGAAGGCATCAAGATGGGCAAGACCGCAAAGGGCGCGGTGTGGCTCGATCCCGCGAAGACGTCTCCCTACGACTTCTTCCAGTATTGGCGCAACATCCCCGATGCGGACGTCAACAAAGTGTTCCGCTTCCTCACATTCCTGCCGCTCGAAGAGATAGACGAGCTCACGCGCTACAACGACGAGCGCATGAACGCGGCAAAGGAGAGGCTGGCATACGAGCTCACCCTCATGGTGCACGGCAAGGATGCCGCAGAGGACGCTCTCGCGAAGGCGAAGGCGGCGTTCTCGGGCGACAGCGACAATATGCCGTCCGCCGTCATCCCGAAGGATATGACGCAGATAGCCGAAGTGCTCGTCGCGGTGGCGAAAGTGCCGTCCAAGAGCGAAGCCCGCAGACTCATCCAAGGCGGCGGCGTACTCGTGGACGGCGTAAAAGTGACGGACATCGGCGCAGAGCTCACCGACAGTCAGCGCGCGAACGGCTTCGTCCTGCAAAAGGGCAAGAAAAACTTCTTCAAGGTGACCGTTGAGTAGGAGTTATCTCACGGTACGCGGCGAGACCGAGAGCGTGACGGAGATAAAGCGCTCGAAGTTCATCGCCACCATTGCGCACGTGGAAGGCGGCGAAGAAGCCGAGAATTTCGTGCGCGGAGTGAGAAAGAGATATTCCGACGCGACGCACAACTGCTACGCCTACATCGCCGACGAGCGCGGGAGCGAAGCCCGCTTTTCGGACGACGGCGAACCCGGAGGCACCGCGGGTCAACCCATGCTCGAAGTGCTGAAAAAGCGGGGGCTCGTCAAGACCGCCGTGGTGGTCACCAGATACTTCGGCGGCATAAAGCTGGGCGCGGGAGGACTGGTCGCGGCGTACACGGACAGCGTCGTCACGGCGGTGGACTGCGCCGAAAAAGTCACGATGACGGAATGCGCGCGATTTGTCGTGCGCTGTTCATATCCCGATCATCCGCCTCTCGAGCAGGCGCTCACGAGATACGGCGCAAAGAAACTTGCGGCGGAATACGGCGAAGGGATAGAGTCGGAGTGGTGCGTGGAGTGCGAGAAGGAGAGCGAGGCGCTGACGCTTGTAGAGGCGCAAAGCTCCGGAAGGGTGCGCGCAGAAGTGACGGGAAGATCGTTCGAGGCGCTGTGAGCCGCGAGAAGACGCGCGGAGCCTTCCTCGAAAAATCATAAGGCGACATCTTCGGAGCCGCCCGGAAAGCCGCCAAGACGCGTCGGGTTCTTCCGAAAACACGATGCGTGTCCCCAAAAAGAAGGGGCGGAAAATACGTAAAATACGATACGTGTTCCGATGTGTATTATCAGACCTTCTCATATTCGGACTCGGCGTCCGATGAGGTGAGATAAAAACACGAAACGTGCGTTTTGCGGCAAAACAGACGTCCGAGAGGGCGAACACCGCGCCGACTGCGCGGAAAAACAAAGAATATTCATTTCGGTGCGCAGGCACCAAGGAGATAAATATGAAAATCACACCTGTCAAAGAAAGGAAGCAAAAGCCCGACTTTTCCAAGCTCGGCTTCGGCAAGTATTTCACCGACTATATGCTCGTGATGGAATACGATGACGCAAAGGGCGGCTGGAGCGAGCCCGAGATCGTCCCCTATGACGACTTCAAGGTGGATCCCGCCTGCTGCTCGCTGCATTACGGTCAGGGCATCTTTGAGGGGCTGAAAGCCTACAAGAACGCGAAGGGCGAGATCACTATGTTCCGTCCCCGCGACAACTTCGTGCGTATGAACAGGAGCGCGGAGAGACTGTGCATGGCACAGGTCGACATCGACGTCGTCGTGAATGCGCTGGCGGAGCTTGTCAAGCTGGAAGAGGAGTGGATCCCCACCGCGCCCGGCACCGCACTTTACATCCGTCCCTTCATGTTCGGGTCGGAGGCGTTCCTCGGCGTGCATCCTTCCAAGAAGTTCATCTTCACCATCATCCTGTCCCCCGTGGGCAGCTACTACGAGCACGGGCTCGAACCCACCAAGCTCATTGTCGAAACGGAGCTCACCCGCGCGTCCAAGGGCGGCACGGGCGAAGCGAAGTGCATGGGCAACTACGCGTGCAGTCTGCTCGCGGGCGAGCGCGCCAAGGAAAAGGGCTATGATCAGGTGCTCTGGCTGGACGGCGCGGAGAAGAAGTATGTCGAGGAAGTCGGTTCCATGAACATGGTCTTCGTCATCGACGGCACCGTGGTCACCCCGATGCTGGACGGCTCCATCCTTCGCGGCATCACTCGTGACAGCGCCCTCACAGTGCTGCGCAAGTACGGCTATAAGGTGGAAGAGAGACACCTTCCCATCGACGAAGTGGTGGAGGCGTACAAGAACGGCAAGCTGGACGAAGCATTCGGCACCGGCACGGCGGCAGTCATCTCTCCCGTGGGCATGATCACCTACAAGGACCTCGATATGGAGATCAACGGAGGCAAGATGGGCAAGATCACCGAGTGGCTGTATGACCGCATCACCGGCATCCAGACGGGACGTTATCCCGACGAGTTCGGCTGGGTGTACAAAGTCAAGTAAGAATGCAAAAAGCGCAAAAACGGCAGTTCGGCTGCCGTTTTTGCTTGCTTAAACACCTTTTTGTGTGATAAACGCGCATCAAGGTCGGTTTGACGAAACCGTGGCGGAAAGGACGGGGCAGTATGCGGGACACGGAAAACGAGAAGAAAAAAACCAATGCGTCTGCGGACGGAGAGAGCGGGAGAGAGAAGTCCAAAGTCTCCGCGTTCGATGCTGCTGCAAAATATCTCTCCCTGTCGCCGCGCTCCGAGAAAGAGGTGCGGGAGCGGCTGTACAAGAAGGGCTATCACAAGTCCGAGGTGGAAGACGCCATCGCCCGCGCGAAGCATTACGGCTACATCGACGACGTCCGCTATGTCGCCGACTTCGTGGAGTACTACGGCGGGAAGCTGGGACGGAAAAAGATGGAATATAAGCTGGTGACGGAAAAGGGCGTCGCGCGGGAGATCGTGCTCAACGGCATCGCCGACGCCGTCTCGGACGAGGACGAGAGGGAAAAGGCTCTCGGCATCGCCCGCAAGTATGTCGTAGCGGGGCGCATCACCGAGCGCAAAGACCTAGGGAAGGTGGGGGCGTATCTGTGGCAGCGCGGCTTCGGACGGAGCACCATCGACGAAGTGATCCCGACCATTGCGGACGAGTTGGGCGGGGAGATGTTCCCCGACGCGTAAATGTCGCCGACGAGTCTGACAAGGCAGAATAATGACAGAAAAGGCGGTTTTGTGATACAAAATGGACAATAAACCCGCGATAATGAAAAACGACCTTGCCTCGCTGCAATTCGGGCTCCCGTTCAGGACGGACGAGGGCAACAAGGGCAGCTTCGGCAGATGCGTCGTCATCGGAGGGTGTGCCAACTATGTCGGCGCACCGCAGTTCGCCGCCGAAAGCGCGGCGGAAGTGCTAGCGCTCGCGGGAGAGGCGGCAATGCGCTCCGGGGCGGGGACGACCGTGCTCGCCGTGCCCGATTTTCTTGCCTCCGCACTTTACAAAACGGTGAGATATTCCGCCGTATTCCCGCTGCCGTCAAAGGACGGCGGCATCGTGTTCGACGAGGAGACGGCAAGGAAGCTCGCAAAGGGCGCTACGTCATTTGCCGTAGGCATGGGCATGGGCAGGGGAGATGCCTTGGGATATGTGCGTTTCCTGCTCGACAAGACCGATGCGCCGTTCGTGCTGGATGCCGACGGGCTTGCGTGCGCGAAAGAGGTGGACAGCTTCGCGGGCAGAGCGGTGCTCACGCCTCACACGGGGGAGTTCGCCCGCATGACGGGCATGACCGCGGACGAGATAGCCCGCGACCCCGCGGGAGCCGCGGCAAGCTACGCCGCGCGCCACGAATGCGTTCTCGTGCTGAAAAGCCACGAGAGTGTCATCACCGACGGCAGGGAGATATGGATAAATTCCACGGGCAATTCCCGCCTCTCCAAGGGAGGGAGCGGAGATGTGCTTGCGGGTATCATCGCGGGATTGCTCGCGTGGAAAGTGCCCGCTCTTCTTGCGGCGCGCACCGGGGCGTACACGCTGGGACGCAGTGCGGAGTTCAGCCGCACCAACGCCATCTCGCACCTCCCCGACGACATCATGTCCACCCTTCCTCTCGCTTTCGACGAATTGCAGGGAGTGATGCGGCTTTAACAAGAACGACAGTTTATAATGCTGAAAACGCGCGATGAACGCGCGTTTTGTGTTTTAGTCGATTTTGCGACGGAGAACGGTGTCGGTGAGAGCGGTGCGGGCACATGGTATATGCGGTGTGTCGGTGTATGACGCAATGTACGATAATGGAATAGGGCGACGACTCCGGCGAAGGCTCTTCAGGTCTCGAAAAACCCCAGCGATACGAGCAGCGCTTCGTTGACGCGCGCCATCATGAGTGCGGGCAGTTCGCCTATCTTTTCTTTGAGGCGCTGTTTGTCTATGGTGCGGATCTGCTCCAGCAGCACGACGGAGTTCTGCGGCAGTCCGCACGTTCCTTCCGGGACGGCGATGTGGGTGGGCAGTCTCGCTTTGTCCAGCTTGGACGTGATCGCCGCCGCGATCACGGTGGGACTGTAGCGGTTGCCCACGTCGTTCTGCACGACGAGCACGGGGCGCACCCCGCCCTGTTCGCTGCCCACGACGGGGCTCAGATCGGCGTAATATATCTCGCCGCGTTTGACCATTTCCATACTCCCGGATGATTGCCGTGCGTGACGGTTTTTATAACATTACAGCATATGAGAGCGGCGCGGTTTTTGTCTGCACCGCGGGAAGTGTGAGGGCCTAGCGGGCATAAGGCGCGGTGCGGCGGACGCGCAGTTCGTGCGTCCCGTGCGGCACGGTTAGTGCGTCCCGCGCGGCACGCGGCGGGCGGAGTTTTCCCCCTCTTCGTCGATTTTTCGCCCGTGCGCGGCGCGAGAAGACGGGTGTCGTTTATTTCGTGCGCGCGTTTCAATTGCTTGCCATACGCCGCGTAATGATGTAAAATCCTCGTTGAATAAAATTCGGTTTTCGGAGGCAAATATGATCAAGTTCGGCATCGTAGGTTACGGCAACCTCGGCAGGGCGTGCGAGAAGATCGCCGCGGCATCGGAAGACTTCGAGCTCGTCGGCATTTTCACGCGACGCGACCCCGCCGTCATGACCTCTCCCTTCGGCACTCCCTTTTTCAGGCAGTCCGACCTTCCTTCGTTTGAGGGTAAGATAGACGTGCTCGCCCTCTGCACGGGCTCGGCGAACGACCTCGTGGATCTGGGCAAAGCGGCGGCTGTGCATTTCAACACCGTGGACAGCTTCGACACCCACGCCAAAATGCGCGGCTACGTCACGGATATGGAGAAGATCGCGTCCGAAAGCGGGCATCTCTCCTTCATCGGCATAGGTTGGGATCCGGGTCTGTTCTCTCTTATGCGCGCCCTGTTCGGCGGCGTGCTCGCGGACGGCAACACCCAGACGTTTTGGGGCAAGGGCGTCTCGCAGGGACACAGCGAGGCGGTGCGCAAGATCAAGGGCGTCCTGAAAGGCGTGCAGTACACCGTGCCTAAGCAGGCGGCGCTGGACGCGGCAAGGAGGGGCGAGGGCGCGTCCCTCACCACCCGTGACAAGCACCTGCGCGAGTGCTTCGTCGTGGCGGCGGACGACGCCGACAAGGCGGAGATCGAGCGCGAGATCGTCACCATGCCCAACTATTTCGATGAATACGACACCGTAGTGCATTTCATAAGCGCGGAGGAATTCGACCGCGACCACACCGCCATGCCTCACGGCGGATTCGTGCTGCGCAGCGGCGACGTCAACGGAATGAAGGAGCGCGTGGAGTTCTCTCTCGCACTCGACAGCAACCCCGACTTCACCGCGAGCGTGCTAATGGCGTACGCCAAGGTCAACGCCAAACTGTACGCGGCGGGCGAGCGCGGCGCAAAGACCATCCTCGACATCCCCGTCATCACCCTCACGGACGAGGACAGGATAGACTTCATCGCCCACACCCTGTGATGAGAAGCTACCACACGGTATTTTTCGATCTCGACGGCACCATCACCGACAGCAAGCCGGGCATTTTGAAGTGCATCCGTGCGGCTCTCGACGTCAAGGGCGTGCCGTACACCGAGGCGCAGCTTGACCTCATGGTGGGGCCGCCCTTCCGAGTGTCGATGCGTGACATTCTAGGGGTGTACGACACCGAGCTCATCGAGGATATGATCCGCCTTTACCGCGCCGACTACGAGGTGTCGGGATGGCGGGACTGCACGGTGTACGCCGGTATGCGCGAGCTTTTCGCACGCCTGAAAGAGGGGGGACTGCGGCTTGCCGTCGCGACGTCCAAACCACTCAAATTCACGGTGATGATGCTGGACGCGCTGGAACTCTCGCCGTACTTCGACTTCATAGGCGGAGCGGAGAGCGACAGTTCCCGCGACAGCAAGATAGAAGTCATCCGCTATGTGATGGAGAACCTCGGCATGAAGGACGCCTCGGGCGCGCTCATGGTGGGGGACAGGCTCTACGACATCGACGGCGCGAAGCTCGCGGGCATGGACAGTGCGGGCGTGCTGTGGGGATACGGCGGAAGGGAGGAGCTCGCAGCGCACGGTGCGGATTATCTCTTCCGGACTCCGAAGGAGCTGGGAGACTTCCTGTTGCAAGAGGAAAAATGATCGGGCGCCGTCCTTTGGACGGCGTTTTTTTTTGAGAGCGGGGGAGTGCGTCCCCGAGTCGCGCGGGAGAGGTGAGCGCGCTTTTATTTCGTCACTGCACCCCAAAGTTCTTTACACGCGTGTGTGAGCGTGATATAATAAACAAACAATTTGCATCAAGGCGGTGGAATCTACATGGCATACAAAGGCATGGCGCAGATCGACAAAAAAGAGCTTTGGACCATCCCCAATCTCATCACCTATTTCCGCATCCTCTGCATCCCGGCGTACATCGTGCTGATGGCGCTTGCGGGCGTCAGGGCGAATCCCGTGCTCCTTTACGTCGCACTCGGCGTATTCGCGGTGGCGGCGGGCAGCGACCTCGTTGACGGCTGGATCGCAAGAAGGTTCAACATGACCTCCGGCATCGGCATGGCACTCGACCCGCTGGCGGACAAACTGATGCACATCTCCGTGCTTTTCTGTCTATCGCTGTGCACGGGGCTCACCCCCCTCGGCGAAGCCACCGAAGGACTGTCCGTCCTCGGCGCCGCGACCATGGAAGCGAGCGGCGGCTGGTATGTCCACTACGCATTCGTCATCCTTCTCCTGCTCAAGGAGGCGATCATGGTGTGCGCCGCTCCCCTCGTGATGAAGAAGGGCGCGAAAGTACAGGCGAATTGGATGGGCAAAGTGGCGTCGTTCACGGTGTCGATGGGCGTGCTGCTCGCCTTCTTCCACCCCTATGTCGCGTTTGCGGATTGGGGTATCCTCGCGTGGGGCATCTGCATGAGCTATGCCGCCGCGATAGGCTATCTTGTGGACATCATCAAACAGATAAGGAAGATCAACCGCGGCGAGATGGAGAAGGTCACGGCGGAGAGCGCCAAGACCACGGACAGCAGCAATAACCCCCTCGCGGGCAAGAATGCGGGCGAAGAAAAGACGGTGGCGTATTCCGTGGAAGAGAGCACTGACGGCGCAGACAAAGAATGAGGATATAAGTTTTCGGACACGAGAGGATAAATTTTATGGACAAAATGGAAAAGACCTATGATCCCTCTTTCGAGAAGAGGATCTACGACTTCTGGATGAAGGGCAAGTACTTCGAGGCTCATCCCAACGACGAGAAGGAGCCTTTCACGATCATGATGCCCCCTCCCAACATCACGGGACAGTTGCACATGGGTCATGCCCTCAATCACACCATCCAAGACATCATCATCCGCTTCAAGCGCATGAGCGGATTCGAGACGCTGTGGCTGCCCGGCACCGACCACGCATCCATCGCGACAGAGGTCAAGATCGTCGAGCAGATGAAGGAGCAGGAAGGGCTCACCAAAGCCGACGTGGGCAGGGAAGAGTTCCTCGAGCGCGCGTGGGCGTGGAAAGAGAAGTACGGCGGCAGGATCGTCGAGCAGCTCAAACGTCTGGGCACCTCATGCGACTGGTCCAAGGAAGCCTTCACGATGGACAAGAATCTGTCCGCCGCTGTTGTGGACGCCTTCGTGCGCTATTACAAGAAAGGTCTCATTTACCGCGGCGACCGCATCATCAATTGGTGCCCTCACTGCAAGACGGCGCTCTCGGACGCCGAGGTCGTCTATAACGAGCAGCAGTCCAATCTGTGGTATTACCGCTATCCCTTTGCGGACGGCGACGGCTACATCACCATCGCGACTACGCGTCCCGAGACGATGCTGGGCGACACGGCGGTCGCGGTCAACCCCAAGGACGAGCGAATGCAGGCATACGTCGGACGTATGCTCCGTCTGCCTCTCACCGACAGGATCATCCCCGTCGTCGCCGACGACTATGTCGAGATCGGCTTCGGCACGGGCGCGGTCAAGATCACTCCCGCGCACGATCCCAACGACTTCGAGCTCGGGCTCAGGCATGACCTTCCCGTCATCCGAGTCATCGACGACGAGGGCAGGATGAACGAGAATGCCGGCAAGTACTGCGGCATGGACAGGCTCGAGTGCAGGAAGGCGGTGGTCGAGGATCTGGAAAAACAGGGTTATCTCGAAAAGATAGAACCCTACGCCCACAACGTAGGCGAGTGCTACCGCTGCGGCGAGACGGTGGAAGCCATCGTGTCCAAACAGTGGTTCGTCAAGATGAAGCCCCTTGCGGAGCCCGCAATCAAGGCGGTGAGAAGCAAGAAGGTGGAGTTCATCCCCGCCCGCTTCGAGAAGACTTATTTCAATTGGATGGAGAACATCAAGGACTGGTGCATCTCCCGTCAGCTGTGGTGGGGACACCGCATCCCCGCGTGGTACTGCGACGACTGCGGCGAGACCGTGGTGGCGAAGACGGCGCCCGAGTGCTGCCCCAAGTGCGGCGGGCATATGCATCAGGACGAGGACGTGTTGGACACGTGGTTCAGCTCCGCGCTCTGGCCGTTCAGCACCCTCGGTTATCCCAGAAAGAACAAGAATCTGTCTTACTTCTATCCCACCAGCGTGCTGGTGACGGCGTACGACATCATCTTCTTCTGGGTGGCGAGGATGATCTTCAGCGGCATAGAGATGATGCACGAAGTGCCTTTCTCCGAGGTGCTCATCCACGGGCTCGTGCGCGACGCGAACGGCAAGAAGATGTCCAAGAGCGCGGGCAACGGCATAGACCCCCTCGAGCTCATCGACACCTACGGCGCGGATGCTCTGCGTTTCTCCCTCGCCACGGGCATCGCTCCCGGCAGCGACACCCGCTTTACGGTGGGCAAGATAGAGAGCTGCCGCAACTTCATCAACAAGCTGTGGAATGCCAGCCGCTTCGTCATCATGAACGTGAACGACGATGACGACCTCTCTTTCCCCACCCGCCTCAACGGTGCGGACAAGTGGATCCTCACCCGTCTCAACGACGTCGTGAAGGACGTCACCATCAACCTTAACAAATACGAGATAGGTCTTGCCGCGGCGAAACTGTACGACTTCACGTGGTCGGAGTTCTGCGACTGGTACATCGAGATGTCCAAGCCCATGCTGTACAGCGGGGACAAAAAGGCGCACTCCCACGCCGTCGCGATGCTGACCTACGTCCTCACCGCCATACTCAAGCTGCTGCACCCCTTCATGCCCTTCATCACGGAGGAGATCTACTCCAAATACGCGCCGAAGGGCAGTGTGCTTATGGTGTCGGAATGGCCCGCATACAATAAGAAGACGGTGTTCAGAAAGGAAGAGAAGAGCTTCGAGGCTTTGCGCGAGACCATCGTCGCCGTGCGCAATATGCGCGCCGAGATGAATGTGCCCGTGGGCAAGAAGGTCAAGGCGTATCTCATCCCCGCCGACGAGAAATTCATGCGTCAGGCGGCTGTCTATCTCGAGAAACTCGCGGGCGTGGGCGAAGTCGTCTTCGTCGCGGACAAGAGCGAGATCGCCGAAAAGACCGTGGCTGTCGTCACCGCAGCCGCCGAGGTGCTGGTGCCCCTCGGAGATATGGTGGACACCGAAAAGGAAAAAGACAGGCTCTCGAAAGAGATCGCAAAGGCGGAGGCGGAGGTGAAAAGGCTGAAACAGCTGCTGTCCAACAAAGCCTTTGTGTCAAAAGCTCCCCAGAAGCTGGTGGACGGTGAGCGCGAAAAGCTCGCGCAGGCGGAAGAGAGAGCCGCAAAACTCAAGGAAAAACTGCACGCGTTGGAGTGATATGAAGTGTCTTAAAGCCACGCTGTCCTACTTCTTCGACAAGGGCGCCCAGATGGTGCTGCTCTCCGTCGTGCCCGCTCTGCTTTCGGCGCTGGTATTCTCGCCGTCGGCAGGGCTGTATTTCCTCATGTGTTTCGAGGATCTCAACGCGGACAGCTTCGCGTCGCTGTACAAGCAGATGCACTTCCTCTCCTACGACTTCTTCTGGGTGGGCATCATCGGGCTGGTGCTGTGCTTTATCGTGCTCGCGCTGCTCTTCGGCATCGTGGACAGGCACATGAGGATAGGGGAGTTCACGGTCTCCTTCCGACGCGCCAAGACGAGGCTCAACTACAACATCCTCACCGCGCTCAAATTCGGCATAACGGCGGGCGTGGTGTTCGAGCTGTGCGACGTCCTGCTCACCCTGCTTTACTACGCGTGGGCGCGGCTGTTCGGCTCCGGAGCCGTGTGGTTGGTGTTCGCCCTCTTCTCCCTGATCGCGGTGGGGCTGCTCCTGCTCTTCGTGATGTCGGCGATCCTCCTTTGGTCGCCCTTCATGCTGCACACGGGACTGCGCACCCGCGACGCCTTCAAGATGGGTTGGCGGCAGATGTCGGGGAGGGTGTTCCCGTCCCTCGTCACGCTGCTTGTGGGAATGCTTCCCTTCATCGTCGTGATGACGGTGGTGGGAGCGGTCACCTCGTCCACGGTCGCCCGAGTCGTATTGGACGGCCTTGCCGTCGCCGTCGGCATCCCATATTACGTCACCTTGATGTACGTCCAATTCTACGACGTGACGGGTGCCGAACGTATGGATCTGAACAAGACGGACCTTTGGTCCAAGAGAGTCGTGCGCAAAGACAAAAAGACGCTGCGCGACAAAAAATAAGGGTTTAATGTTGCAATTCGGCGCTTAAAGTGCCGATCGTGAGGGAATATGGAATTCAAATACTCGCTCTCGCTGCTGTTTTCCAACATGGGATACGTCATCAGGATATTCCTGTGGGTGCTCTTTGCCATGTTGGTCACCGCGTGCATAGGCGCCGCCATTCTGGTGCCCGTTTTCGACGCGTTTGCCGAAGCTCCCGAAGTCGCCGAAGCGGCTTCCGCCTTCATGTCCGAGATAAACGAGTTCCTCGACGACGGCATGAGCATCAGGACTTTTATCGAGAGTATGCCGACGGCGCTCGGCGATCTCGCCTCCGCCGTCGCGGGGGAGAGCGGACTCTTCGCGGGGCTCGTCTTCGCGGGGATATTCCTTTATGCGCTCTATTCCTTCCTCGTCGCGTTCAGCTACTATCCCACGTCCTATGTCATCAAGCAACTGATGTCCTCCAACATGCGCATGGGCATGGCGTCTTCCATGGCGCTCAACTTCAAGCAGTCCGTGAAATACGCCGCGTGCAGGATATCCATCGCGGTGCCCATCGACGTTGCCATGATCGCCATCGCCATCCTGCTTTCGTGGGGGCTGTTTACGGCGATAGGCGTCTTCACCTTCCCCGTCATGCTGTTGCTCGGCGTCATAGTCGTGTCGCTGCGCAGCGCCTTCTTCGGCGGATGGCTCCCCCGTCTTCTCTTTGTGGAGGGGGAGAGCATGTACACCTCTTTCGGACGCAGTCTTCGCGCCGTCAAACTCAACCTCAAAGGGCTGATGAAGGCGTTCGTCATCACCTTTTTCGCAGCATACGCGCTGATGGCGGGGCTGTCCCTGCCCACGTTCGGGCTCGTCGCCGTGGTGGTGCCTTCCATAGACTACTTCCTGTTCAGAGCCATCGAGCTGGTGGGTTACTATAAGTTCGCGGGCATGAGCTTCTACACCGATGCCGCCAACGTCGTGGACACCGTGGAGTTCGGCTACCGCGCCGAAAACCAGAGGAAGAGCGAGGGCGAGAATGACTGACGCGGACATCCCGCGCGGAGTGTAAAATGAAATTCAGGATGTTTTTCGGCATAGTCAAGACCGCGCTCATCGCGCTCATCGCGGTTGCGGGCGCGGCGATAATCGTGCTTGACGCCATCATGATCTCGGGCGCGGTGCCCGCCTTCGAGACGGCGAACGTGACCGTCGCCGCCGTGTCCCTCGTCGCCGCCGTGCTCATCGACGCGTTCGCGCTGATGTTGCTGTTCGGCAGTGTCTACAAACTGCGCGAGGACGGGCTCTACGCGCGCATGGCAGTCTTTTGCGACCTCGTGCCGTATGAGGGCATAAGCCGCATTTCCGTCAACGCCGCAACGGGCGAGATGTTTGTCGCGTGGCGCAAGAGCGGGGAGGGGGTGGACACCGTTTCCCGCCTCAACCTCACCGAAAAGGACGCGAAGACCATGCTCACCGAGCTTGAGAGGAAGTGCCCCGTCGCCACGGTGGACTACTTCACGCCTCCCCAAAAAAAGAAAAAGGATTGATGCCGACTGCGGCAGTTTTTTATGATCGCGAAACTGAACGAAAACGAGTTCCGTCCCTTTGACGAGGCTTTGAGGCCTCTTCTTGCCGACTACCTTGCGGGCAAGAGTTATCTTGGCAGCGACTATTCCTACTACGCCTTCGTGCAATGGTTCGACGAGGGAGAGTATCTGGATGCGGGCGACGCGCTGTATCTGCGCGCGCACATGGACGGCGAGCTTTACTATTGGCCTCCCCTTATCAAAGAGGGGAGCGGGCTCACCCTCGAAGAGGCGGCGGCGAGGCTGCCGGAAGGTGCGCAATTCGCATTCTGCACCGAAGGGTTCGTCAACGCCACTTACGGCGGCTATTATATCTATACCCACCGTGATTGGGCGGAATACATCTACAAAACCTCCGATTTCGTCGCGATGGCGGGCAAACGCTATCACGCCAAACGCAATCATGCCGCGAAGTTTTCAAAAAACTACAACGCCACCATGGAACGCATCCGCGAGAGCGACATCCCCGACATCATCGAGTTCGAGCGCGAGTGGCTGAAAAAGCGCGATTTCGACGGAGGCGCGGGGGAGAGCGCCGCTCGCGAGAGTGCCATCGTCAAAGGCTGGATAATGGCGGCACTTCGCGGGGAGCTCGTCTGCGACATACTCCGCGTGGACGGGAAAATGGCGGGCATCGCCATAGGCGAGATAACGCCCACGGGCACCGCCATCGAGATGTACGAGAAGGCGGACACCGCCTACGACGGCGTCTATACCTATCTCGCCCGTGAGTTCGCCGCCCGCAATTTCACGGGATGCGAATACATCAACCGTCAGGAGGACATGGGGCTTGAGGGGCTGCGCAAGTCCAAGATGAGCTACTATCCCGCCTTCCTCCTCGAGAAGTATGTCCTGAAACCCGCAGAGAACTATTCCGACTGCTACGCCGAGCGCAGGAGCAAACTCTTCTCCCGCGCCATAGATAGGGTGGGCACTCCGGGCGCCCGCTTCGAGGTGAAGGAGCTGGGACCATCCGACTTCGACCTCGTCTACGGCTTTCTGGAAGGGGAGCGCGACAAACTCGCGGACAAACTGTTCTTCCTCAACTACACCCACGAAGAGCTTCGCGGAGTGCTGGAACACGGCACCATGTTCGGAGCATTCGAGGGGGAGAGGCTCATCTCCACCTGCGCCGTGGACCGCGACGAGGAATACGGCGAGGCGCTGCGCGAGATATGCGGAGGTGCGCAGGGCAGGAGGTTCTTCGAGTTCAGCGGCATAATGACCGCGGAGGACAGACGCGGGAAGGGGGTGTCCGCCACCCTCTGCCGCGACGTCATCGCATATGCGAAAAGGGAGCTTTCTCCATGCACGCTGTGCGCCGTCGTGCAGTACAACAACGAGCCCTCTCTCAACAATCTGAAAGCGATGGGATTCTCCGCCGTGGCGAAGAAAGCGTGCGGGGAATACGACTTTGTCTATCTCACTCTCGACGTGTGACGAGCAAAAGAGAATAAGTCAAAAAGCAATGTTTATTGCGTCAAAAGCGGTGTGTGAACACCGCTTTTTGATTATTTCGTTTATTTTTGCCTTTGCCCGACCGGAGCCTCTTTTCCCCTTTTGCGGAGGGAGGCGGAGGTGCGCTCTCCCGCCGCGTGACGGACTTTGACGCCGCCTAGGTGCGGTGTACGCCGTCTGCGGACGGCGGAGTGGGTGCAGCGCGCGTGCGCGCACCGAATTTTTGTTTGACTAATGCGCGCGCGTGTAATATAATTTCCCTCATAGAGGTAATTTTATGATCACTTTATTCGACAAAAAAATGTGTTTCTCGCACGGTACGCTGGTGCCCGCTTCAGAGGTCAAGGACGCCTCTTTCAAGCGCACCATGGCGTACGGCGTGCTGTCTGCGCACAACACCTCCGCGGACGACGGCGCCCTCAAGGTCCGTTTCGATGCCATGGCATCCCACGACATCACTTATGTGGGCATAATACAGTCCGCAAGAGCGAGCGGGCTGGAGCGTTTCCCCGTCCCGTACGTGCTGACCAACTGCCACAACAGTCTGTGCGCGGTGGGCGGCACCATCAACGAGGACGACCACGTCTTCGGTCTGTCCGCGGCAAAGAAGTACGGCGGCATCTATGTCCCCGCGAATGCGGCGGTCATACACAGCTATATGCGAGAGATGTTCGCTGCTCCCGGCAAGATGATCCTCGGCAGCGACAGCCACACCCGCTACGGCGCGCTGGGCACCATGGCGGTGGGCGAGGGCGGTCCGGAGCTTGTCAAACAGCTGCTGGGCAGGACCTACGACATCGCTTATCCGAAGGTGATCGCGGTGGAGCTCAAGGGCAAGGTCAGAAAGGGCGTCGGTCCGCAGGACATCGCTCTCGCGCTCATCGGAGCCACCTTCAAGAGCGGTTTTGTCAAGAACGCGGTGCTTGAATTCGTGGGCGAGGGCATATCTTCCCTTCCCGTGGAGTATCGCAACGGCATAGACGTCATGACGACGGAGAGCACCTGTCTTTCCTCCGTGTGGATGACGGACGGCAAGGTGAAGGATTATCTCGCCGCCTACGGCAGGGACGGGGAATTCCGCGAGATGGCGCCCGCGGAGGGCGCGCTCTACGACGGCGCCGTGGTCATAGACCTCGACAAAGCGGAGCCCATGATCGCGCTTCCCTTCCATCCTTCCAACGTCGTCCCCCTCGCCGAGCTCATCGCCCGTCCCCGCGAGATCCTCGAGGAGACGGAAGAGGCGGGCTGCAAACTGTTGGGGCTGAAGGCGGGAGAGTTCCGCCTCACCGACAAGATCACTGACGACGGCATCCTCGTTTCACAGGGCGTCATCGCGGGCTGCGCGGGCGGCACTTACGACAACATCGCCGTGGCAGCCAACATCCTCAAAGGCAAATGCGTGGGCACGGGCGCGTTCAACCTCGCCGTCTATCCCGGCAGCCAGCCCACCAATCTCGCGCTGGTCAGGAACGGGTACGTCGCCTCCCTCATCGAGAGCGGCGCCGTGCTAAAACCCTGCTTTTGCGGGCCCTGCTTCGGCGCTGGCGACGTGCCGTGCAACAACGGGTTCTCCATACGCCACACCACGCGCAATTTCGAGCGCAGGGAGGGCTCCAAGCCCGCCGAAGGACAGGTGGCGTCCGTCGCGCTCATGGATGCGAGGTCCATTGCCGCAACGGCGGCGAACGGGGGAGTGCTCACCTCCGCGCTCGGCATCGGCTTCGACGAGGACATCGCGCCCTTCTCCTATGAGCCTTCGGTGTACTCCTCCCGCGTCTACAACGGTTTCGGCAAAGCCGATCCCGCCACGGAGCTCGTCTACGGACCCAACATCACGGACATCCCCGCGAGCGAGCCGCTGAAGAAAAACCTCGCACTCAAACTGTGCAGCGTCATCAACGACCCCGTCACCACGACGGACGAGCTCATCCCTTCGGGAGAGACGTCGTCTTACCGCAGCAATCCTCTGCGTCTTGCGCAGTTCGCGTTGAGCAGGAAGGATCCCGCCTACGTCGGACGCTCTACGGAGGTGCGCGACGGTGACAATGCGGACGTGAAAGCGGCGGCGGAGATGTGCGGCGTCGGCGGCGACCTCACGGTGGGCAGCGCGATATTCGCGGTGAAGCCCGGCGACGGCAGCGCGCGCGAACAGGCGGCGAGCTGTCAGCGTTTCCTCGGCGGCAGCGCGAACATAGCCCGTGAGTACGCCACCAAGCGTTACCGCTCCAATCTCATCAACTGGGGCATGCTGCCCTTCCTCAACGACGACACCGACTTCGAGATGGGCGACATAGTCGTCATCCCCGGCGTGAAAGAGGGCGTCGAGAGGGGAGAAAAGGAGTTTGCCGCGAAGCTGGTGCGTGCGGGCAAGGTGCGCGACATCGTGCTCAAGATGGACGCGCTCACCGACACCGAGAAGCGCATCGTGCTGGACGGGTGCCTCATCAACTACTACAAATACGACAGGAAATGACCGCCACGCGCTTTGCGCGGGCAGCGAAAAGGACTTGAAGATATGCCGATAACACGGTTTTTGGAGAGGAACGCCGACCTTTACGGGGATGAAACGTGCCTAGTGGAGATAAACCCGGAGCTGAAAGAGAAGCATCAGCTCACGTGGAAGGATTACGCCCTCGTCGAGGTCACCCCTCACGAGGAACACCGCAGAGAGATGACGTGGAAGGAGTTTGACGACCTTGCCAACAAGTTTGCCAATCTTCTCCTTTCGCGCGGACTACGTAGGGGGGAGAAGGTGGGCGTGCTGCTCATGAACTGCCTCGAGTGGCTGCCCGTATACTTCGGCATCCTGAAAGCGGGCGGGCTCGCCGTCCCTCTCAATTACCGCTACACCGCGGAAGAGATCAAATATTGTCTGGATCTTGCCGACGTCAGCGTGCTGGTCTTCGGCAAGGAATTCATAGGGCGAGTGGAGTCCGTCTTCGGCGAGCTGGACAAGATAGAGGGAATGCTCTTCGTGGGCGAGGAATGCCCGACGTTCGCCGAAAGCTACGACGAACTCATCGAAGACTCGTCTTCCGAGCGTCCCGACATCCCGCTCACGGACGAGGACTATGCCGCGATATACTTCTCCAGCGGCACGACGGGGTTCCCCAAAGCCATCCTGCACCGCCATAAGGCGCTCATGCGCGCGGCTCTTACGGAGCAGAATCACCACTCGCAGACCCGCGACGACGTCTTCCTCTGCATCCCGCCCCTCTATCACACGGGCGCGAAGATGCATTGGTTCGGCTCCCTCGTTTCTGGCAGCCGCGCGGTGCTGTTAAAGGGCGTCAGCCCCAAGTGGATCATGCAGACGGTCTCCGACGAAAAGGTGTCCATCGTATGGCTGCTCGTCCCGTGGGCGCAGGACATCCTCGACGCCATAGACAGCGGCGCCATACGCCTTGAGGACTACGACCTCTCTCGTTGGAGGCTGATGCACATCGGCGCACAGCCCGTGCCTCCCTCCCTCATACAGCGTTGGAAGAAGGTCTTCCCCGCGCATCAGTACGACACCAACTACGGGCTCAGCGAGAGCATAGGTCCCGGCTGCGTGCACCTCGGGGTGGAGAACATCGACAAAGTGGGCGCGATAGGCAAGGCGGGCTACGGATGGCAGACCCGCATAGTGAACGACGCCCGCGATGACGTGAAACGCGGCGAGGTGGGCGAGCTCGCGGTCAAGGGCGACGGCGTGATGGTGTGCTACTATCACGACGAAAAGGCGACGGCGGCGGTGCTCTCGGACGGCTGGCTCTTCACGGGCGACATGGCGCGCGAGGACGAGGACGGATTCATCTATCTCGTGGACAGGAAGAAGGACGTCATCATCACGGGAGGGGAGAATCTTTATCCCGTGCAGATCGAGGATTTCATCCGCTCCTGCGATGCCGTGCGCGACGTGGCGGTCATCGGGCTCCCCGACGCGAGGCTCGGAGAGATCGCGGCTGCCATCATCGAGCTCAAACCCGAGTGCTCGGATTGGACGGAAGAGAGGATCAACTCCTTCTGTGCGGCGCTGCCGCGCTATAAGCGTCCGCGCAAGATCATCTTCGACAAGGTGCCGCGCAACCCCACCGGCAAGATAGAAAA
Organism: uncultured Clostridia bacterium; assembly: GCA_944372795.1. GTDB lineage: Bacteria > Bacillota > Clostridia > Christensenellales > CAG-917 > Limadaptatus. Next base: position 161,512 of record CALWAF010000001.1, on the reverse strand, counting down.
ACCCAAACTCCGCGAGAAATATTGCGGAGAGGAAAGCCTAGTCGAAGTGCAGGTGACGCGCTGACAATGCGTTTATCTTCCGAAAACGCGGCGTGAACCACGTTTTCGGCGATATAACGGATCGAACAAGGAAATACGTTTTAAGGACGGAAATATGAAGAAACTTATGCTTGGCAACGAAGCAATCGCACGCGGCGCGTACGAGGCGGGAGTGAGGGTGGTCTCTGCCTACCCCGGCACCCCGTCCACGGAGGTCAGCGAGTGCATAGCGAAGTACGACGAAGTCTACGCCGAGTGGGCGCCCAACGAGAAGGTCGCCTGTGAGGTCGCGGTGGGCGCGTCGTATGCGGGCGCGCGCAGTATGGTGTGCATGAAGCACGTCGGCGTCAATGTGGCGGCGGATCCCATTTTCACGGCGGCGTACACGGGCGTAAACGGCGGCATGGTCATCCTCGCTGCGGACGACCCCGGTATGCACAGCTCCCAGAACGAGCAGGACACTCGTTTTTACGCGCGCAGCGCTCACATCCCCATGCTCGAGCCCGCGGACAGCGCCGAGGCGAAGGAGTTCACGAAGCTCGCGTTCGCTCTTTCGGAGGAATATGACACCCCCGTGTTCGTGCGCACCACGACCAGACTCGCGCATTCGCAGAGTTTCGTGGAAGAGGCGCCGAGGGAGGAAGTGCCCCTCCGCCCCTATGTCAAGGACGTGAGCAAATATACGATGATGCCTTCCTCCGCCATAGGCAGGCACGTCGCCGTCGAGGCGCGCGAGGACAGGCTCGCCGCCGACGTCAACGGCTTCGACATCAACCGCGAAGAGATGCGCGGGACGGAGACGGGCATCATTTGCAGCGGCGTCGTTTATCAGTACGTGCGCGAGGCGCTGCCCGATGCCTCCGTGCTCAAGCTCGGCATCGTCTATCCTCTCGCTCTCGAGAAGGCGCGCGCGTTCGCGAAGAAAGTGAAGCGTCTCATCGTCGTCGAGGAGCTCGAGCCCTTCATAGAGAATCAACTGAAGGCGCACGGCATCCCCTGCGAAGGCAAGTCGATATTCTCCAAGCAGGGCGAGCTCTCCGTCGCACTCATCAGAGAGAAACTGCTCGGTGTGAAGGCGGAAGAGAGAAAACTCGATCTTCCCGTACGTCCCCCCGTCATGTGCGCGGGGTGCCCGCACAGGGGGGTGTTCTACATCCTGGGCAAACTCAAACTTACCGTGTCCGCGGACATCGGGTGCTACACCCTCGGTGCGCAGCCGCCCCTTGCCGCCGTCGACACCGTGCTGTGCATGGGCGCAAGCGTCGGCATCGCGCACGGTTTCGAGAAGGCGAGAGGGAGAGAACAGTCCGAGCATACCGTTGCGGTCATCGGCGACAGCACGTTCATCCACAGCGGGATCACGGGCATCATCAACGCGGTGTACAACAAGAGCAACATCACCCTCATCATTCTGGACAACTCCACCACGGGCATGACCGGACATCAGCAGCATCCCGCAACAGGGCTCACCCTGAAGCAGGAGCCCGCAAAGATCCTCGACATCGTGGCGTTGTGCAAGACTGTGGGCTGCGACAGCGTGAGAGTGGTGGACAGCTATGACCTTGCAGAGGTCGAGAAGGCGGTGAAAGAGGAAGTGGCGCGCGACGGAGTGTCCGTCATAGTGGCGAAGCGTCCCTGCGCACTGCTCGACAGACATTATCCTCCCGCATGCACGGTGGAGGATTGCAGGAAGTGCGGCATGTGCTTCCGCCTCGGCTGCCCCGCGATAGAGAAGCAGGCGGACGGCAGTGCGCGCATCAACGCGTCGCTGTGCGTAGGCTGCGGTCTGTGCGCGAAAGTTTGCCGTTTCGGTGCGATCAAGGAGGGAAAGAGATGAAAGCGAACATACTCATAGTCGGAGTCGGCGGGCAGGGGACCCTGCTTGCATCCAGAGTGCTCGGCGCGCTTGCGGAGATCGAAGGCAGCGACTGCAAACTCTCCGAAGTGCACGGGATGTCCCAGCGCGGCGGCAGCGTGGTGACGCACGTCAAGATCGCTCCCGAAGTGATGAGCCCCATCGTGGGCGTGGGCGACGCGGACGTCATCCTCGCGTTTGAGGAGCTGGAAGCTCTGCGCTACATCAACTATCTCAAAAAGGGAGGCACGGTGGTGGTCAACACCCAGCGTATCCTGCCCATGCCCGTCATCACGGGCGCAAGGAGCTATCCCGAGGACATCCTCGACGAGCTTAACGGCGCGGCGGGCAAGGTGATCGCGCTGGACGCCCTTGCCATCGCGGAGAAAGTGGGCGAGCTGCGCTCCGTCAACGTGGTCATGCTGGGCGCGCTGGCGGCTCACCTCGGAGTGCCTTTCGAAAAGATCGACGCGGCGCTCAAAGCCGCGGTCAAACCCAAACTTTACGACATCAACCGCCGCGCTCTCGAATGCGGCTATAATGCACGGGAGGATATATGAGATATTACAACGAAAAGATCGAGACCATGTCCCGCGACGAGATGACTGCGTTGCAGTCCGCGCGTCTTGTGGATGTGGTGAAGAGGACTTACGAAGGCGCGCCCTATTTCCGCGCCAAGATGGACGCCGCAGGCCTGAAACCCGAGGATATCAAGGGCATAGAGGACATCGCGAAGCTGCCTTTCACCACCAAGGCGGACCTTCGCGCGAACTATCCCTTCGGCTGCTTCGCGCTGCCGATAAGCGAGATCGCGCGAGTGCACGCGTCCAGCGGCACGACGGGCAAACTCACCGTCGTCGGTCTCACCAACCGCGACATCGACGATTGGGCGGAATGCGCCGCCCGCGCCCTCGTGATGGCGGGATGCGACAAGAACGACATCGTCCACGTCTCTTACGGCTACGGGTTGTTCACGGGCGGTCTCGGGCTGCACTACGGCTCCGAGAAGCTGGGTTCCGTCACCGTGCCCGCGTCCGCCGGCAACACCATGCGTCAGATCACCCTTCTCAAGGACTTCGGCGCCACCGCGCTCGCGTGCACGCCCTCTTACGCCATGGTCATCGGCGAGGGCATCGAGAAGGCGGGATATGACATCAAGGACTTCAAACTGCGCGTGGGCATCTTCGGCGCGGAGCCTTGGTCGGAGAACATGAAGAAGGAGATCGAGCGCAAGCTCAACATCACCGCCTACGACATCTACGGTCTCAGCGAGATCAGCGGTCCCGGCGTGTCCATGAGCTGCGAGCACGCCTGCGGGCTGCACGTCATGGAGGACTTCTTCTATCCCGAGATCGTCGACCCCGTCACCCTGCAGCCCGTCCCCGACGGAGTGAGCGGCGAGCTGGTCTTCACCACGCTCAACAAGCAGGGTATGCCCCTCATCCGCTACCGCACCCGCGACATCAGCGCGCTGTGGCACGACAAGTGCGAGTGCGGAAGGACGCTGGTCAGGATGAAGCGCGTCAGCGGCAGGACGGACGATATGCTCATCATCCGCGGCGTCAACGTCTTCCCGTCGCAGATAGAGTCCGTGCTGATGAACATCAAGGAGATCGTGGGGTCGCACTATCAGATCGTCGTCGACCGCGTGGGCAACCTCGACACCATGGAGATACAGGTGGAGCTCGCGCCTCACGCCTTCTCGGACGAGGTCAAGGATGTGGAAGCCATCCGCAAGAGGATAGAGCACGACATGATGGGCAACCTCGGCGTCGGCGCGAAGATAACCCTCGTCTCGCCGGACAGCCTGCCTCTTTCGGAGGGCAAGACCGTCCGCATAATAGACAAACGTAAGATATAAGATAAGGAGGATACCATGCGCGTAAATCAGATCGCAGTGTTTTTGGAGAACAGAAAGGGCAGACTTCACGCCCTGCTCGGCGCGCTGTCGGACGCGAGAGTCAACGTCGAGAGCCTGAACATCGCAGACACCCGCGACTTCGGCATCGTGAGACTCGTCACCGACGACAACGACAAGGCGCAGCTGGCGCTCACGGCGGCGGGATTCACCACCGCGAGGGGAGACCTCGTCGGCATAGAAGTGCCCGACAAACCCGGCTCCCTCACCGCGACGCTCGGCAAGCTCAGCGAAGAGGGCGTCAACCTCGAATATGTTTATTCTTATTCGAGAAGCGGCGGCAAAGCGCTCATCCTCTTCAAGACGGACGACGTCGAAAGAGCGGAGGCGCTGCTCAAATGATCGAAAGTGCGGCAGGGTGATCCCTGCCGCACGCGCAACTTCCGCCCTTCCTCCGCATATGATGGCGGAACGGGAGGAGAGGATGCGTCTCATACAAACGGTGGATCTCGGCGCGATACGCCGCAACGTGCGTGCCGTGCGCTCAAAGACGCGCACGCGCGTGCTGGTCATGGTCAAAGCCGACGCCTACGGGCACGGCATGACCGAAGTCGCCCGTTCGCTTGCGGACGAGGCGGACTATTTGGGGGTCGCTACGCTCGAAGAGGGGGAAGAACTGCGCAAAAACGGAGTTAAAACCCCTGTTTTGGTCGCGATATGCCCGCCCGGCGGTTTGGCGCGGGCGAAGGCGGCTGGGCTTACGGCGGCAGTCGCGGACGAGGAAACGCTGCGCGCGCTGGTCGCCGTGCCGCAGTGTATGCGCCCCGCATTCCATCTCAAATTCGACACGGGTATGCACCGTCTGGGTCTGCCCGCAGAGAATGCGGGGGAGGTGACAGACCTCCTTGCGGAGCACGGCGTCGTGCCCGAGGGAGCCTATTCCCATTTCCGCGAACCCGACGCGCGCCAGCTGGACGTCTTTCTCTCTGCGGCGGGAAGAGTGAGGGACTCCTTTCCCTCCGCGCTCGTGCACATGGCGTCTTCGTCCTCCCTCGGCATAAGGGGAGCGGCGCTGGATATGGTGCGTATAGGCATCGCCGCCTATTCGGGCGCGATGACGGTGAAAAGCCGCGTCATCGCGGTGCGCAGGGTGCGTGCGGGCGAATGCGTGGGCTACGGGCATTTCGTCCTCGATCACGACACGTCCGTTGCCGTCGTCTTCGGGGGTTATTTCGACGGAGTGCGCAGGGAGAACCCTTCGCCCGTGTACATCGGAGATATGTTGTGTCCCGTGTGCGGCAGCGTATGCATGGATATGTTCGCCGTCGAGACGGGCACTAACGAAGTGCGCACGGGTGACGAAGTCGTCTTGCTCGGCGGCGCGCTCACCGCCGAAAGAGTGGCGGAGGCATGGTCCGCCACACCCTATGAAGTCATGACCTGCTGGAAGGGCAGGATAAAGAGGTGCTACATTGACCAAAGAGGAAGCGAGAAGGGCGGCTGATGCCGCCGCGGCACGCATGAGCGATGCGGAAAAGGAGTGGGCGTCGGGAGCCATAACGGACGCGCTCATCTCCCTTGACGTGTTCAGAAAATGCCGCAAACCTTTCGTCTTTATGTCCGTGGACGGCGAGCCGGACACCGAGCCCGTCATAGGGCTCTTGCTCGCCCTCGAGCGCGAGGTCGCGGTGCCGCGCGTCAAAGGCAGGGATATGGACGCCGTGCGCATCACGCCGTACACCGATTTCGGCAGGAACAGGTGGGGTATACCCGAACCCCGCGGCGGCAGGGTCACCGAGGAGTGCGACCTCGCCGTCGTCCCCCTTGTCGCCTTCGACGGCACCCACCGCGTGGGACACGGCGGCGGCTACTACGACCGTTTCCTCGCCCGTCATCCCGACTGTGTCAAGGTGGGCATCGCCTTCTCCTGCCGCAGAGTGCACGGGGCGGAGAGCGAACCTCACGACATCCCCCTCGATTTTGTCATCACGGAAAAAGAGATATATACGGCGCCCGGCGTCGCGGTCTACAACGAATTCGGAGGAGAGAGATGAGAGTCATCAGCGGAAAGTACCGTGGCAGAAAGCTCGCGTCTCCCGCCGACGACAGCGTGCGTCCCACCACGGACAGGATCAAGGAAACCATCTTCAACATTCTGCAATGGCAGGTGGAAGGCGCGCGCGTGCTCGACCTCTTCGCGGGCAGCGGAGCCCTTGGCATCGAGTGTCTGTCGCGCGGTGCGGAAGAGGTGGTGTTTGTCGACAGAAACCCCGCTTCCGTCGCACTGGTGAGGCAGAACCTCAAAGGGATGGATGGCAACTTCCGCGTCGTCGCCGCCGATTTCATGGGCGTGCTGCGTTCGGGGGAGAGCAAATTCGACCTCGTCTTCGTCGACCCGCCTTACAAGAGCGGGCTCGGTGAGCTTGCCGTGGATGCCGTCTTCGACCTCGGACGGCTTGCCGAAGACGGCACCGTCGTCTACGAGCATTCCTCGGAGCTCGCTTATTCTCCGAAGAGGGAGGACGTCGTCACCCGCACCAAAGTCATGGGCAGCGTCACCGTGGACTTCGTTCGCAAAAAGAAAGTGGGATTGGTGACGGGCACTTTCGACCCGATAACAAAAGGACACCTCGAGGTCATCGACGAGGCTCTCCGCCTTTTCGACGAGGTGGTGGTCGCGGTGCTGGTCAACCCTGAAAAGGAATGTATGTTCACGCCCGAAGAGAGGCTTGAGTTCATAAACGCAGCTTTAAGTGACAAAACGCGCGTGAAAACGCTGTTTTCGGAAGATTACGCCGTTGACGTGGCGCGCCGCGTCGGCGCGGACAAGCTGGTGCGCGGTGTGCGCGGGAAGGAGGACGAAGCCTACGAGAACGAGATGGCGCGCTTCAACCGCGAGCACGGATTCGACACCGTTATCGTCACGCCCGAGAGATATGCGGACGTCTCTTCAACACGCGCGAGAGAACAAATTGCAAAAGGGGACTTCCGTTTGCTGCCCGACCGTGCTATCATGGTTGCGGAAGAACTTATGAAAAAGAGGAGGGAAGCGCAGAGGCGCGACTAGCTATGGAAACGATAGATATGCTCATCGGCGAGATCGAAAGCGAGATCCTCAAAGCCAAAAGAGCCACATTCAGCAACACCGACATCGTCATCAACCGTCAGGTCATGCTCGACCTCGTGACAAGGCTCCGCGCCAGCTATCCCATCGTGCTCAAAGAGGCGGAGCAGATCAAGAAGGAGCGTGACGAGATCCTCTCCAAGGCGGAGAACTACGCCAACAAGACCATGGACGCCGCAGAGGAACAGGCGCGCTCTCTCATGTCCGAGACCGAGGTGCTCAAGAAAGCGACGGAAGAGGCGGAAGCCATGCGCGCCGAGGCGGAAGAGAACTACCGCAAGACGGAGTATCAGGCGCGTGCGCTCGCTTTCAACATCCTCGACAGCGCGGAGAAGACGATCAAGGAAGGATTGAACACCATCGCCGATCGCAAGCGCAAGCTCATTGAAACCTGATTATGCCGTCTTTCGGCGGCATGTGCCGCCTTTGAAAACGCCAATGAGAGCGACCGCAATGACAAGTCGCACATTCACCTTTTCTCGCCGCCGAACTCTCTCACAAATAGCTTTTTACGAGGGAGCATAGCAGGGTGAGGAACCGCAATAATTCCGCGTTTTCGCCCGGCGATCTGCCGCGACAGAGCGTCTCGGCAATAAGAGCGGCGAGGGCATTGAGCTCGGCAGGGCGTTCCCACATACGTTATGATATTCCGTGTGGGAGCGAGTGTGTACCGTCGAGGGAGCGGCAGTTTGCGACAAGTCAGAGGCGGAGCAGCCGAGCGCGCTCCGCGGAAACGAAAACGTGACACGCGAGTGAGAGCGCTGCGGCGCGCAGCGACAACGAAGAGAAAACGAAAGGAACAAGAAAAGCACCCGAGCATATCGGGTGCTTTTTGCTGGTGCGCGGGACGGGACTTGTAAGGAGCGGAGCGACGGAATAGCGATCGCTGCACATAGTGCCGATCGCGTCAGCCACGGGTAGAAAGTCACGTCTGCGAAAAGAAAGTCCCGTGAAGTGTCACGGGACTTTGGTGCCGAGTGTCGGAATTTGGACGAACACAGGGAGAAAGAAAAAGCAGACTGCGTTGCTTCCTCAATCTGCTTTTCCACTTCTTCTATATGCGATTTGGTAAGTCGTTCGGGAATGACGTTTTCCTGAAAATGGTATGTGATTACAAGCCTGTCGCCGTACCATATTATCTCGCGGATAAACGTGTTTACGAGGAGTTTGCGCGTTTTTATGTCGTCGGGGTTTTCAAACACTTTGGTCAAAAGATATTTCTCCACTTCTTGGACGGTCAAATGGGCATAACTTTTTTGCGCTTCCTTGTTGATTTCTATTTCCAGTCTGTTCAGTTCGTCCTGTAACGCAGCCAGCCTGTCTTTCGTAAATTCCATGATTATGCCTTGCTCGATGGCTTTTACAACGTTGTCTGCGGCGCGTTTGGTTTCGTCTCGTTTTTTGATAAGGATTTGAAGTCCGTTGTCGTCTCTCATCATTTTTTCGTGCACCTCGACTATGGTCTCGGCAATTTTCGCAATCAGGCTGTTTTTTCGAAGCATGGCGACGGTGGCGTCAATGACGTAATCTTCAAGCACTTGCTTTTTTACGGCTTTACACTCACAGTCCGCTTTTTTCTTTCTTTTGGAAAGGCACACATAGTAATAATGGATTTCGCCGCTTTTGCTTGTACCGCTTTCCCCGCTCATTCTCCGTTTGCAATTTCCGCAAACAAGCTTTCCGGAAAGTATGTAATCATATATTTCTTTTTTGCGACCGGGCGCGATTTTGTTTTCCTCGTTGATAGTATTCACTTGCAGCCACAGCTGGTTTGTAATAATCGGCGGAAAGATGTTGCTGTATTCCGTTCCCTGATGTTCGACAACCCCTGTATAACGTCTGTCGTGCAAGATGACGTAAACGTACTTGTGATTGATATGTTTGCCGCATTTTCTGCGCACGTTTCGCGCTTTCAGGTCTTCTGCAATGCTTACCGCTCTATATCCTTGCGCGTATTTTCTGAAAATCTCGCGCACGACTTCGGCTTCCGTCTCGTCTATGACATACTTTTTGTCTTTGATGACATATCCGTAGGGAGGGAGCCCTCCCGTGGCGTTGCCTTTCAGCCAACTTTCTTTCAGTCCGCGGTTGACCTTCTGTTTCAGGTCTTCGGAAAAATATTCGTTAAATCCCTCGATGACGGCAAGAAAGAGCTTCCCTTCGGGAGTGTCCGGGATGTTTTCCATAGCCGACACAAGCTCCACTCCGTTATCCGTGAGTTTCTTTCTGTTCACGACGGATTCGTACTTGTTGCGGGCAAATCTATCGAGTTTGTAAACGATAACCACACTCCATTGCCTGCGTTTGCTGTCCTTGAGCATTTGCTGAAATGCCGCACGATTGTCGTTCGTTCCCGTTGTGGCCCTGTCGATGTAACTGTCCACCACGAGCAGTCCGTTCCTTTCCGCATATTGCTTGCACACGCGGATTTGTCCTTCTATGGACTGTTCCGTCTGGCTGTCGCTTGAATAACGGGCGTAAATTACTGCTGTTTTCAATTTCGGATACCTCCTGATTTTTTCTTTTAGAATACCTTTTTACGGCAAAGGCAAACAGGCATACAGTGCGTAGAACTCCGAGGATAAAACGCAAGTCAGCCGTATGGAAACCCAACGAACCGATGCAATTGCCGTACCGTGTGAAACAGCGCCTTTCGGCAACAACCGAAACGGGGAGAGAGAAACGCGGACTGTCAAAGGTTTGCCCGAAGGGACGCACAAAAATTTGCAGTGTTGTTTCTACGAATTAAGACAAAATTGTTGTGCGCCTTTGACAGGCACAGCGCTCTCCCCAAAATTCGGTGCCGAAAGCCGCTGTTTTTACACAACTTTTTCCAATGTGCAAAAAATCTGCATATTCGGCATGTAATCTTTTCCCGAAAATCGTAAATGTCGCAAAAAAGTTTGCGAATTTAACCGTTAAACTTCAAGCACGCAAAAGGGAGGAAGGCAATGACGCTCGAAAAAATTAGGTGAGAATTGAAAACAGTCCGTCTGTACTACGCAAACAAGACGGATTTCGATGCGGCTTTTTCCGTTCTTCCGCATAAGGCGATAACCCTTGTAAAAAAGTACGCGGATATGATAAGCGACGCGCCGTTGGATTTGTATCGGATTTATTTCTGCCTGTATGTTCAAGGACTCACGCAGGAAGCCACCGCGGAATATACGCATTTCAGCGTCGAATATATACGACAAAAAAACAAAAGTATTCTGCAATACTTTCAAGCCGCATTGAGCGACTGACATAAACGACATTTTGAGAAGGAGGTGAAACATTGGAAAGAATAGAGGTCCCGAGAAATCCTTTGGGTATAACCGTCTATGCCGTAGGAAGCCCTGATATTGAGAATATGCCCGATGAGGAATACGACCTCTTCGCGTCTTCGCTCGAATTGCGGATAAATGAATATTTCAACGCGCCGAAAGAAAAGAAACGGTCCTTTCAAAATGCCGATGTATCGCCTTACTCGTATAAGACAAGCGCACGTAAGGGTTGCATGGGCGGATAACGGAATTGTGAAAGGCTTATATCTTCGGACAGCACTTCAACCGAAAACTCAATGGACAATATGAAGGAATTGAGTAAAAATCAAAACCGAAAACCGGAAATTCATGACGGCGGGATAAGCGGATGCCGGATCCCGAGCGGTTCAGCGGGGACGGCTCCGCAACCGCAGCATTTCTTTGCGGCTTGCGTAACTGTCGGTTTACGTGTGCTTGTCTGGCGGAGCGCGCCAGCGCGCCGCCACTTGTATAAGACAAGCACACGTCTCATCGTCATTGCATAGCCGTATTGTCTGAAGTAACGATGTTACGATTGCAAAACTGCGGATATAAGATAAAAAAAGTTTTTATGAACGTGCATATTGTTTTGTCGCGCGAAATGTGATAATATTTCTTTGTTAAACATATTAACGCGCTACGCGCACGAGCGAGACATGACACAGGACAAAAGAGAAAAGCAGACAACGATAAACGTACAGGAAAAAGCCAACCTTATTTGGGCGATAGCCGACAAACTGGTGGGCGTTTACAAACCGCACGAATACGGAAAAGTTATATTGCCAATGTGCGTTATAAAGCGTTTCAGCGATGCGCTGGCGCCGACAAAAGAGGCCGTAATTTCGAAAAACGAAGAACTGAAATCCAAGGGCATAGAAGTCAAGGATGGTTTTTTGAGAAGGGCGTCGGGATACCTGTTTTACAACACCAGCAGATTTACGCTTGAAAAACTGCTTTCCGACGAGTTCAACATAGCGGACAACTTTAGGTCGTATCTTCAAGGTTTCAGCGACAACGTCATCGACATAATCAACAATTTCAAATTCGAAGACGAGATAAAGAAGATGGAGGACAACGACCTGCTTTATCTCGTGATTTCGGAGTTCTGCTCGCAAAAAGCCGACCTCAATCCCGAAAAGGTCACCAGCACGGATATGGGCTACATATTCGAGGAGCTTGTGCGGAAGTTCAGCGAATCGTACGACGAGCAGGCGGGAGCGCACTTTACGGCGCGTGACGTCATTTACCTTATGACCGACTTGCTCATCGGCGAGGACGAAGAAAGACTGCGCAAAGAGGGCATAACTACCACCGTCTACGATATGGCAATGGGAACGAGCCAAATGCTCGGCTGTATGACGGAACGCTTGGAAGATATAGACCCCGACGCCAGCGTGAAATGTTTCGGGCAGGAACTCAACGAAGAGACTTTTGCAATAGCGAAATCTGATATGCTGATAAAAGGCGGAAACGCCGAGAATATGAAACACGGCGACACGCTGTCCAAAGACGCGTTTGCGGGCTTCACCTTTGACTACATCATTTCCAATCCGCCATTTGGCATCGAGTGGAAGAAAGAAAAAGCGGCAGTCGAGGCAGAGAGCAAGAAAGCGGGCGGGCGGTTCTCCGTCGGGCTTCCTCCCGTGTCGGACGGACAACAGCTTTTTATGCTCAACGGCGTGGCGAAACTCAAAGACACGGGCAGAATGGCAATCATTCAGAACGGTTCTCCGCTTTTCAGCGGCGACGCGGGCAGCGGGCAGAGCAACATACGCGGCTATCTGCTTGAAAACGATTGGCTGGAAGCCATAGTGCAGTTGCCCAACGATATGTTCTACAACACAGGCATTGCCACCTATATATGGCTGGTCAGCAAAAACAAACCGTACACCAAACGCGCCGGCAAAGTGCAGTTGATAGACGCAAGCGCCTGTTCCGAAAAACGCCGCAAGTCGCTCGGCAACAAACGCAACGAGTTCACAAGCGCGTGTATCACACTCATCAAGGAGTGTTACCTCGCCTTCGAGGACGGCGTGTGGGAAAGGGACGGCAAACGCGTCGAGTGCAAAATCTTCGACGACGACTTCTTCAAGTACAGCAAAGTTGTGGTGGAACGCCCCCTGCGTGACGAGAAAGGGGAACTCGTGTTGAAAAAGGGAGCAAAACAGCCCGACACGGCCTTGCGCGACACCGAGGTCATCCCTTGGGGCACGCCTTTTGACGAGTATATGGCAAAGAATGTCTTGCCCTATGCCCCCGACGCGTGGATTGACGAAAGCAAGACGAAAATCGGTTACGAAATCCCGTTCACGCGGCAGTTCTACAAATACATTCCTCCGCGCCCCAGCGAAGAAATCTTCGCCCGCCTAGTCGAACTGGGCGCACGTGAACAGGAACTTATGAAGGAGTTGCTTGATGGATAATAGAGGAAAGTTGTATTCTTCATATTTCAGATTAAGTCAGACATATGGCTGGCAAAATGCGGCATGCCTTTGTAAGTTTGTAGTCGATTACTATGAGGCAATAGGGATATATTTCGATTGCAAACCTTGTCATATACAGATAAATCCATCTTTGGGTGCACCGCATTACACTGATTCTGTCCAGCTGCGTGGCGTCCATCTCATAGAGTTGACGGTAGATCATTTTAATAAATGGAATCAGATGTTGTTTCAGCTTGCGCATGAGATAACACATTGCTTTATATTTTGCAACAATCAGTCCGATGCGCACAGCATATCTTGGGTGGAAGAAACAATCTGTGAGGCTATGTCATTATTTTTTTTGAAATTGTCATCTCAGAATTGGAGCAGACTCCCACTCTATAAAATAAATCCCAAATATGCAAGACAGTTTATAATACCGTATATGGAAAATGAGATTGAAAAAGATGCTGGCGCGGATAAACTTGGGGCATGCGCAAGCTATGATGAACTGCTTCATATAGAAATGACTAGCCAATCTAACCGTGAATACAGACACGATGAGACTGTAAAATTGTATGAGTTAATCAAAAAGAATGACATTGCGGGATTGATAAAATATCGAGATTATGCATTGGCGAATAAAAGACTGTTGGATACAGAGGCGTATAGGACGGCATTTCCGAATAACAATGCAGTCTCTTATCTGTGTGCACTGCAAGATAACATAATGGCACGCGAAGCAGACAGGAAGAAAACTGGCTGATGATTTAATAATCAAATGCCGCGCCCCAGCGAAGAAATCTTCGCTCGCCTAGTCGAACTGGGTGCACGTGAACAGAAACTTATGAAGGAGTTGCTTATAAAGGAGTAAGCGCAATGATAAAAAAGGAAGACAACAAAAAAATTCTGTCTTCTCAACAGAAGAAATATTTGTCATTCCATGAATTTTATCGCAATAAGGCGTATAGAATCAGCATTGCTATTGCTTCTTTGGATTATCTTACAAGCCATGAAGCAGAGTGGACGGCATTTCAGTTGGTATCGCCGAGTTTTGCCAATACGGTTATCGAAAGTTTGTGGACGAAAGCGTCAATAGATTTGTCGTCATTTTTTTACGAATCGGATGAAAGATCATTCAAAAAATTTTTTGATTATGTTAAGGCAAACTGGAACTTGATTTTTACGGAAAAATTTGTCAGAGAACAAGTTTTGCCCGATGGCACAAGAGAACAAAAAACCGAATCAATAACTTTTGAGAATGTTGCCGATGCATGTGCTGTATATGAGGGGGAATGTGCAAAACACAGTAATGAGATAACGAATCTGAAACATTGGCGAGACAACTATTTTGCACATTTTACCGATACGGACAGAACAATGAAAGGCTTCACCCTTCAACTGGAAGATTTGATGAAATTGTTCAAAGTGATGAAAAAAATACTGAATAAAATTGAGGTCTTATTTGACGGTGTGCTGAGCAGTTTAGAGCCGATAAACAAAGGTGATGTCAGCAATTTGTGTTTTGATATAAAGGTGCATAATGAGCTGAAAAAGAACCACAGAGAAATTTACGATAAAATAACTTGGGATATTGCGACGAAATGCGAATGATGAAAGAGAGCGGAATAGAGTGGATAGGTGAAATCCCTGAAAAATGGGGAATTGAATCTATTGGCAGACATTTCGAAAACAGAAATGAAAAAGTAAGTGATTATGATTATGCCCCTTTGTCTGTAACAAAATCAGGGGTTGTTCCGCAGTTGGATGAAGTTGCCAAGTCAAATGCCCACGAGGGCAGAAAACTCGTACGTCGCGGGGATTTTGTGATAAATTCGCGTTCTGACCGCAAGCAGTCTTGTGGACTTTCATCATATGACGGTTCCGTTTCGTTGATAAATTTGGTTTTGGTGCCACACGGTGAAATAGATAGCTTGTATTCGTCTTATTTGTTCAACAATTATGGATTTGCGGAAGAGTTTTATAGATGGGGCACCGGAATTGTTGCTGATTTGTGGTCAACCAAGTGGGACTTGATGAGAAGAATAAATGTTCCTGTACCCCCTATTGCGGAGCAGAAGAAGATAGCGGATTTTTTGGACGGGAAGTGCGCGGAGATTGACGAGCTGGTGCAGACGGAAGAGAAGATGATTGAGGAGTTGAAGGCGTACAAGCAGTCCGTCATCACCGAAGCCGTCACCAAAGGTCTTGACCCCTCCGCCCCCATGAAAGACAGCGGAATAGAGTGGATAGGCAAAATCCCAGAATGTTGGGAGATAATGACTTTAAAATCATTGTTCGACTTCGGCAAAGGGCTGCCTATTACAAAAGAAGATTTGAGAGTCAGTGGGGAAAAAGTTATCAGTTATGGACAAATACATGCAAAATTCAATATCTCCACTCGCATAGTCAACGATATGTATAGATTTGTAGATAGTGTGTATGTTGATAGTCACTCAAATTCTATAGTAAAAGTTGGTGATTTTATTTTCGCTGATACATCTGAAGATTTATCAGGCGTTGGTGATTTTGTTTATATCAACGATAATGATGTAATTTTTGCGGGCTATCACTCGATTATTTTAAAAAGTAGAATGACTACTTCAAACAAATATCTTGCGTATCTGTTTTTATCGGATTGTTGGAGAAGTCAACTACGGTCGCGTGTGTCTGGAATTAAAGTATTCAGCATTTCAAAAAATATTTTGTCGAGAGTTACCGTGCTATTTCCGAGTGCTTCGGAGCAACAAAAAATAGCCGATTATCTTGACGATAAGTGCGCAAAGATTGACGAAATGATTGCAATTCGCAATGAACAGATAGACCAACTCAAAGAATACAAAAAGTCTTTGATTTATGAGTATGTGACAGGCAAAAAAGAGGTCGTATGAACGAGAAAGAACCAAAGAAAAAGCATCTTTCCACATCATCTAAAGTGGCGCTGGTAATCATCGCCATATATCTTGTGATTGCAGTTCCGCTCGTTTGCTGTGTGGACGCCTTTTCGGTGTACTGGTTTTTCTTCGGTTTCTTTGCCGTGTTTTGTCCGATTGCTTTTTGCTACTGGTATATAAGAGTATATAAAGACAGATGTCCTTATCAACAACTGGACGAAATAAAGTTGATTTCAGCCGCAATCACAAACATAATCATGTTCTGGTTGTTTGATTTGCTTTATATGGCAATCTTCAACGATTGGTTGATTTGCAAATTCGTTTTCGGCGTGCTTTCCATCATTGTCATTTTCATCAACCTTGCCAAAGTGTTCGTGAAGGAAGGAAACGCCACCGCATTTTTCCTTGCGCTCGAATTAGTGATTGGGCTGGGTCTGACAATATATCTGATATACATAATCCCTATCGACTCATTGCGCACGATAGTGACAGCGATAGTTGCCGCAGTTTACGGTGGTTTGCTGACTCTCTCGGGCGTTGCGTGGACGATTCACCGTTCCGACAAATTGAAAAAAGAAGAAGAAATTCAAAAGGCAAAGCCAATTTTCACATTTGAAATGCAATGTGATGGCAATGCGGACATGACAGGCAAAAAGGTTTGTTTGTCAGATGAGGAACCCAATGATTTCGCGTTTAGGTGTTTTGTTCTGTTTGAAAATTCCAATCACTCGGTATTTAGCATAGAAGGAATTTATCACGACAATAAATGGTGCAAGATGGGCGGGAATAAAGTTGTTTTACCGCACGGGAAAGTGTATGTTGATTTCCGTTTCAACGAGTTGGATGATGTTTATATGAAGATTGTGGACGGATTGCAGAATGATTATTATTATAAAATGCGAGTTTTGTTAGTTGATCATAATCCTTATGTGCAGGAGTATTTGCACACCGTAAATGACCTGCAAGAGATATGCAAACAAACCCTGATTGAAGGCGGGATTGTGAAGGAGGAGCAAAATGGCTGCGTTGGACAGAAGTGAGAAGAGGTTTGAGAGCGACATCGAAGAATATTTGCTGAGCGAAGGCGGTTATATAAAAGGCAATCAGGCCACCTATGATAAGGACAAGGCGGTTGACCTTCTGCTTATGCGCACATTTATCGCCAACACACAGCCCAAGGCGTGGGAGAGGTTTTGCAAGATATACGGTGAGGACACGGATAAGCAGTTGTATAAGCGGTTCAACGAAGAGGTTGAGTCACGCGGGCTTATCGATGTATTACGCAAGGGCGTCAAGGACCGCGGCGTGGAGCTTCGGTTCTGTTATTTCAAGCCCGCTTCCGACCTCAACGAAGAGGTGACGGAAAGATACAATCAAAACATTCTCACTTGCACAAGGCAGTTCCGTTACAGCACTCAGAACAGCAACAGCATCGATATGGTGCTGTCGCTCAACGGAATACCCGTTGTCGCCATAGAACTCAAAGACCAGCTCACAGGACAGAGTGTGGAAGACGCAAAGTTGCAGTTTATGACCAACCGCGACCCGCGCGAGCCGATATTCGGATTCAACAGGCGAGTTTTGGTGTGTTTTGCGGTTGACCTTTACGAGGTGTGGATGACCACGCGCTTGCAAGGGGACAAGACCGTGTTTTTGCCTTTCAACCAAGGTTCCAACGGGGCAGGGAAAGTCGGCGACGCGGGCAATCCCGCTTGCGAGGACGATTACATTACGTCGTATCTTTGGAAATACGTTTTGGAAAAAGATATGCTGATGTCGCTTTTGCAACGCTATATCAGCGTGCAGGTGGACGAGTTCGCCGAGATTGTCGACGGCAGGCGCGTCACACGCAAAGCGGCACCGAAAATCATTTTCCCGCGGTATCATCAGCTTGACGTGGTAGAAAAACTGGTGGACGACGTTTGCGAGCGCGGCGCAGGGAAAAATTATCTCATTCAACACAGCGCGGGCAGCGGCAAATCCAACAGCATAGCATGGCTTACATACCGTCTTGCTTCCGTACACGACAAGTTCGACGAGGCGATTTTCGACTCCGTATTTGTGGTCACGGACAGGCGTGTTTTGAACCGTCAGTTGCAAAATACCGTGATAGGCTTCGACCACCCCGCTGGGCAGATTGCCGTCGTTACCGACAAGGACAGTTCCGATGTGTTGCGTCAGGCAATCGACGACGGCAAGAAGATTATCATTACAACGCTTCACCGCTTTCCTATCATCTACAATGCAGTAGGCTCGCAGAAGGGCAAGCGGTTTGCAGTCATAGTCGATGAAGCACATTCTTCACAGACAGGCGACTCGGCACAGAAACTCAAAGCTGTGCTCGCCGACACTTCCATCTCGCTCAAAGAATACGCCGAAGCAAACGAGATCGATATCGACGACATCGACGAAGAGGACGAACTCATAGGAGAGATGCTGACACAGGGCAGACATGAAAACCTATCATTCTTCGCGTTTACCGCCACGCCCAAGCCCAAGACTTTGGAAATGTTCGGCGAACAACTTCCCGACGGCAGATTCGACGCATTCCATCATTATTCCATGCGTCAGGCCATTGCCGAAGGCTTCATTCTCGACGTTCTTCGCAATTACAGCACCATGGAAAGTTCGTGGGAGATTGCAAAGACCATAAAGGAGAACCCGGAATACGAGGAAACGCCTGCGACAAAGGCAATTCTAGAATTCAAACGCAATCACGAGCTCGTATTGCAACAGAAGGTGGAAATCATCGTTGAGCAGTTCAGGCAAGTTACCTTGTCCAAAATGCATGGCAAGGCAAAAGCAATGCTCGTTTCGCCTTCGCGTATGCATGCCGTGAGATACTATCAGGCAATAAAGAAGTACTGCGATAAAAACGGTTATACCGATGTTCTTCCGATGATTGCCTTTTCGGGCAGTATAGAGATTGACGGCGAAGAATACACCGAGACAAAAATAAATTCCGCAGGCGGCGTGAAAATCAGCGAAGCTCAGCTGCCGGATTTCTTTGCCAGCGACGCGTTTAATCTGCTTGTGGTCGCGGACAAATATCAAACGGGTTTCGACGAACCGAAGTTGCATACGATGTTCGTAGATAAAAAGCTTCGCGGCGTAAAAGCGGTGCAAACGCTCTCGCGTCTCAATCGCACTTGCAAGAGCGCGGGGAAAGTGGACACATACATTCTCGACTTTGAAAACAAAGCGGAGGACATCGAAAAGGCGTTCAAAACATTTTACGAGGAAACGCAACTCGAATGTGCACTCGATGTCAACGTGGTTTACGGCTATCACGACAGGCTGCTGAAATTCCGCCTATGGAATGAAGACGACATAGCAAAATTTATGGCGGTTTATTCAAGCGTCAACAGACAGTCGGCGAAAGACTTGGGAAAAATCACAGCGACATTGCGCCCCGCGTTGCAAGGATATATAGCGCTTTCGGAAGAAAACCAGTACGCGTTCCGTACGGCGTTAAAGAATTTCATTCGATTCTATGCCTACATTACTCAGGTTGCCAGAATGTTCGACGAAGACTTGCATAAAACATATCTGTTCTGCGAGTACTTGTTCAGATTGTTGCCAAAACGCCATGTTGATACGGTCAATCTTGACGATGAAGTGGTACTTTTGAACAGTAGCTTAACGGAAACGTTCAGCGGCTGTATTGAATTACATCCCTCGGATAAAGACAAAACTCTTGCTCCCGAAAAGCCGAAAAAATCGGCACTTCGCACCGAAAAACGCGATTTGTTGCAGAACATCATAGACAAAATCAATCTGATGTACAGGGGACAGTTTACCGGCGCCGATCGTATTATTGTAGAAACCATATTCGATCGTATGTATTCAAGCGGCAGAAGGTTGAAAAAGCATGCCTTGAACAGCGATGAGGAGATGTTCGTCCAAAGCATATTCCCGGATGAGTTCGAAAAAGTCGCGCAAGATTGTTATGCCGACTCCGTCGACGGTTTTTCGAAACTTTTCGAAAACAAGGAATTTTACAAAGAAGTCATGATGCAAATGGCTCACGCCTTGTATCTGTCTTATAGAAAAAAGCATGATTAATCTGCTCTGCAAGAAGAGATGCAAATTAGCTAAAGGAGAAAATTTATGGATTTGTTTGCAACAAAGGTACAATTGAGTTCGTCGGTTACAAGTGCTGAAGTGTATTCGGTTATAAAACAATGGCTCGAAAATAGTCCGCACTACAAAATAAAAAAAATTAATTATAATCTTGGCGAAGAAGAGTTTTTCCAAAATACTTCTGATTCAACGTCGGTTCATATTTTGGCGATTGAAGCAAACGGCGATAATATATTTGCGTTGCGCTTCATCAATAAAGAACAGAATAATACATGGCGTACGGATTGCGTGTTTTCCGAAATGAACAATAGTTTATCAATAAGATTATCATGCGAGACAAACGCATACTCGACTAGGTTGCCTAGGCTGCATAAGCCGCATTTAATCAAATTGTTGTTCGATAACAAGATGACATCATTGGATGGAGCATTACCTGTGGTTGATTATCCAATAGAAATCACTGACTCGCCCGACGATTTGAATTTATGCGCAAAAATAATGTCAGGTAGTCCATCGGTCAATATGCCAATAGTCTATCTGAGTTATAATGCTTTCGACGATAAACATTATTTGGTAAACCCCAAACGCCTTGCAATTAGGCTTTCTGGAATGGCTCATGTTTTAGTAGAACCCAACAAGGATTTTGCCATAAAGCTTCGTGAGCTTGCAAAATACAACAATGCATATCATGGGTATGTAGGCGTTTATTTTCCTGGTACATGTTATAGGGAAATCATTGGCCCTAACGAGTATTATATGGATGGTAATTTAAACGAAAAAGCTGCTGCACAAAACATATTGTTAGCTGTTCAGCGGGCAGCATTAATTCATTCAAACATCAATGATTGGTCGTGGGACGGCGTTTACCTTGCGTATCAAAAAAGGAAGGTTTTGTATCAAACAGACTTGGCAGAAAAATCATCTGCAGAACTTAATGCATTTTTGCAATTATTTGATGCGGAGAATGGCCAATTGAGAGAAAAGGTTTCGGAATTGCAATCGCAGCTTGACATGAAAAACGCACAATTGGAAAATCTTAAACAAAAATATAGCGGAGGCGTGATAAAATTAAAATTCGATTTGGAAGAGTTTTATAGTGATGAGTGTAACGACCTGCTAGCAAATATATTGTCTTGTGCAAAAAAACATATGTTAGACGGTTCTCGTCCTGCAGATATCATAGATCGCATGTTGGAACTGAATAAACCAACTGGACATGGACAGAGAATAATGACAGAATTGAAAAAGGCGCTTCTAGAAACATCTTTATCACAACGGAGAAAACTTTTGCGCTCATGTGGATTTACCGTCATCGAAGGGAAACATGATAAAATCATTTTCCACGATGACAAGTATATTTTTGTTTTGTCTAATACGCCAAGCGATCACCGAAGTGTTGACAACTGTTTTTCAGATATATCAAAAAAAATAGATGTCTGTAAAAAGTTTTTTTAGTAGAAATTTGTGCAAATTGGTCAAAACGGCGCTACGGTTAGCGCCGTTTTAAATCACTCATATTTTGAATTTCCAATGTCTTATTAAAACACAGACAATTCAACTTGTATTTGTGGTTCAGTAGTTTAAGTGAAGTTTTTTGTTGCTCCTACGAACGTGGTGCGGTTTACGTTGAGATAGTAGGTGATTTCGCTGTGTCCCAGTTTACAGATAAATGTCAAGGTTTTTGTCAAAAACTTTTCACGTACACTTACGGCGTTGACAGCCGTCTCTCCGTGCCACACTCGGCGGGCGAAAGGGCTGACAAATTCGGAGATTTACAAAGAGAAAACTTTATACCGAAGAAATCGCGGGTAAAAAATAATACGAACCAAGACGATAAGTCGCGGTTCGTATTATTCCGATCTGGTGCGCGGGACGGGACTTGAACCCACATGAACGTATTGTTCACTAGAACCTGAATCTAGCGCGTCTGCCAATTTCGCCACCCACGCACGGGTGATCGCTTGTAGATTATATGACAAGCGGGGGCGTATGTCAAACGATTTTGCGGTGCGGCGGGCGGAAATTTGCGGTGAGGGCGGGAGCGGCAGGGAGAATGAGAGCGCAAGCGGAGAGCGAAGAGGCGCGTGGTGCGGAAGACGATGGGGGAGGACGGGAGAGACAGGCGAAGCGACGCGCATAGCGCGGAGGCGGCGGACGGCATTTAGCTGCTCGTCACCGTGGTGCTCATCATCGTGTTCGCACTCATGCTCATGTTCGCCTATCCTCTCGGCAAAAAAAAGAATGCCGAAATGCGCAAAAAACTCGCGGCGCGGGGCGCGTAAGGCGGTGGGATGGGTGACCCTCGAGGGGTGAGGGGAGCGGGGAGAGGGGAGGCTAGTCGGAGCGCAGGAGGCGGTCGTCGCGGGATCTGTAGCGGCGGGAGGTGGTGCGGACGAAGGCGATGACGTGCGAGAGCGCCCAAAGCAGGGCGAAGATGCCCGTGAGCACAGCCGCGATGACGATCATGCGGACGGGGAAGGCTTCCGTGGTGATGTATTTGCCGATGAGTTGCACGATGGCGGCGGAGGCTCGGTTGACGAAGAAGGCGGAGAGCAGACCGAGTGCGAAACCGATGGCGGAGAGCATACCCGTCTCGGTGAAAATATAGTCGCAGGCGCCGTGGGGAGTGAGCCCTGCAAGGCGCAGGACGTCGAACTCTTTCATTCTGCTGCCCGCGGTGAGGACGATGAGGTTGACGAGCCCCAGCCCCGCGATGCCGTAGATGATGAAGGTGAACATCCCGATGAGGCGGGAGGTGTCCAGCTTGTCCTTGCCTTCTGCCGAGAAAAAGCCGTCGCGGGTGTAGACTTTGACGGGATCGCTGTCCATAAGCTCGGTGAGCGGTGCGAGGGCGGAGGGATCGCCGTCGGCGAGGATGAGCGTCTCGGCGGCGCCTTGGTTCCAGCCCACGGTGGCTATCATATCGTCTATCGTGACGAAGAAGAAGTCGTCGAAAGAGGTGATGGTCTCGTCGATGCCGACGACGGTGAACGGAGATGACAAAACGGCGGGAGTTGCGGGATCTCCGGTGTAAAGATACACGGTGTCGCCGATGCCGACGCCGTACCGTCCCGCTGCCGTGCGCGTGAGTACGATGGGATGCTCCGTCTCGGCAAAGAGGCGTATGGCTTCCTCGTCAAGGTTCGGACACATATAGCGGAGAGACTGCGCCTCGTCCATACCGACCATGACCAAAGGCTCGAGCGTGTCGAGTTCGAGTTTGTCCTCGTCTCCCGTCGAGATGGCGGAGTAGCCTGCGTGATAGGTGCGGACGTTTGCGCGTTCTATGCCCTCGACAGCCCGCACTTTTTCCAGCATCGAGAACGCAGACTCTTCCGTGGTGCCGTTATACGGAGTGGGGAGTGAGATGATGTAGTCGCAGTCGTAGCGCACAGAAGACGGGACGGCGGTCAGACCTACCACGTCGATGATGCCGGTGCCCAGCGTTATGAAGGCGATGAGCGCTGCGAGCATGGTGAGGGAGGAATTGACCGAGGCGTTCCTCGGAGCCGCGCACATGGCGACGTAGGCGGGTCCGTGACGCGAGAGTCCCCTTGCTCCGAGAGCCGCAAAGCGCAGGAAGTGAGGTGCGGAGGTGACGATCCAGACAAACGCCACCGCGATGAGCAGCACGCCGATGACGTTCAGTGTCATATCTTCCACAAAGAACTGCGCGACGCCGAGGGCGAGAGCCGTGAGAGTGAAGAAGACGGCGACGAGGAGGGGCGGCTTGCGCGTCATGCGTTCGTCGCCGCCTATGAGAGCATGGATGGGTTTCGAGCTCATCCTCACGGCAGGAAGGGCGCAGGCGGCTATGCCGCAGAGGATGCCCACTGCAAGCGCGGTGAAATATTTGTAAGCGGGAGCTGCGAGAGTCGCGCCCACGATGAGCTCGTCAAGGAGGGTGTTGAGATATTGTATCAGCCCTTCGCCTATGCCGAGCCCTATCAGCCCGCCGACGACGGCGTAGAGCGCCGCCTCGACGATGAGGATGAAGGCAGATTGCGCAGGAGTGGCTCCCGCCGCTTTGAATTTGATGAGCTCGTTCACCCTGCCGCGTACGATGACGGAGAAGGATGAGAAGAGCAGACACGCCATGACGGCGGAGATGATGACGGCGGCAACGGTCATAAGCTGCATACTGCCGCCGACGGAATCTTCGACCAGCGAGTCCACATAACCGATGTCGACTTGGGTGGTGCCGTAGCCGTTTATCGTGCGCAGCTTATCCGCCCAGAACTTGCCGTCGGTAGTCACGCCGTCATCCCGTAAGCCGTCGGGGTCTTTGAGATAAATGAATATTGTGTGCGGATCGGCGTCGGGGGCGAGCTCATAGGCGAAACATGCGACCAGCTGGTCGAAGTATCTTCCCGTCGCCGCGGTGATCGCCTCCACAAAGAATTCCCTGCCGCTGTTGAGTGTGAAAGTGTCCCCGAGCCAAACGTCCGCCGCATCCGCGAAGACGGTGGAGACGTGCGCGGAGGGAAGGGAGGAAGTGTTTCCGGTGCGGGCGATGACGTTGGTGGATGTGACGGAGTCGAACTCGTCGAGGTCATACACTCCCATGCCGGCGCCGCGGATGGATTGGGTGTCGGTGGTGACGACGAAGTTGCTTTCCGAGGCATAAAAGTAGTTCTCGACGTCGCCCATGTTTTCGTCCATGAAAGCTAGGACCGCATCACGGGTGTTATCGTCCGTGTGTACATATATATCTGCGCCGGCAAAAGACCTGCCCGCCCACTGGGTGGCGATCTGTTCGAACATGGACGATATGCACAGACACATCAAAACGCACGCCGTTATCATCGCGGTGGACACCACCACGATGACGGATTGCACGGGGTTGCGCGTGATGCTGGATAAGGTGTGTCGCAGGAGTATGTTCATATCGTTTCGGCGGTTTATCTAATCGTTTTGTGCATGCAAACTATTTATTGTGCGTTATCAACCGGAGCGCAGCATCCTGTCGTCACGCCTCCTGCGGAGGGGAGAGTTCACCCCTGCAAAGGCGGCGAGGTGGGCAAGCGCCCACAGCAGAGCAAACAGCCCGACCCCGACCGCGACGGTGACTGCGGTGGAGGCGGGGAGGGGGTCAAGCGGGATATATTTGTCCACCACCTGCGCGATACCGCGGACGGCTGCTCCCATGAACGAAGCAAAGAGCATACCGAGCGCCGCTCCGCCCAGAGTGAGTACGGCGGTCTCGGTGAAGATATAGCGCGCGGCGTCGCCCGAGTTCATGCCCGCAAGGCGGAAGATGTCGAATTCCTTCATGCGCTCCCTCGCCGTGATGACGATGAGGTTGACGAGCCCCAGCGCGGCGATGATGTAGATGATGTAGGAGAACACGGAGAGCATGCGCGTCGTGTCGTCGCCGGACGAGGCGACGGGGGTGTACCCCTCGTTTGTGAAGAGGGTGACGCGGTCGGTGTCTATCGCGCTGCGCAGCTCCGAAAAGCGCGTGGTGTCGCCATCAAGGCGGATGGCGGCGCCGTAATAGAGGACGTAGTCTCCCACCGCGATGTCGTCGTCGCAGACGAAGATGAATTGGTCCCACGCGGTCAAGGTCTCGTCGATGCCGACGATGGTGTAGGTGTTGTTCAGAGGCAGTATGCCGTCCGAGGTCTTGGTAAGCACGGCGATGCTGTCGCCTATCTCGAAGCCGTAGCGTTCGGCGGTGTAGTAGGTGATGACGGCGGGATGTCCGCCTGCCGCGACAAGCTCGTCGAAGCGGCGTATCACATCGTCGGGGATGCCGGCGGCGGATGCGAACCGCAGATCGGAGCCCTTTTGCACCGCCATGAGATTCACCGCGGAAATGAGGGAGTTTTCGCTTATGGGCGTGCCGTCGGCGTAGGCGAGGGAACAGTTGGAGTACTCCTTGTACAAGGCGCCGTCCGTGATGCCGTCCACCGCAAGACAGCGCTCCAGCTCGTCCTCCGGCGACACAGTCCCGTCCACGACAACGGTGGCGACAAAGTCGTTTGTATAGCGCGTCTGCGAGGGTACGCCCGTCAGGATGACGGTGTCGATGATGCCCGCGCCCAGCGTGATGAAGGCGATGAGCGCCGTGAGCACGGAAAAGGATGTGGACACCGACTGCGTACGCGGGCAGGCGCATTCCGCGATGTAGCCCGCTCCGGGTCGTGTCAGTCTGCGGGCTGCGGCGCACAGCAGCGCGAGCACGTGGGGGAGCACGGTGAAGAACCACACGAAGGAGAGCGCGACGGATGCGACGGCGAAGGGAAGGAGCATCTCCGTGGGCACGAAGAAAGTGGCGATGCAGCACGGGAAGGTGAGCAGGGTCATGACGACGGCGGACCACACGGGGGTGCGTGCGGTCATGCGTTCGGCGCCGCCCAGAAGGTGATGAATGGAGCGGAAGCTCATCCGCACGGCAGGCAGCGCGCAGGCGGCAAGCCCGCAAGCCGCGCCTATCGCCAAGGCGGCAAAGTAGTCTCCCGCGTTGGGGACTATGGCAGCCTCGATGCCTGCGGGAAGGGTGCCGTTGAGATATAGGATGAGTCCTTCGCCTATGCCCAGCCCTATCAGCCCGCCGACGACGGCGTAGAGCGCCGCCTCAACGATGAGGATGAAGGCAGACTGCGCGGGAGTGGCTCCCGCCGCTTTGAATTTGATGAGCTCGTTCACCCTGCCGCGTACGATGACGGAGAAGGAAGCGAGCAGGAGACACGCCATCACCACGGAGATGATGGATGCCGCGATGTTCATAAGGCGCATGCTGCCTTCGACGGAAGCGTCCGCTTCGGCAAGGTTTGAGGCGATGGCGGTGTTGACGCTGCTTTTATCCTGTGTGATGGCGCACAGTTCCTCGCGGTAGGTGGCGATGGTGGCGTTGTCCTCTTTCAGCGCTGCCTCCGCGTCGGTGAACCATACGGAGAAGCGGGCGGTGACGCTAGGGAGTCCGTCCGTCTCGTAGGCATAGGCGGGCAGGGGATTGCTGTAATAGCGGGAGGTTGCGGCGCACACCGCTTCCACGAAGAATTCGCCGTTTCCTTTCACGGTGAAGGTGTCTCCCACAGAAAGTCCCAGCACCTCGGCAAAGTCCGCCGATATGTGCGCGGAGGGGAGGGAAGTGGTGTTTTCGGTGCGGTCCAGAACGACGGCGGATATGAGGCGGTCGTAGGTGTCGAGGGCACCGAATTCGTTGGCGCTGCCGAAAGCGCGGACGGTGGCGTCTTCGCTCATGACGGTGGCGGAAACGTCGTATGTCATGATGTAAGCTGCGACGTCGTCGT
Organism: uncultured Clostridia bacterium; assembly: GCA_944372795.1. Lineage (GTDB taxonomy): Bacteria > Bacillota > Clostridia > Christensenellales > CAG-917 > Limadaptatus. The sequence goes on along the minus strand of CALWAF010000001.1, from coordinate 134,693 downwards.
GCGCCTCAAGCCATTCCCTGACTTCGTCTTGGTGCTGCGGGGAAGTGTTGACGATCATCTGCGACCCGCCGTAGAGGTGGTCTGCCCAAAGCCGTGTGGTGAACTCGAACAGCGACGACACGCAAAGACAGAGCAGCACGCACGCCGTTATCATCGCGGTGGACACCACCACGATGACGGATTGCACGGGGTTGCGCGTGATGCTGGATAAGGTGTGTCGCAGGAGTATGTTCACGGATGATTAGAGGTTTTCGGTCTCGTCCACGATCTTGCCGTCGCGGATGCGGATGATGCGGGAGCCGTATTCGGCGTTGTGTTCGTTGTGCGTGACTTGGATGACCGTGGTGCCGAACTCGGAATTGACGCGCTTCAGAAGCTGCATGATCCCCTCGGAATTGGCGGAGTCGAGGTTGCCCGTCGGCTCGTCCAGAAGGATGATGTCCGGGTGGAAGATGAGCCCGCGCGCGATCGCCACGCGCTGCTGCTCGCCGCCCGAAAGTTTGCCGGGCATCGCGGTGCGCTTGTCCTCAAGACCGACAAATGAGAGCAGAGCGTCCAGCTCCTTCTCCACCGACTTTTTGCCCTTGCCGTTCAGAAGCACGGGGACGAGGATGTTCTGTTCCACGTTGAGATAGGGCGCGAGATTGAAAAATTGAAAAACGAAGCCGATCTTCGTGCGACGCAGGATCGCCCTGCGCTTTTCCTTGGCGGCGGAGATGTCCTCTCCGTCGATGTACACGTGCCCGGATGTGGGCGTCTCGATGCCGCCGATGACGGAGAGCAGGGTGGTCTTGCCGCTCCCCGAAGCTCCGAGGATGGAGAGGAATTCTCCCTTTTCGACATCGAGGTCGATGCCGTTCAGGATGATGTCTTTTCCGTTGTAGGTGTGCGTTATGCCGACGGCATGGATAGCTGTCATATTATCTCCCCCGAGCGCCGAAAACGCGGCAATATCTTTTATAGATAAATTATAACTAATCTTTCGGTCGTTTTCAAGAGACGGATGAGAGGTTTGTGTCGTTTTTCTCGGGGGGAGGGGGAGCCATCATATTAGCGCGTTTTGTCCGATTTTTATGCACTTACGACAGCACTTTACACTTGGGGACGGGCTTGTTTTGTTCAAAAATTGAACAAAATAAACACGTCCCCAATGTTCAAAAAAGTGAGTTTTCTCAAATTGCTGGGGGGGGGGAGGGCGCGCAGGCCTGCTTTGCCCCCATAGGCGGCGTCATGCGTCGGGTGAATTCGAAAAAAGCGAAAATTTATATTGACACGGTGTCAGAATAGGAGCATAATATGGTCGGTAAGGGTGCGGAGAGCTTCCCGCGCATACGGAGGATGTATGGACAGAGTGGAAAGATGCGAGAAAAAGTTCGCCGAGCTCTTCGGCGGCAAGCCGACCGTGAACGAGGGCAGTGACCCCGGATTCATGCGCATATTGCAGCGTTTCATCTTCGGCGAAGTGAGCTATACGGGTTCGCTCGACGACAAGATGCGCGAGCTGATCACGGTCACGGTGCTCGTCGTCAATCAGACGCTGCCGCAATTAAAAGCGCACGTCGGGGCAAGCCTCAACGTCGGATGCACTCCCGAAGAGATCCGTGAGGCGGTCTATCAGTGCGCGCCCTTCGTCGGATTTCCCAAGACCCTTAACGCCATCGCGGCGATGAACGAAGTCTTTTCGGAGCGGGGCATCTCTCTCCCTCTTCCCGACGCGGCGACCGTGACGGAAGAGGACCGCGTTAAGAAGGGGCTTGCCCTGCAAGAAGCCCTCTACGGCACCGAGATCAAAGACAGATATGCGTGGCTGCCCGGGGAATTTGCCGAGGCGGTGCCGCGCTGGCTCACCGAACTTTGTTTTTCCGACTTTATGACGCGCAAGGGTTTGGACGGCAAGACGCGCGAACTTCTGACCGTCGTCATTCTTGCGGCGATGGGCGGGGCGGAGGTTCAGGTGCGCTCCCATGTCGAGGGCGCATTGAAGGCGGGGAACACCGCGGAAGAGATAGTTTGCGCGCTCGCCCACGCCATGCCGTATATGGGCGTCCCTCGTCTCTTCAACGCATTGAACCGTGCAAAGGAGATCCTCGACCGAAGACAGCAGTGAAGGCGGCTCACGAAGTGCGTCGAGCCCGTCGGCGACGATGAGAGCGCAGCGAGAGAAAGGTAAGCCGATCGCGCAAAACATGGTTTTATAAGCCGAAAAAGGAGGTTTAACATGGAATATACGCAACTTGGAAACAGCGGAATCAAAGTGTCGAGGTTCTGCCTCGGCTGTATGAGTTTCGGCGATCCTGCAAGCAATATGCACGCGTGGACGCTCGATCCCGACGCGAGCGAGACCATCATAAAACACGCGCTCGATCTCGGCATCAATTTTTTCGACACCGCCAACTGTTATTCGGCGGGTACGAGCGAAGAGTATCTCGGCAGAGCGATAAAGCGCAATGTCGCAAGGGATAAAGTGGTGCTTGCCTCAAAGGTCTATTTCAACGAGGGACACCTTTCCCGCGAAGCGATCCGCCGCGAGATAGAAGGCACCCTGAAGAGGCTCGACACGGACTACCTCGACCTTTACATCATCCATCGCTTCGACTACGATACCCCCATCGAGGAGACGATGCAGACGCTGGACGAGCTGGTGAAGGAAGGCAAAGTGCGCGCGCTCGGTGCTTCCGCCATGTACGGCTATCAGTTTTATAATATGCAGATCGCCGCACGCGACAACGGTTGGACGCCTTTCGTATCCATGCAGAACCATTACAATCCGCTCTACCGCGAGGACGAGAGGGAACTCATCCCTATCTGCAAACAGATGAACGTCGCTCTCACGCCGTACAGCCCTCTTGCCGCGGGCAGGGCGGCGAGGCCGAATTGGGAGGCGGACACCATGCGCAGCAGGACGGATAAGGTCGCGCACGGAAAGTATGACTCCACCGAGGAGCAGGATAAAGCCATTGCCGCACGCATACACGATGTCGCGGAAAAGCACTCCGCGACGATGTCGCAAGTGACCTTCGCGTGGCATTTTGCAAAGGGCGTGGCGTCTCCCGTCATCGGAGCCACGAAGGCGAAGTATCTCGACGACGCGGTGTGCGCGTTTGACCTCAAACTCTCCGACGAGGATATTGCCGCCATTGATGAGTACTACGTCCCGCACAAGATCGTCGGTGCGGTCTGATGTTTGCGTTCAACCGACGATATGTTCGGTACGGGGCACGCGAGGCGTGCCCTTTTTTTGTATGCACGCAGACACTCCGACGCGCGGGAGAAGTGAGTCGATTTATTCTCACGCCTCGTGCGGGCGGAGGGGAGTTTGCTCGCGCGCCCGCTTTTTGTTGCGTGCGTAGCTTGCGCGGGCGGGCGATATGTGATATAATCAGCCGAAAGGTGTGATATGCCAAAGGAAATGAATGCCAAAAATCTGTCGGTGTTTTCCGACGTCATCATGTCGCTCGCGTCCGATGCGGCGGCGGAGGTGGAGGGCGTGGAAGTGCTGCGCTCCCGCGACGCCTCCAAGCGCGCCATACGCGGCGGCGGAGTGTCGGTCTACTTCCTTCCCAACGAGAAGGTGGCGGTGGACATTTTCGTCAATGTAAGTTTTCCCTGCCGCGTGCCCGAGGCTGTGGCGGCGGTGCAGCAGAGAGTCAAAGAGGAGATCGAGGGCGCGACGCGCTTCCGCGTGCACAGTGTCAACGTGCAGGTCATGAGCGTCATCTTTCCCGCCCAGAGCGATACATGAGAAGAGTAAGCAGAGAATATGTCTTCAAGCTGGTGTTCGAGTACACCTTCTATGACGGCGTGAACGACGATACGCTGGAGCTTTTCCTCACCGACGCGGACCTCACCGATGAGGACAGGGAATACATCCGCGAGTGTTACTACGGCGTCATCTCCGGCATGGATCGCCTCAAAGCCAAGTTGGGTTCCCGTCTGGAGCGTTTCACCGTGGACAGGCTTTACCGCCCGGATATGGTGGTGCTGCTCATCGCGCTGTATGAGCTGGAGAGGGGGGACACCCCGGCGAAAGTGGTGGTCAACGAGGCGGTGGATCTTGCCAAAAAGTACGGCACGGAGAAGTCGGGCGGCTTCGTCAACGGCGTGCTCGCCAAGTTCGTCCGCCGCGATCCCGCGTCCGATGATTCGGCAAAAAAGGACGTTTAAGTCATCAAAATGATCGGTGGAAACATTGTTTCGGAAAAAGCTCTTTCGGTCACCGAACTGAATGCGAGCATCAAGGCGTGTCTTGACGCCTCCCTCGTCCGCGGGATGGAAGTCTTCGGGGAAGTGAGCGGAGGCAGAGTCAGCGGCGCGCATTTTTATTTTACCCTGAAAGATAAGGACTCACAAATCTCGTGCGTCAGGTTCCGTTGCGCGGGCAGCTATATCCCCAAGGACGGGGAGAGCGTGGTGCTGCGCGGCAGCGTCAATTTCTGGACGCAGGGCGGCAGGCTCACCTTCGCAGCTTCGGACATCACTCCCGCAGGCAAAGGTCTGCTCGCGCTCGAGTTCGAGCGGATGAAAGCCAAGCTGCAGGCGGAGGGGCTCTTCGACGAGAAGTATAAGGTGCCCATCCCCAAGTTCCCGCGGACGGTGCTGGTGGTCACCTCGCGCACGGGCGCGGTCATACGCGACATCGTCACCACGGTCAGGCGCAAGAACCCCGTCATCGACATCGTCGTGCGTGACGTCAGGGTGCAGGGCGAGGGAGCCGCGCACGAGATCGCGGGAGTGCTCGCCCGCGTGGACAGGCTGGGTTACGACGTCGTGATCATCGCGAGGGGCGGCGGATCATTGGAGGATCTTGCGCCGTTCTATGACGAGGAACTCGTGCGTGCCGTGTTCGCGATGAAGACGCCCGTGGTGTCCGCAGTCGGTCACGAGACGGACTTTTCGCTGGTAGACTTCGTCGCCGACGCGAGGGCAGCGACGCCCACCGCCGCGGCGGAGTTGGTCGCATATGACTACTACGCTCTGGTTGACGAGGTGAAGAGCCGCGCCGAGAGCCTGAAAAGGTCCACGGGACGGATGTTCGAGCGTAAGACGTCGAAACTGCGTTTTGCTGGGGACAGCCTAGGCAGGCGTATGGCGGCGTTCCACACCGCAAGGGAACAGCGCGTGCGCGCGCTCGCTTCGCGGCTCGCGGCGGGCACGGAACGCAAAGTGCTGGGCGCGGAAGGACTCATCAACACGCTTGCGGGCAAGCTGGACGCGTTGAGCCCGTTGAAGGTGCTGTCCCGAGGTTATTTCAATGTGCAGGCGGCGGGAAAGAGCGTGACCTCGGTGCGCAGCCTCGCCGTAGGCGACAGGGTGACGGCGCGGGGTGCGGACGGCACTTTTGCCGCATCGGTCGCCGAGGTGCACCCGGACGGAGAATGAATGATATGCTGCCGCGTGCGGTGATGTCGCCACGGCGGGGAGCGCAGCCGTCATCACGCGGCGGGCGTATATACGGAGGCTTCATGGCTGAAAACAAAAACAATAAGTTCGAAGACAATCTTGCCGAGCTCACCGCTCTCGTGCAGAAGCTGGAGAGCGATCTTCCCCTCGATCAGGCGATCGCCGCCTTCGAGAAGGGCATCGCGCTCACCAAGGTCTGCCTCGAAGAGCTGAAAGCGGAGAAGGGCAAGCTCGCCCTGCTCACGGACGATCTTAATAAGATCACCGAAGAGTTCGACCTCGAAAAATGACGCGGACGGGATTCGTAGAGCTTTTCGAGAAGTGCTTCGCCACTCTCTTCGACGGGGAGAGCGAGTTCGACGACGTTCTGCGTTACGCCTGTTTCGGCGGCGGAAAGCGCGTGCGTCCCGTGGGCGTGTGGCTGGGGGCGTCCTCCGTTTCGCCCGCGCCTCCCGTGGACGAGGTGTTGAGCCTCGCCTGCGCCATCGAGCTCATCCACAGCTACTCCCTCGTCCACGACGACCTTCCCGCCATGGACAACGACGACTACCGCAGAGGACGACTCACCGTGCACAAGAAGTTCGGCGAGGCAACGGGCATACTCGCTGGCGACGCTCTTTTGAGCCGTGCCGCAGGAGTGCTGGCGTCTGGCACGGTGCAGTTCGGCGGAGGCTACGCCGCGGCTGCGCAGGTCATGACCAAAGCCGCCGAAGACATGGTGCGAGGTCAGGTGCTCGACCTTGCGGGGATGCGCACCGAAGAGGAGTTCAGGGGGATGTACGCCTTGAAGACGGGCGCTCTCTTCAAAGCCGCGTTTCTTTCGGGCGCCATAGTCGCGGGTGCGGACGCCGCGCAGCGCGACGCCGTCCTCGGATATGCCGAGGCGCTGGGGCTGGGATTTCAGATCGCCGACGACCTGCTTGACGAGGGAGAGGAAAATTCCCTCGTCGCCGTCATCGGGGAGGAGAGAGGACGCGCTCTGCTTGACGAATGCACATCATCCGCCCTCGGATACGCCGCCCGTCTGCCTTACGGGGAAGCCCTCGTCGAATTCGCCGAAAAGCTGCGTACGCGCAAAAAATGAGCCCGTACGCGCTAAATTTTCAAAATCGGTTGCCAAAACTCTCGCCTTTTGATATATTGATATGGCACGCGAGAGGCGCAGCCCATGGCACCATAGCCAAGAGGTAAGGCAAAGGTCTGCAAAACCTTCATTCTCCGGTTCAAATCCGGATGGTGCCTCCACAAACGAGCGACACTCACGGTGTCGCTCGTTTTTTTGTCGCAAGATGACGCGCCGCTCCGTCGCGTTATCCGCCGTGCCGCTGTGGTGGAATTGGCAGACGCAAGGGACTTAAAATCCCTCGGTAGAGATACCATACCGGTTCAAGCCCGGTCAGCGGCACCAGAAGACCCCCTGATCGCAGGGGGTCTTCATGTAGCCGCGTTACGGGCTCTCTCCGAGTCGGTGACGCGAGTTGTGCGGCGGGAGTGTCTATCCCGCACGACGCTTCGCAGATCCACGGCACGGCAACGAGAGTCCCGCACGGCGTGCGTTTCACCTTACATCCTCGCTGTTCCGTCGCTTCGCGCGGCGCGCTTGCTCCTTACGATCCCGGTCAGCGGCACCAGAAGACCCCCTGATCACAGGGGGTCTTCATGTAGCCGCGTTACGGGCTCTATCCGAGTCGGTGACGCGAGTTGTGCGGCGACTTTCACAATGCGCGAGTGATGCACCGAAAAGGGGACATGAATGCCGACAAATTTGCGTCCGCCTATTGCCTGACGGCGGCGTGTGGGGTATAATCGAGAAAGGAGGCGGAAGAGTTATGGAGAGTCTGGAACCCAAAAAACTTGCGCTCATACGCATCTTGCACATCCTTGAAAAGTACAGCGACAGGGATCATCATCTGTTGCAGGAAGAGATCGCGGCGCTCTTGGAGAAGGAATACGGCATCGTCGTGGAGAGGAAGGCGATAGGGCGCAATCTCTCGCTTCTCAAAGAGGCGGGCTACGACATAGGCTCCGACCGCAAGGGGAGCTGGCTGGACACGCGCCTTTTCGAGGATGCGGAGCTGCGTATGCTCATCGACGGCGTGCTGTCCGGCAGGCACGTGACGGCGGCGTATTCCAAGGACATCATAGAGAGGCTGTGCTCCCTTTCCAGCAAATATTTCCGCTCGCACGTCAAGCACGTCTATTCCGTCGACGAGTGGAACAAGACCGAAAACCGCGACGTCTTTTATAACATCGAGCTGGTGGACGAGGCGATAGAGAGGGGAGTGATGGTCGAATTCGACTACAACAAATACGGCGCGGACGGCAAGTTGCACAGATCCGCATCCCACCTAGTGTCCCCCTATCAGATGCTGCTGCGCAACAGGCACTATTACCTCATGGGCTGCAACGAGAAGTGGCACGACGTGGGCTACTACCGCATGGACCGCATCACAGAGATGGCGCTGACGGATCGCCCCGCGACCCCGCTGCGCTCCCTTTCGGGCTACGAGAAGGGCATCGAGTACAAGAAACTCGCGACCGCGCTGCCGTATATGTTCTCCGACGAACCCGTGCGCATAGAGTTTCTGGTGGACGAGAGGGCGGTGGACGACGTCATCGACTGGTTCGGCAAGAGCGCCGAATTGTTTCCCGCAGGCGAGGGCAGGCTAAAAGCCGAGGTGACGGCAAGCCCCTCCGCCATGGTGTATTGGGCGATGCAATATCTCAATTTCGTGGAAGTGCTCTCGCCCGCGCACCTGCGCGACAAGATCGCGGAAAACATCGAAAAGGGTCTGGAAAAATATCGCGGGCAGTGACCCGCAGAGGAAAGATATGCTGGCTTATACCTATCTTGACAAGGGGAAATTCGGGCTTGTAGAAAAGCCCGTCCCGGTGCTGCAAAACGACACCGACGCCATCGTGCGCGTGACGCTTGCGAGCATCTGCACCAGCGACCTGCATATCAAACACGGTTTCGTCCCTCGCGCGGTGCGCGGCATCACGGTGGGACACGAAGCGGTGGGCGTCGTGGAGGCGGTGGGCGATGCGGTAAAAGGCGTGCGCCCCGGCGACCGCGTGTCCGTGGGGGTGGAGACCTTTTGCGGAGAATGCTTCTTCTGCAAACACGGCAAGGTGAACAACTGCGTCCTGCCCGACGGCGGCTGGGCGATGGGCTGTCGCATAGACGGTATGCAGGCGGAATACGTCCGCGTCCCGCACGCGGACACGGGGCTCACCCTCATCCCCGACGGCGTGAGCGACGAGAGCGCGGTGCTTGCGGGGGACATCCTCGCAACGGGATGGTGGGCGGCGAAGATCGCGGACATCGAGGAGGGGAGCGACACCCTCGTCATAGGCGCGGGTCCCACCGGGATATGCTGCGCGCTGTCCGCCTCGCTCAAATCACCGAACAGGGTGTTTATTTGCGATATTGATGACGTAAGACTCGATTTTGTGCGGAAACATTATCCGTCACTCATCACGCTCCGTGCGGACGAAGCTCTTGAAAAGATGCGCGCGGAGTGCCGTTTCGGCGGCGCGGACAGCGTCATCGAAGCGGCGGGCACGCCCGCGTCCTTCCGCCTCGCATGGGAGGCGGCGCGTCCTGCGTCCACCGTGACGGTGGTCGCCATGTACGACGAGGCGCAGACCTTGCCTCTCCCCGAAATGTACGGCAAGAATCTCACTTTCAAGACGGGCGGTGTGGACGGCTGCGACGGAGAGGACATCCTTGCGCATATTGCGGCGGGGAAGCTCGACACATCCGCGCTCATCACGCACACTTTCCCCCTCTCCCGCACGGACGAGGCGTACAAACTCTTCGAGGCGCGCGCGGACGGAGTGATGAAAGTGGCTCTGGACTGCACCCGTTGATAGGCACGCTCCCGCCACGTTTTGCCCACGACGGGACGTGCAAAAATAAATCCGAACACAAGTCCGCGCCGAGGCAGGTGTCGGACGCGACAAGGAGGGATCATGGTAAGACACATCGTTTGCTACAAACTCAAAGACCCCACCGACGAGGTCAAACAAAAGACGAAGGAGATCTTCCTTTCCATGCAGGGCAGAGTGCCCGAGGTGAAGTCCGTTGCGGTGGGCATAGACGAACTGCACAGCGAGAGGAGCTTCGACATCGTGCTGGACGTCACCTTCGATTCCTTCGAGGCGATGGCGGCTTATCAGAACGACCCTTACCACGTCTCCGTGGTCAAGAAACACGTGCATTCGGTGAAGGAGTCGAGCGTCTCGGTGGATTACACCATAGAAGGCTGACTTAGGCGAGCGTCGTGTGCGCGCGTAGGTGTCCGTGCATCGTGCAACGCCGAAATTTCTTTGAAAACCGCTGTTTTTATACGCTCGCATCGACGCGCGCGTGTTGACTTGCGTTTGCCGATATGATACAATGTTGAACGATAATTTGCACGCCGCGCTTTTTGCGGCGGCAGGAGGAGAGAATGAAATTCGGAAAGATCGGACACGCCGGCATCGTCGTGAGAGACCTTGCCGCGGCAAAGGAGCATTATTCCCGCCTGCTCGGCATCGACAAGTGGTATGAGCTGGTGTATGACACCCCCCTCGACATGACCTATCACGGCGAGAAGCGCAACTGCAACGTCACCCTCTACTTCGGCGGCAAGGGACACACCGTCATCGAGCTCATCTATCCGCAGGGGGACGAGAACATCTACACCACCTTCCTCAAAAATCACGGTGAGATGATCCACCACATCGAGTACAACGTCAAGGACTTGGACAAGGCGATAGCCGCCGTGCAGAATGAAGGGCTGAAAGTGTTGCAGCAGGCGTCCTTCGAGAGCGCGGGCGCGAAGATCAGATATGCATATGTCGGCAAGAGCGAGGACGACACGGTCATCGAGCTCATCGAGACGGTGCTGCCCTTCGGGATGCACAAAGGCGACATGCCCTGCGAGGTGCAGCTTGCGGCGATGACGGGCAACTATAAGCGCGTAAAGTGAGTTTACGCGCGCAAAACGAGGAATAAACACGGCATTCTGCCAAACAGACCGCGCGGCGGGAATGCGACACAGGGAGAAAATATGGAATACAAAATGCTGTTTTCGCCTATGAAGATAGGCAGCTGCGAGATCAAGAACCGCATCGTCATGCCTCCCATGATGATGGGTTTCGGCGCGCCCGACGGCAAGCCCACCGAGATGCTGATGGACTACTACGAGGAACGCGCGAAGGGCGGCACGGGTCTCATCCTTACGGAGATCACCCGCGTCAACGACGACCACGGCGCTGCGGCGTTCAACCAACTTGCGATGTCGCACGACTATCACATCGAGCCCATGCGCGAGTTTGCGGAGAGGATACACCGTCACGGCGCGAAGTTCTTCGTGCAGCTGCATCACCCCGGCAGACAGAACGTCGGCATCATGGTGCACATGGTGCCACTCACCAATATGTGCAGCAAGGTGTGCAAGTCCTTCCCCAAGCTCGTCTATAAGATCGCGCCCGGCATCGGACGCAAGATGGTGGAGAAAGGGCTCGTCTTCGCCTCTCCCGGACCCTCGAAGTGCGAGCCCAGCAAAGTCGCGGGCGGGCACGTCAGGGCGTTCTCCCACCGTGAGATAAAGAAGCTCATCCGCGAGTTCATCGACGCGGCGGTCAGGTGCAAGAAGGCGGGCGTGGACGGCGTGGAGCTTCACGCCGCGCACGGCTATCTGCTGCAACAGTTTTTGAGCCCCAACACCAACAAACGCACGGACGAGTACGGCGGCAGCTTCGAGAACAGGCTGCGTTTCATCAAGGAGATCATCGAAGGCATCCGCAAGGAATGCGGCAAGGATTACCCCCTCATCGTCCGCCTCGCCGTGGACGAGTGCTATGACAAGATAGGGCAGCCCGGCAAAGGCTACGGTCTCGAGACGGGCGTGAAGTACGCAAAGGCATTCGAGGCGATGGGCGTGGACGCCATCGACGTTTCCTCCGCCGCATACGACACCTACAACTATTGGCTGGAGCCCACTTCCTTCGACTGCGGCTGGCGAGCCTATATGGCGGAAGCGGTCAAGAAAGAGGTGAAGATCCCTGTGCTTGCCGCCAACCTCATCCGTTCCCCCGAACAGGCGGAGGAACAGCTCGAGCGCGGCGTGCAGGATTTCGTCTCTCTTGGCAGACCGCACATCGCAGACCCCCATTGGGCGGAGAAGGTGCAGAGCGGCAGAGAGAACGAGGTCAAGCGCTGCATCTGCTGTCTTTATTGCATCGAGAGCATGATGGACAACGCTTACCGCGGCGAACACGGCTGCTGCTCGGTCAATCCCACCCTCGGTGAGGAGAGACGCTGGGACGCGCTCCCCAAGGACGGCAAGGGCAGGACGGTCGCCATCGTGGGCGCAGGCGTCGCGGGTCTCACTGCGGCTGAAGTGCTGGGCAAGCGCGGATTCAAGCCCGTGGTGTTCGAGAAAGAGAATGTCTGCGGCGGACAGATCAACCTCGCGGACAAGGGACCAAAAAAGGAAAAGATAGGCTGGTGCGTGGAGGACCTCGAAGTCAATGCGAGAAAGCAGGGTGCGGACATCCGCCTCGGCAAGGAAGCCACGGCGGCGGACATCCTCGCGCTCTCTCCCTGTGCGGTCATCGTGGCGACGGGCGCAGTCGCCGTGCGTCCTAGGTCCATCAAGGGCGCGGACGGCAAAAACGTGTTCACCACCACGCAGATCCTCGACGGCTCCGTAAAACTCGAGGGCAAGAAAGTCGCCGTCATCGGCACGGGCATGACAGGGCTCGAGACGGGCGAACTGCTCGCCTCCATGGGCAACAAACTCACCTTTGTCGAGATGGCGAAAGAGGTCGCTCCCGGCACGTGGTTCCAGCACCTCGACGACGCGATGCCCAAGCTGGAGAAAGCGGGTGCGAAGTTCTTGCTGTCCACCAAGCTCGTCGCCATCGACGCGAAAGGCGCGCTGGTCGAGAACGTGAAGACCAAAGAGCAGTCCCGCGTGGACGCGGACGCCGTCGTCCTCTCCCTCGGCGCACGTCCCGTCAACGGGCTTGCAAAAGAGCTTGAAGGCAAAGTGAAGGACCTCTTCGTCGTCGGCGACGCCGACAAAGTGGGCAGGATAGCAAATGCCACCGCGGCGGCATACGACGTCGCCATGAACAAGATAAAGTAAGTAGGCTCCAACCGCCCGCATACTGACGCACGGCACCGCCCTGCACGGGCGATCCGAGAGAGCAGGGCAGTCCCCGCACGGACTCCGCCCGCCCACACCACACAAAAAAACTCCGCCTCGGCGGAGTTTTTCAAATGCGAAGTGACACGAACATAAAATGACGCAAATGCAAAGCAATGCGAGCGTAAGGGGTGCGTTTGCATTTCGTGTGAGCCGCTTGCGGCAAGTCATTATAATGCAAAAAAGCGGGTTTAGCCCGCTTTTTTGCATGGTTTAAGTGGTGGGTGTGTCGATATGCCGCGGAGGGCGGCGGTGGTCAGTCGCCGCGCTTTATGCCCGTGTGGGTGTCGGTGTAGAGGTTCAGATATTTCTCCAAGAGAGCGATGGCTTCGTCTGCCGTGCTCACGCCGAAGACGCGGTCTTCCTCGATCTCGGGATAGCGGATGCGGTGGTCAAGGCGGGTGTCCGCCACTTTTGAGCTCCAGCCGTCCACGTTTTTGAAGGCGATCATCAGGCGTTTCAGCGGCCACGCGTTGGACATTTCCGCAAGGGTGCCCGCACCGCCGCCTATGGCGATGACCGCGTCGGAGTTGGCGACGATGACGTTGCGGTAGACGTCCAGCCCCGTCGCGATGACGATGTCCGCCGCGTCGCTGGCGAGTTTTCTGTCAAACATGGGGAGGATGGCGACGGTGTCGCCTTCGCGGTAAAATTCGGAGGACTTCGCGCCCTCGAACGCCGCCTCCATCACGCCGCCGAGCCCGCCCGACGCCACGCGGTAGCCGTTGTCGACAAGCGCTTTGCCCATCGAGAACGCGAGGCGATATTTGTCGCCGTCTTTTTCTATCTTGCTGTCGCCTATGATGGAAACCATTTTTCTCATGTTACACCTCTTGATCATATTATCACGTTTTCGGGCACCGTTCAATACCGTTTGAGCATTCCCTTCCGCGCGCGACGATATTCATTTGCACGCGCGTCCCGTGCGGTGCGGGGGAGTGCATCTTCGTGACTCCTTTCATTTTATGCGCAAAATTAAAAAATAGTTGAAAAGTAAATCATTTGGTGCTAAAATTTTCTCATATCCGATAAGAGGTGAAATTATGATCGATTATGCAAAGATCCTCAACCCCGTCGCAAGAGACATGAAGCCTTCCGGCATCAGGAAGTTTTTCGAGATCGCTGCCACCCGAAAGGACTGCATTTCTCTCGGCGTCGGCGAGCCCGACTTCATCACCCCCCGCGCCTTCAGTCAGGCTGCCATCGACAGCATCCTCGAGGGTAAGACGCAGTACACCGCAAATGCGGGGCTCATGGAGCTGCGCAAAGCCATAAGCAAATATCTCGACGGTTTCATCGGCGTGCACTACGATCCCGCAAGCGAGATCATCATCACAGTCGGCGCGTCCGAGGCGCTCGACGCCGCCTTCAGGGCAGTGTGCGCTCCCGGCGACGAGGTGCTCATCCCCGAGCCTTGCTTCGTGTGCTACGCGCCCCTCGTCTCCCTCACAGGCGCCACCCCCGTCAGCGTGAAGTGCTTCATCGAGGACGAGTTCAAGCTCAACGTCGATGAGATCAAGAAGGCGATCACCCCCCGCACCAAAGCGATCCTCGTCGCCTTCCCCAACAACCCCACCGGCGCCGTCATGGAGAAGAGCGACCTCGAAAAGCTCGCGCCCGTCATCCTTGAGAACGACCTCGTCGTCTTCTCGGACGAGATCTACGGCGAGTTGGTCTACAACGGCGTCAAGTTCTGCTCCGTGGCGTCCCTCGAGGGCATGAGAGAGCGCACCATCGTCATCAGCGGCTTCTCCAAGGCGTTCGCCATGACGGGCTGGAGACTCGGCTACATCTGCGCGCCCAAGCCCATCATCGACGTCGTCTATAAGATCCATCAGTACGGAATCATGTGCGCGCCCACCGCTGCGCAGTACGCGGCTCTCGCAGCCCTCGAAGCCTCCTTCGCGGACGGTTTCGCCGAGGTCGCCGAAATGAGAGAAAAGTACGACGAGCGCCGCAGATACCTCGTCGGCAGGCTCAATGCCATGGGTCTCACCTGCTTCGAGCCCAGAGGCGCCTTCTACGCCTTCCCCTGCGTCAAGTCCACGGGTATGGACGGCGAGGAATTTGCCTACGCGCTTCTCGAAGCCAAGAACGTCGCAGTCGTCCCCGGCAGCGCGTTCGGCGACAGCGGCAAGGACTTCATCCGCATCTCCTACGCCTACTCCGTCGACGCCATCAAACGCGCGCTCGACCTCATTGAGGAATTCCTCAACGAGCGCAAGAAGTGATCGCTTTGCACCGATAAACCCCGTTTATTGTACGATCAAGCACAAAAAACGACCGACTCCCGTCGGTCGTTTTGCATTGCCGCTCCGTCATGATTTCACGCCCAAACCGATTCCCGCCGCAAAGTCACCCCGATCTTTTTCGATGACACAGAAACTTGTCCCCACCCGAGCACGCGCATCATCGAAGCACCTCGTGCCGTTCATCGCTCCCGCTTTTGCACATTATGGCAGACGCCGTTTTTGAATGTGGCATACACATTGACTCAACACCGCATCACTTTTTTGCTAATTTTTTTCGCAAATAGCTTTATTCGCTTGTGCAATCCGCGATTTTGCGCTAATATATTTAGGCAACCGAAACCGCATGGGGCTTTAGCTCAGTTGGCTAGAGTACTTGTCTGGCAGACAAGGGGTCAGGGGTTCGAATCCCCTAAGCTCCACCATAAGCAAACAAAATCGAACCAGATTTTGTTTGCTTTTTCTTTTGTCGTTTTTGTTTTGCAGTAGTTTTGGTTATTCAGGTTTGGCATGGCAAATTGCACGTAATGAGGTCAGACAAGTTTGCCGAATTTTATGTGTTCGATGTCAATGTCGGAGAATTCTGAAAATATGCCGATGCCATCGCCGAGCATGTTGCAGCACCGAGCGGACAGCGCAACATCTCCTCCTATATAAATGATGTATATATCTCCGTCGGCGATAAGCGTTATGTCGAACGAGTTTCCGTTCGGAAGTGGGCGGGACATATGATAATTGTCATATTCTCCTGCGGGAAACGCCGGACGCGCGCACGCCTCGACGCGGCGCTTGTTCAAGTCAAACGTAAAAGCGAAGGCTTTGTCTTCGGATTCGTTTTTATTTAGGAAAATACCGAATCTTGTGCTGTCAGCATGTGCGGTTATGGTGAACGATAACGAAAAAGTCTTATCGGTGCGTTTGAATAAAACTTTTTCTCCGCAATCGTATTTGTTGTACAGCGAAAAGGAAGGAATTGCGGTTTGATTTTTGAACGTGCTCCCGATGCTGTCGGGTAAAGCTACACCCAAAGTGCCGTCTTCTCTTTGTATAAGACTGTGGACGACAAGGTTGCCGCCCCACATCCACGGCAGTTTATCGGAATTTCCGGTTCGCGTCGGGACCCAACCGAACAGGAAACGATCGTTGCCGTCAGATGCCGTTTTCGCTGCATAATACGCCCGACCGTCGAGAGAGTCGTCGGGAGGGCAGACCCAAGGCCCTTCGGGTGATCGACTCATCCTGTATTTTGTCGTGTAGTCGTCCGAATACTCGGAAAACAACAGATACCACCAGTCGCCTATATTGAACAGATCAGGGCACTCATGTGTATGAAAAGCCTGCGGCGCATAGAATTTTTTCTCGAATTTCCAATGTTTCAGGTCGTCGGACGTCATTTTGATAAGCTCGCCTTTACGTATCGCGTTGCCGCTGTGAGGTCTCGCACAGATAAGCATGACGAATCCGTTGCCCTCGGGGGAGGGGTATACAAAAGGATCTCTGAAATCACCGTGGCAGTATCCTTCCGGAGCGAAAAAGGTGTCCTCCGGCAGTTTTGTCCATTTGACGAGGTCGTTGCTTGTCGCATGCATGATGCATTCGTTTTGATAATCGGTATCCTTTATGCGCGCATTATGACCTGTATAGAATATGTGATATAAACCGTCATATTTGATTATCCCGCCCGTGTACGCACAGTGATCCAATTGCTCTCGGCTTCCGGCGGGTATGGCAACTCCTTTGTCCGTAAAGGATGTGAAGTCATTTGTGCAAACACGATACCAGCTTATTCCGTCGCCGTATTTAGCGGGGTCGCGGTGATCGCGGAGATAAAACAAATGAAAAGTGCCATTCTCATAGAAGGGGATAACGTCCGCCAAGGCGCTGTTTTGTTCGGCAGGTTTGTAGAAAATGTTGTAGGACATACAGTATCTCCGCGCGGTATTTTAATTTGAAAACGATATTGATATGGCGAAACATCTTGAACACTATCTCGAGTTTTTATTGCACATTTGGTAACGTTTTCAAAATTATCATAAACATGAGCGAGTGGGTTGTCAACACATTTTTCAAATTATGTATTGACAATCCGCCATCGCCATAGTAAAATGGACTCATCAAAGCGGGTGAAATTCTCGGTTAAATTATGAAAACGTTTTCGTAAATGGAAAAATCTGGGAATTTTACCGTTAATATAGGGGGATTCATTATGAGGAAAAAGAGAATAGCCAAAATCTCCGGATCGGCGATCGTTTTCTTATTGATGTTGGTCGTTGCAACGACTTTCATTGCTTGCAACGACGGACGTTCCGATGATCAGGGAGACGGCGGCGCGCTAATCGTTACGCTGGATCGGGATGAATTGGATCTTACGGTGGGAGATACGTTTACGCTTTTTGCCGATGTCAACGTAGAAGGCGTGGCTGTGAGTTGGAACAGCTCAAATACGGAAATAGTCACGGTTGATAAAGGAGTGGTGACGGCTGTTTCGGCAGGGACTGCCACCGTCACCGCGAGTGCGGGCAGCGCACAGGATGTATGCACCGTTAATGTGACCGATCGGCAGTCCGGAGGTTCCGCACCGATCATAAAGGAAGAGGAACAGTATGAGGGTGAGTTGTATATTAACAACAATACCCCCGCAGCCTCGGTGGATCTGACGAAAGGTCTGTCCGCATCGGATGGCAACGGCGTCGAACTGCCGATTGTAGTGACCGATGATGGCGGTTTCGACATTTCAAAGCTCGGCACTTATACGGTTACTTATTCCGCGACCGACGCAGAAGGGCGCACCGCGACGTTCGAGCGCAGCGTATATGTCACCTATTTCGGGATCGCAAAAGAATTTATCGATGCACAGGCTGTCTCCGAACTGACGTCATGGACATACGTTGCCGACAATGACGAAGATAAGACGGCTATGGAATGGAAACAGCAAGTCGTGCCGGGGCACAGCCCCAACTGGAACCTTTTCGAGGGGCCTGCCGGGATGCCTTATATAGTTATGCGCGGTTCGGATACATTCGGACGTGCGGGGACGGACGGTGTCAACCCCGAAGTGGATGACGAAGATCCGAATACGATCCTCTGGAATAAGGTCACGGTCGGGGAAAACAGCACGTTCCGCATTTTTGCAAGCAACAATCCTTATCCTGATTACAACAATCTTCTCAGCAAGTTCCGAGTGTCCGTGATTTGTCCGGATGATTATACCGATCACGTTGTTATGGATTATGTCGAGATCAAAGCTCCGCTAAACGATGAAGGAACGGGGTTGGATTACGATACCATGCGCACGGGCACTTATTTTGACGTCGATCTTTCGGATTATGTCGGACAGACCATAATACTTTTGATCGAACAGGATGCTCCTGCCGACGTTTATCAGGAAGAATATTATCTGGACATCGGTTACAAGGAGTTTCAGCTCGAAGGGCTGATCCAAGAATGCCGCGACTCTTTGGTTGTGTACAGCATGGCTTTTGTGGCGGCAGAAGAGCAGGTGGACGTCTCCGCTCTCACTCTTGACACCGCGACGTCTTGGGGTGATCCGAATCAAACCGATTGGAGCGCGTGGGGATTGCGCGGCGATATCGCGGCAAAAGCGAAATGGACCACTGTTTTCCTGAACGGAGCAGAGGGACAGGTGGTTTATAAGGATGTGACCGGAGGGTCTTTGCAGATCATAGCCCGCGAACCTGCTGACGGTCATGACGGCGGCGCCTTCGTGCGTGATGCAGTGACCATGAACAAAGTCACGGTCAGCGAGAACTATTTTGTGATATACGTAGGCACGGACAGCGACAATACAAACGTGAACTATCGTCTTACATTCCTTGTGGACGGCGTTGAACACAATCTCGCACCTATGTGGACCGTTCCGGGGTTCAAACTTTACAAGAATCGGAATTGGGGCAATTTGCAGATCAGCCAATGGGTGTCGGGTGCAAAACTGACATATGACGTGTCGGCATTTAAGGGCAAAGAAGCCGTGATCATGATAGAGCAGGATGAAAACCGGACAGAGACCGACGCCGGCGCCTGCACGCTTTGGTTCAACTTTGCGACATTTACTGCTGAAGTGACGACGGAACCTGCCGATTATGCGGCATATGACGAACTCGCGGCAGAACTTGACGGAGATAGCCTCGATGCTTCGCTTTACACGGATGTGAGCTGGGCAAGATACGAGGCGGCTGTGACATCGTTCAAGAATCTCAGCCGTGACCTCAACGCGGATCAACAAGGTTATATCGACGCTGCGATCGCCGCCGTCAGGAGCGCGAAAGAACAACTCGAACTTAAAGATGTACAGGATGTCGACATTCCGGATTCGACTATAACCGGAACACTGACATCTCCGATAGGCGCGTTCGACGATGCCGATTGGAAGGCGTTGGAGATCGACGGCTCTAAAGTTTGGGGCACTGACGAAGAAGACTTCACCGTATGGGGACTGCGCGGAGATACGACCGCAAAAGCAAAATGGAAGCACTTCCTAACGGGTGACGGTCAGCTTAACAATGTCGGAACGCTAGGTGCAAGCTTACAGTCCATAGCATGGGAGAGCGGCAATGACACTGCCGAGGATCTTGGCGCGGATGCAGTCTTTGTCAACCGCGTATGGGTGCAGGGAAACATGTTTAGCGTCTGGGTCGGCTGTGATAATGTGGGAGACGGCGTAAACGTTCGCGTACGACTTTTGCTTGAGGACGGAACGATCGTGACTCTGACTCCTGAGACGAATGCGGATTTTGTCGCCGTCAGGAACGGTTGGGGGAAGATATCTGTCTCGCAGTGGACCACGGGCACAGAGCTTGTTTTCGATGTCAGTGAATACAACGGTGAAGTGCTGACCGTTCTTATCGAACAGGACTTCGACGAAACGACAACGCAAACCGGCGCAACCATGTGGCTCAACAAGGTTGCCTTCGGCGACTGAAATACCGGATCATCGCCGCACGGTAAGTGCGGCGATGAAGGAGTTATATATGAAAAGGGGCGTCATATTTCTTCTTATAACCATCGTGTGCTGCGCGACTATGTTTGTCGCGTCGGCGTGCGATGATGCGTCGCAAAACGGCGTTCTGGATGTTCCGGGAGGAAGCATACCGCCCGAAATCGAGGAGGAGATAACGTTGAATACGGAGAAGGTCTCTCTTGCGGTCGGCGGGGTATGTGCCATAGAAGCGAACCGCGAGTGTACGTTCGCTTCATCCGATCCGGACGTTGTAAGCGTCGAAAACGGTGTTTTAACAGGTGTTTCTGCCGGCAGCGCCGTCGTGACGGCTTGTGCGGGGACGAAGCGAGCGGAGATCTCCGTAAAGGTGGGTGGCGTGATGCTTGCCGTAGGCGACAGCATTTTCACATCCGATTTCAGCCCCATGTTGTTGGATACGATCGCGTCGGACCTCGGCTATACGCTCGTTCGCGATACGATAAGCGGAAGCACTATAGCGCCGGCATCCTCCGTCGGCATCGTCGATCATATCAACAGCGGTTATTATGACGAGTTGATTGGGAGCGTGGCACCCGATCTTATACTCATAGGCAGAGGGACCAACGATGTATATTGGAGCGGAGTGGCCGGCAACCCGTTGAAGTTGGGCGATCCCGATTCCGTAAACTCCTCCGAAACATACGGCGCGATAAGATATTCTATCGAATACTTCCGCGAGAAATATCCCGAAGCCAAGATAGTGTGGACAAACAGCATCACGCGCAGCGACGCGTCTTTGGACAGGATCCGTGAATTCAATGACAATCTGAATGAAATATGCACTTCATACGGAGTGGAAGTGATAGATCTGCATGAGGCTACCGGGATCACGACTTCGGCATTGGGGAAAATGACGATAGACGGGATACATCCGAATCAGACGGGGCGCGAAACTTACCGCATAGTCATCGAAGCCGCTTTGCGCATGGACGATGCGGCGGATCTGTTTTCCGAACCGATGTCATGGTCGAAAGGATACCGAGAAGGTGTGGCGGGCATCGAATATCCGCTTTCGCTTGAAGGGGGAGAAGGCTGTCGCATTTATTCCACGGACGAGAACGTCGCGGTATATGACGAGGAGCGCGGCAAATTGGTATTCGTTGGCAAGGGTGTTGCTTATATCGTAGCGGAAAGCGCCACTTCGATTGCAGTTACTACTGCGGTTTGTATATGACGGCTGTTTGTCGGAGATAAAGGAGCGGGTCATGCGGCAAAGGGTTCTTTGGACTATCGGTGACAGTATCTTTCGTATAAACAGAGATATGGTGTGCGACATAGCCTCTGCGGTGCATTGCGCTTCGGTGACTTCCGATTTTACCGGCGCGTCCATATCTCCTTGTAGGATGCCCGAGCAGTGCATGGTCAATCTCATCAAAGACGGTGCGTTCGACAGACTGTTTGCAGGGGCGATCAAGCCGGATATAATCCTTGTCCAAAGAGGTGTGAACGATCTTTATGAGTACGATGTCAACGGCATGATAACCATGGGCGATCCGGACTCCGTCGATGAGGCGACTTCTTTGCTCGGAGCCGTAAATTATTGTGCGGGATATTTCGCAAAGAGATTTCCTTTTGCAAAAGTGGTGTGGTGTTCGCCCATGTGGAGCGCAGCAACGGGGGAGAAAGCGTTTAACGAGTATCGCGAAAAACTCGCCGGTCTGTGTGCGATCCGCAAGATCATGTTTCTGGACGTATATAAAGCCTCCGGAATAGACAAAACCAATCAGAAGGAGTTTCTGTATGACGGAACACATCCGAATGAGAGCGGCAAACAGCGTCTTACCGAGATATTTTCGAATGCGCTCAGAGGTGTTGTATGAAAAATAAAGCGATCACCGTTGCAGTGTTTTGTGTTTTATGTTTGCTGGCTCTTGTCGGCTGCGATCCGAATGAAGAGCTTTTGCCTGCTGCGGAAGCATATGACGCTTTCGAGGTCAGGCTTGCCAACACATCTGCGCTGTCGGCTTATGATCTGACGGTCACAAGCACTGTGGGGGAGGAAGTGAACATAACACGCTATGTGTTGACGACAAACAAACTCGGCGAACCCGTTGCCATGAAAGAAAACGCGGGTAGAACGGAGTATTACGTCCGCGGAGTGAGATATTTTTCGGATGAGAGCGGAAGGCTTATGAAGGCGGCGATCTCCCTCGACGATTTTCTGTCCGTCACCCGATCGGATTTTGTCGCGGAACGGGACAGGATATCCGATATCGAGTCTCTGAAAAACGGAGTAGCATTCGACTATGCTTCCGCGGACTTCGATGATCTGCGCGTAACAGCATATTTCGATGACGTTTTTCTGACCTCTATAAGCGCCGAGGCTTCGTACAGCGATAACGGACAGAACGTCATAAAGACGGTTTCGTACAAATATCGGGATCCGGGTCTGCTTCCCGAGATCGATCTGCCCGAGGATCTGGACGATCACGAGTGGCTGTGATGATAAGGAGGAAATTATGAGGAAACATTCTGTGGCTTTGCTTGCGGCAATTCTTGTAATAGCGATGTTGTTTATCGTTTCGGGATGCAATCCGTCCTCGCCCGGAGGGCTCTCGGTCGATTACAACGAACCTCTCGGTCAAAATCAAGACAGGACTTTGAGGACGGTCGGTACTTGGACAAAGACCGGCATAGTCAATCATTGGCATGGCGGTACGGATGCGGGTCCCATGATCATGTATGGAGTGGAAGGGCTTTTGCAGCACGTGCGTACGACGAATACTTACTATTGGCAACTTGCCGAAAGTATCGAACATAATGACGATTCCACGTCGCTTATACATCTTAGGCAGAACGCGAAATGGCATGACGGGACTCCGTTCACCGCAAAAGATGTAATCGCTTATTATGCGATAGATTATCAGAATGATGTCTGCAAATATTATACGCAACTCGAAGAAGTGGACGAGCATACGGTGAAAGTCTACTGGAAAACTTATCGAGAGCCCACCGACGAGGCCAAAACGGCTTTGTTCTCATGCGATACGAAGCTCGGTAGCGTGCAGTACGATGAATTCAAGACTTACGTGGATCAGGCACTCGAAGTCATATATTCGCTGGAGCTTGTCGATGCGACCGATCTGGAAGAGGATTACGGCACCAACATCGTTCAGCCTTTCGGGAGGAAGTGGAACAGTTCCGCTTCCGCGCAAATGGGCGAGATACTGAACGGCATGCGCTCTTACGAGCCGGATTGGTTTGTTGCCACCGGTCCGTATAAGCTCGATCGCTACACCGAGACCGAGATGATACTTGTCAAAAACGAGGATTATTATCTCGACAATTCACAGGCGTTTGACAAGATCTACGTGTATCAGACGCCAAATAATGTAAATCTCATCTATTCGATGCTTGCCAACAATGACATCGATTATTTCGATGGTGCGCCGCTTGCGGAAACGATAGAGGACATCCTTGCGGAAAATCCCAATATGGTCCATTACAAAATGATAGACCAAAACTCTTGCGGTCTGATATTCAATCTTGAAAAAGAGATCTGGCAAAATGACAAAGTGAGAGAAGCGTTCCAGTACATTTTCGATCGTGACGCCATCAAAAATATGGCGCAGCCTTATGGCGCCACGAGCTGGTACTCGATGCTCACCATGACGAAATCGCAGGCAGAGATATTGATGTTCCCGGAAGATTTCGCAAAACTTAAACAGTATTCTTATAATCAGGAAAAGGCTGCGCAACTTTTGCAGGAGGCGGGATGGAGTCGTCGCGATGGCAAGTGGTATGACCAAAACGGCAGGCGGGTCGATCTGACATTGGGAGTGGAGAACAACACTCTCATGGTCAACATGGGACAAGTCGTTCAAAGCACGCTTGACCTTTTCGGCATCACCACGACCATAAAGATAGGTGAGAACTGGAATACATGGTTCAGCACCGGCAGACAGGAAAACAGCATTTACGATTTTGTCGTCGGCGTCACCGATGCCAACAGTTATTTCACACATCCGTACGGATTCATGCGTCACTTCTTCGATGTGCTCGACGCGCATATGCTTCATCTTCCCACCAGCGACGTCACCGGCAGATGGCAGCTTACCTTGACGCGTCCGGACGGGATGGGGACGGTGGACCTCATGGATGAGATCGACAAACTACTCATGATCGAAGGTGATGAACTCGCAGAAGCCGTCGGGAATATCGTTTACGGTTTTTCGCAGTATAACTTCGGCGTTCAGTTTTTTGAGAATGTGACCGGCAGTTTCTTCAATGCATCCCGCGTGTGGGGGCTTCCCGCGGTCAACGAGCTTTGCGCCGAAACGAGGAACATCACTTATATCCCGCAGGTGGGCGACGAGTATTTCGATGAATTTGCCGATCTCAACAGCTGGTATACGCAGGGCAGCGTACTTGCGCGCGGTCTGCTTTATCCGCGTGCGTAGGATAGGTGGCATATGAAGAACGAGGGACGTGACATATCGATCGCGTTAAGAGGATCTTTTTCCGCAGCGGGATCGGTATTGAAAAAAGTAGGCATTCTTGTCGGTAAATTCTTTTACAAATATCGTTTCCTTTGGATGCGTATAGGCATCGCTTTGGTTACGCTTATGCTGGCGATGTTCCTTAGTTTTTTGCTGCTGGAACTTATGCCCGCCGACAGTGTCGATCAGATGGCGATTAAACTCGCGACAGAAAGGAGAATACCGTTCGAAGAGGCAAGGGAGCTTGCAATATCCATCCTCGGTTACGATCCGGATGAGTCCGTTTTCGAAAAATTCGGAAGCTATGTTTCGAATTTGTTCCGCGGCAATCTCGGCGTGTCTATAGTCAACCCGACTATAAACGTAAACAGTGTGATAGCAAAAACATTGCCGTGGACACTGTTTATCTCCACCGTGTCGCTTATCATCAGCTTCGGCCTCGGCACGCTCATAGGGGCATTCATGGCGTGGAAACGCGGCAAAGCGGGAGATGCGATGCTGACAAGTTATATTGTGGTCAGCAGCGCAATTCCTGACTATATTTTCGCAGTTATCATATTGTATCTGTTTGCGTATCAGCTGGAATGGTTCCCACAGATGGGGGCGTACAGCATCGAGTACGAAATAGGGTTCAATGCGGAGTTTATCGGCAGCTGCATATATCATGCCATACTGCCCATTTTTGCCAATGTTTTCATTCAGACTGCGGGATGGGCGCTGCTTATGAGAGGAAGCAGTGTAGCAGTTATGGGAGAAGATTACATTTGGGCTGCGCGGACGCGCGGCGTGCCGCAGCGGACTATCATACGCAAATATATGCGCAAGAATGCCATTCTTCCGCTGATTGCATCACTTGCTCTTTCTTTTGCGGGTCTGTTTGGCGGGTCTACGCTTATGGAATCCATATTCAACTATCCCGGACTCGGTCAGGCATTCAGCTTATACATAGCGCAACGAGACTATTTCATGATAGTCGGGATATTGTTTTTTGAAAGCGCCATACTCGTCATCGCGAACCTCATTGCCGACAGCATGTATTCCATCATAGATCCCAGAATAAGGAGGAGCGAGTAATGGAAACGGCTGTGGTGAAGGAAAGATCGATATCGGCTCTCGGTCGTATCCTAAAAAAAATACTCGGCGGGATCGCGGCGTTTTTCAAATCGATATACGGCAACCCGAAATCTGCCATCGGTTTCAGCATAATCGTATTGTTTATGATCGTTGCGATAGCGGGCTCGTGTCTCCCGGAATCCCAGATCGTAGGCATGCGATTCGAGGCTCCGTCCAAGGAACATTTGCTCGGGACCGACCACCTCGGTAGGGATCTGCTTTCTCAACTCGTGATAGGCAGCAAAGATGTGTTGGCGATAGCTTTTCTTACGGGTGTCTTTACCGTATTCATCGGGCTTGTCATCGGGCTCGTGAGCGGTCTGATCGGCGGAGTCGTGGACAAAGTGCTGCAAATGATCACGAACCTGTTTCTTTCCGTGCCGAGTTTTCCCGTGTTGCTTGTGTTGAGCACGATGATAGTCATAAAGGACAATTTTACGTTCGCGCTCATCTTGTCGGTATGGAATTGGGCGGGGCTTGCAAGAGCTGTACGCGCCCAGATCATTTCGCTCAAAGAGCGTGATTTCATCCAAATATGTCATGTTATGGGCATGAACAAAGGGCGGATCATATTCGGCGAACTGATGCCGAATATCGCAAGCTACATCGTGGTCAATTTCATCACCATAATGCGCGGCGCGATAACGGGGAGCGTCGGCATAATGTTCCTCGGACTTGCCGAGCTTGATTCCACAAATTGGGGGACGATGCTGTATCTGATATTCCAGCAGGGATTTTTGTTCAACAGTCGTGCGATCTTGTACATCCTGTCGCCCATATTCTGCATAGTGCTGTTCCAACTCGGGATAGTTCTGCTTGCAAACGGTGTAGATGAGATATTGAATCCGCGTCTGCGTAAAAACTGAGGTGTAGCATGGAGAAACGTTATATAGCTGAATTCGATCACGTTTCGATAGACTACGAGATGGTCAGATTGTGTCTGCATGCCGTAAACGATGTTTCGATGAAACTCGAAAAGGGGAAAATAACCGCGGTCGTCGGAGAAAGCGGGAGCGGAAAGACTACTTTGGCAAGCGCACTGTTGAACTGTATCACGTCTCCCGGCAGAGTGGTGGGAGGCAGGGTCATCGTGCATTCCGAAAAGCGCGGCGAAGACATCGACGTGACGGCATTGAACGAAAAGCAGCTCAACGACTTCCGTTGGGATATCGTGTCGATGGTTTTTCAGGGGGCGCAAAGCTCGTTGAATCCCATCGTGACCATCCTGAATCAGTTTTACGAGACATATAAAATTCACGGCGGCAAGGAATCGAAAAAAGAAGCCCGCAAAATATTTGCTAAATTGCTGGAACGCGTAAATCTTTCCGAGAGAGTGCTGGACAGCTATCCGCATGAGATAAGCGGCGGTATGAAACAGCGCGTGATGATAGCTTTAGCTCTGCTTCTCCGACCGGAAATAATAATTCTCGACGAGCCTACGACAGCGCTGGACGTCATCACTCAATCTTATATTTTCGGATTGTTGAAGAGCATCAACGAAGAATACGGCACGACGATGCTCTTGCTTACGCATGATATTGCGGTGGTCGCCGAATACGCCGATAATCTGGGGGTGATGTATGGCGGCAGACTTATGGAGTTCGGCACGGTCGAGGATGTCTTTGCCCGCAGATTCAACCCGTATACGGAAGGGCTTATCAATGCGACACCGTCTTTAAGGCGAGATGCCGACACATTGACGGAAATTCCGGGCACGCCGATCGATATAACGAATTTACCTCCGGGATGCGTATTTGCGGATCGCTGCTTAAAAAAGACGGAAAGATGCGAGATCGTGTCCCCCGACGATGTCGATATGGGCGGAGGGCATATGGTCAAATGTCATTTGTATGCGGAGGGGGAGCAAGATGCTTGAACTCAAAAATATAAATATGAGTTTTGCCCTGAAGGGGAAGTTCTTCCAGACCGAAAAACGCGCCGTTGTCATAAGGGATTTCGATCTTACGATCGGCGATGACGAGATAATTGCGGTTGTCGGGGAGAGCGGATGCGGCAAAACCACCATAGGGAAAATAGTGACGGGTCTGCTGGCTCCTACATCCGGAGAAGTGTTGTTCAACGGAGAAAACATCCGTCGTACAAAACGCAATAACAAAAGCGACTACAGACGGAACGTGCAGTTTATCCAACAAGACAGTTATGCGGCGCTCAATCCCGTGAAAACCATCCACCAGTCGCTTTGCGCCGCGATCGAGATAGCCGAAAAGGGCATCTCCAAAGAAAAAAAGCAACAGCGGCTCGAAGAACTTATGGGATTTGTGGGGCTGACGCCGATAGAACATTTTGTGTTCAAATATCCGCACCAGTTGTCCGGTGGACAGAGACAAAGGGTGCTCATGGCACGCGCGCTTGCACTCAATCCGAAACTTATCGTAGCGGACGAACCCGTAAGCATGATAGACGTGTCGTTGCGCATCGCGATACTGAAACTGATAGAGAAGCTGAACCGCGAATTAAAAATCGCATTTATTTATATCACGCACGATCTCGCCACGGCAAAATATATAGCCGACAAGGGCAGGATATGCGTCATGTATCTCGGCGATATAGTAGAGCTTGGCAATATAGACGAAGTGCTGTTCCATCCAAAGCACCCCTATACGCAGGCTTTGGTGACTGCCGTGCCGGTGCCCGACCCTTCTTACAGGGGCACACGTGGGGAGATCCCGGTCAAAGGCATGGAAATGACGAAACTGACGGAGCGCGGGCGCGGCTGTTCGTTTGCGCCGCGTTGTCCGTATGCGACAGAAGAATGCTCGCAAGAAGATATCCCTTACGTCGAGATCAACGGGGTAAAAGTCAAGTGCAGAAATATAGAGGAGGTGCCTGTATGGACTTGAAAGGGAAGGTTTTTTTCAGACTGACTTTCGTGCTGGCTATAATGTGCGCGTTCATACTGCCGTTTACCGTCAAAGGGTCGCCGGAGTTCGTCATACTTGTCGTTACGCTGGTATTGAATCTCATTTGCACCGTCGTCGGTATAGCGCTGACCGTAAAAACAGGAGTGAAAGAAAAGAAATGAGAAAAGCATTTGTTGTTCCCCTAATCATCGTGTTAAGTTTGCTGATCTTTTCGGGAGGTTTTGCCATGAAAGAAATTCCATCGGCTTCGGCGCAGGATACGGTGCCGGCGCAGGAGCCCAGACTGATCCGTGCAGACAATGGCGCTCAAGCGGCGCTCATTGCCGATATCGTACTTACGGAAGCGCCTTACAATGCCGATAACAGCGGCAGGGAAGACGTGACGTCCGTCCTTAAACGCGCGGTGTCCGATCTGAGTGCAACGGGCGGCGGCACGATCTATCTCCCCGAAGGTTTTTATCTGTTGACGGGGAGCGTGACCGTGGACAATTACATCACCATAGCCGGCGACTGGCGCGATCCCGATGAATGTCCGGGGGATTACGGGACGGTCATAGTGGCGGACGTGCCGTTCTCCGCGCAGTTGACGAGCGGATTGTTCCGTTTGCGCGCGAACAGCGGCGTCAACGGTCTGACGGTATGGTATCCCGCTCAATATGCGGGTGATGTTCGCCCATTCCCTGCGACATTCGAGATCATGGGAGGAGCTTTCACCATACTTGAACACATACAGTTCACCATCCAAAACGTGACGTTGCTTAATTCGTATCGAGGTGTCGTAGCAAGCCGCACGGTCAATCCTAATGTTCAGATAGGGATGCAGGATGCGCACGAAGGATTGGTCATCGAAAATTTGAAAGGAACGCCGTTGTTCGTCGGCATTGACAGCGTCAATGAGTCGGACATCGGTTATTACAAGAACGTATGCTTTTCTCCTTCGTACTGGTCTGAGGCGGGCGAGAAGTTCAATGCGCCTTCATATGACGAGGTTTACGAAGTGACCAAAAACAGTGCGGTCGGACTTAAACTCGGCGATCTGGAGTGGTCCCCTTATTACGGGATCGACGTCGATGGATATTATGTGGGAATCCAGATCCAAGACGGTACGCGTATACAGCCCGATAACCCCATAGACTTCATGGGCGGATTTTATGATTCACACATCACCGACTGCCGCTACGGGCTCATGGTCGATGCGCTGTATAAAGGCTGGGGCATGTTGTTTACAGGCGGAAGGATAGAAGGAGAGAATTTCGCCGTGGCAAATCATTCGCCCGTCGGATATGTCAGACTCACGGGAGTGGAGATAGACGGACGTGCGGCAGGGGAAAGGATATATGTAAATAAGGCGGAGGTCCCGGATGTCAACACCGTGACGCCCGATTTGCCCGCGCCCGGAGCAAGGTTGTTCAACGTAAAGGATTACGGGGCGAAAGGAGATGCGTTGACGGATGACACCGCGGCGGTCGAATCCGCACTCTCGGCAGCGTCTTCCGCAGGTGGCGGCGTAGTCTATATGCCCGCAGGTTTTTATAAAATTACGCGAGCTCTTTCCGTGGGCAGTAACGTTTTGCTCAGAGGGTGCTCATCGACAACGAATCGCGGCACACTCGGCAACGATCTCGGGACTGTGATTTTTTCCTATTACGACGATGCGGTAGAAAATGCCTCCGAAGCCGATGCATTCGTGACCCTGTCCGAAAATGCGGGTATCTCGGGTTTGAGGATATGTTATCCCGACAACAATCTCTGGATGCCGCAACCCGGCGAATATGAGATCGCGCCGTCCGCATTTACCATAAGGCTTGCAGGCGACAGAGCCTATGTGACCAATGTGGGTTTGACAAACAGCTTCAACGGAATACATGTGAAAAATGCCGATAACTGTGTCATAAAGAACATACCGGCTTTGTTTTTCAACGAAGGGGTAAGGATCGACGGGGCGGAAAACTGTTTTGTGGAAAACATCTTTTCCAATGCGACGGTGGCTACCCAGACCGGGTTCAGCGCGCAGTTCCCCGACCTGTTCAAGGAAGGTTGGCTGTGGCGCGTAAATAATCTTTGGAATTATTATACCTATACCGAAACTCACACCCGATTCTTCGTGGTCAACAACAGCTCGGTAAGCATAATGAGTGCTTTTACGTTCTGTTCCGCAGGGATATTGGAAGCACATAACAGCACGGTCACAATGAACGGGTGCGGCGCGGACAGAATGTATTCGGAGGGCAGTGTGCTTTCCCTTTCGAGTTCGAGCGTCACTCTCATAAATCAGCTCAAATATCATTGCGTCATGATGAGGCTCAATGACGACGGCAACGACGTCAGTATTTACGGACGTATGAATCTGCACCTTGCCGAAAAGCCGGAGGTGCAGAACGAGAGCGAAGCGAATTTGGTGCACAATGCGATAATAAACGATGTGCTCCTCGATACGGACGCGCCCGACGCCGGTGTAATCTATCCGTTGGCGAGCGAATGGACGGATGGTATCGGCAATAAAAATCCGCTTGCGGATATTATTTGCGGCAGGAGGTAATCACAATGAAGAAAGCAATGATCTTACTGATGGTCTTGCTTTGTCTGACCGTGTGCGTTGCTTGCAACGACAAAAGCGAAAACACGGTCGCGGTGCAAAGCATATCCGTTACGGCAAGAGGTCTTTCGGACGGCGTTTTGACACTTTCCGAAGGTGATGAAGTGATCCTTTCTCTCAAGGCGGAGCCGTCTTCGTATGCGGGCGGGTTTTCGTTCGCGAGTGCGGATGCATCCGTTGCAACGGTTTCCGGTTCCGGAGTGGTGAAAGGAGTTTCGGCAGGGGAGACGACCGTCACGATACAGGGAGGAGGCGCAAGCACGTCCGTAACGGTCAAAGTCAAGGAGTATGTTCCGGTCACAGCCATCGTTTTTGCGGACGGAGAACGCACGGAAATCGCTACGGGCGTTCGCAAACAGCTGGCATATTCGGTTTTGCCGGAGAACGCCACGACCAAGAATCTTAACTTTTTCGTCACTCCCGAGAATGCGGGCGTAACTGTGACTTCCGCAGGGGTGGTAGAGGTCGCGGATACTGTTGAGGGTGGGAGCGTATTCACCATAACCGCAACTGCCGTAAGAGAACCTTCGGTCTCGGCGTCCATCGAACTTGAGATCGCCACTTACGAGCTTGAGGACATTAAAATCGTTTCCAATGATTTCTATACGGAAATCACGGAACTCACGGTGCCTTTGGACGAACCATATCGAGTTTTGTTCCAGATGGCGGTGCCGGAGAAGGCTATCCCGGCCGGAGAAGCCATTCCCACTGAATGGTCTTCGAGCGACGAAAGCGTGGTGACCGTAAACGAAAAGGGCAGGCTCGCTTTTCATGCCATGGGTAATGCCACGATCACAATGGCCGCTATGGGCATCACAAAAGAAGTGGATGTGACCGTTACGGAGCCTTCGGGCGATTTTATAGACTATTACTGGCTCCCTGCGGATTACATCGACGAAGTCCCCGTGACTTCTTTGCCGACTGCCGACGGTTGGCATGTGTGGGCGGATTTCCGTGAGGGCGGCACCGGAAGCGCCGATGCGCGCAACTTCGTGCTCGCGAATTACGAATATTTCACCGGACCGAGCTCTTGGTTTGCCGGCGGCGGATATTGTATAGAAATGGGAGGCTGGGACAATATCCACAGCGGACTTGAAGATGACGACACTGCCGAGGGGGGTCTGCCAAATCTTTATATGTGGACGAAAGTCACACTGGGAGAAGAGGCAACGTCCGTGCGCGCGCATTTCGAATATCGACAGTCCGATGCCACTTTCAAGTATAAATTGCGTTTCACGGCGATCGACGTTGAGGACGGGAATAAAATATACCACTTTTCGTCGTGGCAGACAGGCGCGTTCGCGACCGATCCGAACCTGAGTGCCGGAGAGAGTTTCATAGAAGCAGACATACCCGAAGAGCTTAAAGGGAAGACGGTCTTGCTTTTGCTTGAATATGATGACATAGATTTTCCGACTGACGGGATACTCAACGGCGTAGAGTCGGTCAACATAAAATACTTCTCCGTGCTTAACTACGACGGAACGCCGATCGAAAACGCTCTTTGGGTGTTAGGCGACGATATCATTAGCGAGGATTACACGGGCTCGCTCGTAAACGACTTGGGCGAGGTGACGGGATATACGATATTCCGTGATACCATCAACGAAAGCACCGTAATGTCGAATGCCGGTTCCGGCCTTGTGGATCGCATCGATTCGGGTTACTACGCAGAAAAACTCGGCAGATACGGCGCACCGAGAAAAATACTGGTCCAACGCGGAACACACGACCTGTATTCCTATTTTATGGGCGATGTCGAACTCGGAAACGCTGCGTCCATCGACGTGTCGACGGTTGCAGGCTCAATAAGATATGTCTTGAGCAAACTTACCGCTCTGTATCCTGATGCGGAAATCGTATGGTGCACCCCGATCTACAGATATGACGTCGATGAGGAGTTCTACGCGGATTATATTCGTGTGCTGAATGAGATATGCGCGGAATTCAATGTTGAAGTGTTCGATCTGTATGATGAAATAGGCATTTCTGCGGAAAATAGCATACGATACCTTAATGACGGCATCCATCTCAATGTAGACGGACGCCAACTGATGCTGGACAAACTCTCACAGGTTGTGGGTATGTATTCCTGATACGAAAAACCTCCGACAATATGTCGGAGGTAGCTACGTTTCATATATTGCTCCTTAAGGAAGCTCCGCCTTAGAGATCACGGTCTCGAACGGGCGGAGTTTTCCGGTTTCGGAGAAGGTATCGTCACCGTAATTGGAAAACAGCATCTGCGTTTTTGTTCCCTCAAAGCCGCAAACATAACGGGTTTCGTCTTTGCAGAACGAACATAATATATGATACCCCGAGCCGTTAAGCAATCTCGTGTATTCATATACATTCGGATCGTCAATGTTATAGACCCTGTATTCTCCGTCGCGTATTACCCGATCGTTCCTGCGGAATCCTATAAGTGTTCTGAACCAGTTCAGAACACTATGTTCATCCGCATCTTGGTTTTCGACATTGAGAGTTCGGTGCGTGTCACCGAGTTTTATCCATGGCGTGCCGGTTGTAAACCCTGCCCTCGGGCTTCCGTCCCACGGCATCGGAGTGCGTCCCGTATCGCGTCCTTTATAATTTGCAAAGCGCATCAAATGTTCTTGTGAGAGTATCCCCGTATCTACGTAATTTACAAAGGCATTACACATTTCGATATCGCGCAATTCCGTGCGCTTTGCAAACCTTGTGTTCGGAAGACCGAGCTCCTCTCCCTGATATATAAAAGGTGTTCCCTGCAAGAAAAAAAGCGCAGCGGCAAGCATCTTCGCCGAAACGGCGCGCAGATCATCTTCATCGCCCAGTCTTGATACTATCCTTGGTTGGTCATGATTCTCCCAAAACAGAGCATTCCATGCTTTGCCTCGCAATTTGTTTTGCCACTCGCTCAGTATGGATTTGAGTTTTGGCAATGGTATTTTTTTGTTGAATGTGAAATTCGGACCGATGTCGAGAGCAACATGGTCGAAACTGAAAATCATGTCGATCTCTTTCGAGAATCGTATCGCGTCTTCGACAGAGGAACCGTCCGCTTCTCCCACCGTCATCGCGTGCATGGGGGAGAGCACCTTCTTTTTCATTTCGCTCAGCCATGTGTGAACTTTCGGTCCGTTGCATACAAACGGTCTTATAGGCGCAAGTCCGTTCGGACCTGCCATTCCGTCGGGATATCCGGGCGCTTTTGAGATGAAGTTGATGGCGTCGAGACGAAATCCGTCCACACCTCTCTCCAGCCAGAAACGTAGAACATCGAAAAGAGCTTCGCGAAGTTCCGCGTTTTCCCAGTTAAAGTCCGGTTGATATGGTGAAAAGGTGCCGAGATAATATGAATCCGTCTTCGCGTCGTAATTCCACGCCGAACCTCCGAAGATCGCCTCCCAATTTGTAGGCGGAGCGCCATCGGGTTTTCCTTTTCTCCAA
Organism: uncultured Clostridia bacterium; assembly: GCA_944372795.1. Classification (GTDB taxonomy): domain Bacteria; phylum Bacillota; class Clostridia; order Christensenellales; family CAG-917; genus Limadaptatus. The sequence goes on along the minus strand of CALWAF010000001.1, from coordinate 100,384 downwards.
ATGTACCAGTCACGTTTCGGATCGCGTTCCGACGATGAGGAAGAAAGGAACCACTCACACTCGGAGGAACTATGATTTAAGACCACATCCATGATCACTCGGATGCCGAGCTCATGGCATTTTGCCGTCAGCAGCGAAAAGTCTTCCGTCGTTCCGAACTCCGGCTGCAAAGCGAAATAATCGCGCACGTCGTAACCGTTATCCCGATTCGGGCTGTCATACATAGGACATATCCATATCGCGCCGACATTCAGAGATTTAATGTAATCCAACTTGGAGATGATGCCGCGGATGTCACCTATGCCGTCCCCGTTGCTGTCGCAAAAACTGCGCGGATAAACCTGATATATGCAAACGTTTTTATACCAATCGTCACCGATAAAATTCTTTTTCGACATACAATAATTGTAAGAGGTTTTTTGCAAGAAGTCAACCGTGATATGTCAAAATAAGAGAACGTTTTCATAAAGACTTTCCCTAAATTATACTCCTATAATTGACATTGATATTCGCATCATTTATCATAATAATGAAAACGATTATCACCCAATGACATAATCGGATATTCGGATCGTTACGTAAGTTCGGTCACTGTTTTAAGTTGTCGTCAGGGGTGATCGGGCTTGTTTAATATCGGCAGACGATGCGATCGAAAATGAGGTAAGGTAAAGCATGGCAAACGTAACAATAAAAGATATATCCGATTATACCAAAATATCCGTTTCCACAATTTCGCGCGCTCTCAACAATCCGAAGGCAGTGAGTGACAAGAAGCGGCAGATTATAAACGAAGCGGTAGAACAACTCGGCTATGTGCCCAACTATTTTGCGAGCAATCTTAAATCCAAGACGAATCACAACATAGGTTTTATTGTCAATGACGTGCAGAACCCCTTTTTCAATCGGCTTATCCGTTCGATCGAAAAGAACCTCGACACTCGGTTCAGACTTTTCATAAATTTCGGGTTGGGCGACGATGAACGCATCGATGCGAAAATACATAATTTTTTGGGGAATTCGATGTCGGCTATCATGTTTTCGCCGAATAATTACAATCCCGATACCGCCAGATTGCTCAGCCGCCAAGGAGTCTATATTTTGCAATTGTTTACGAAACAGTATGACGAGTTCGACAGTATCGTGGTGGATGATTATTACGGAGCATACCTTGCGGCGCGTCGGTTGCTTTACAGCGGACACCGTAGGATAATGCTGATAGGATTCGATAATGCCATATGGCAGACGAGGGTAGACGGATTCAAAAAGGCGCATGAAGATTTCGGTTTGACCGTAGAAGACGCTTCGTTGTTTGCAATGGGAGATAAGGAATTCATCACCGATAAAATATGCACAAGATTGCTCGCGTTCTCGCCGACGGCTGTCATCACGGTATCGGATACGATCGGATTCAACACCGTAAAAGCCGTCCAAAAACTGTCACTCAAGATCCCCGATGACATAAGCATAATCCAATATGACGATACGTCGTGGGCAGATCTTCTCAACATAACCGCGATAGGGCATCCCATTGATGTTTTGGGTAAGATGATAGCGGATGCGCTGATCAAAGGGCTGCGCGACGGCGCGCAGCATAAGCCCGTTTTTAAGAAGATCGACCCGATAGTGCTGGAAAGGGAATCGATACGCGATCGCAAGTAGCGTTGTGTCGGGACTGACGGAGAAGCAAAAAGATATTCCCGATAGCAAATTTTAGTGTTTGACAAAGCAAAGAGCACAGCACATTTGTTGCTTAAAATCCAACTTATTTCCGCCGCGAGCGGAAATAAGTGAAAGAGCGATAGTTTAGAGCAAAGCGAAAAACGAGGAGCGAATGAACGGCTTGCATTTTTGCGACGCGAAGAGGAGCCGCAGACTCATATGCAAACACCCCGCAATTTTGCGGGGTGTTTGCTAATAGCGCCTTGCGACGACGTTGGTGCGGCCACCGAGACTTGAACTCGGACGGGGTTAACCATACGCCCCTCAAACGTACGCGTCTGCCAGTTCCGCCATGGCCGCACAGTGAAAATAGTATATTGCTTCCGAGCACTTTTGTCAACGGTTTTGCGAGCGTTTTGTCAAGAAAATATCGCGGAAAAACCTATGTAAAAGTTTTTTGCGGAAAAGGGGAGAGGAGAGGGGGGGACAAGTCATCCCGGATGCGCGTTTCGGAGGCTCGCGCAAGGCGGGAAAAGGCGGAAAAGAAAAAGTCGGAGGCGGGTGCCTCCGACTTTTTTTGAAACACGGTTTACATCTTGGCGATGTATTTCGCAAGCTCCGTGAAGATGACGCCCAGCCCGTACGCTCCCGCATCGGGATAGCCGATGGACTTCTCGCCCACGGTGCCCGCTCTGCCGAGTTTTGCGACGACGGTCTTGGTGCTTTCCGCGCCCGCGACAGCAGCCTCTGCGCCGAGCTTCACGCCGTCGAGGAGGGACTTGCCGTCTTTCGCCGCCTTTTCGAGTGCGTCGGCGCAGGGTTTCAGCGCATCGACGAGGGTCTTGTCGCCGACGACGGCGCCCTTGCCGAAGGACTTTTTGCCCGTCTCGTACACGCCCTTGTTCGCGGCTTGGAAGATGTCGGCAAGGTCGGCAAGAGTGATCTCGTCCTTGCCGTCCGCTGTCTTGCCTGCATAGCGGAAGGCGCTGCCCCAGATGGGACCGCTTGCTCCGCCGCAGTATTCCATGATGATCTCGCTGCAGCTGCGGAGGAAGGCGCCGATGTCGGATTTATCCCTCGTTGCCCATTCCTTCTTGAGCTGACGGAAGCCTTTTGCGATGCTCATGCCGAAGTCGCCGTCGCCCATTTTGTCCGCGTCGCAGAAGGGGACCTCGTTCTCGATGATGACGTCCGCCATCTTGTCCACGATCTTGACAAACGCGGCGGTGTTGATGGTCTCGCCCACGACGGGTTTGCCCTTCACCTCATAGACGGCAGCCTTTTTTGCGGCTTTGGCATCCTTTTTTGCGGCTTTTGCGGAGGGCGCGGCAGCGTGCTCCGCGGGGGTGTAGCCGAGGGCTTTCGCGATGGCGTGCATAGCTTCCACCGCTGCCTCCGCCTGTGCGTCCATCGCGCCTCCCCAAGAGAGAGCGGGGGTGGAAACGGGAGCATCGAGAAGGGCCTTGAGCTCGTCGTCGAGCTTGAGCACGGTGACGGATGCGCCTGCCATGTCGATGGAGGTCATGAAGTTGCCCACCAGCGTCTTGTAGACGGAAATGCCCGCCTTCTCGAGCTCGTTCGTGACGGAATTGTTGAGGACGTAAAGCTCCATGAGCGGGGTGGCGCCGAAGCCGTTGATGAGCAGCGCCATATCGTCGCCCTTCTTGCCGCCGACATCCTCAAGCAGGTCTTTAACGATACGTTTTGCAAGTTCATCTGCCGTTTGGATCTTTTCCGTCTTCCTGCCGGGCTCGCCGTGGATGCCCACGCCGAACTCGATCTCGTCGTCGGCGATGTCGAAAATCGGGGTGCCTTTTGCGGGGGGAGTGCAGCTGGTGAGAGCGAAGCCGAAGGAACGCACGTTCTCGATGACCTTGTTCGCGACAGCCTTCACTTCGTCAAGCGACTTGCCCTGTTCGGCAGCGGCGCCCGCGATCTTGTGCACGAAGACGGTGCCCGCGACGCCGCGGCGTCCGACGGTGTAGAGGGAGTCCTTGACCGCGATGTCGTCGTTGACGTAGACGGCGTCCACTTTGATGCCGTCCTCTTCACGCGCGAGGTCCGCCGCGTTGTTGAAGTTCATGCAGTCGCCGGAGTAGTTCTTGATGATGAGCAGCACGCCCTTGTCGGTGGCGCACTCCTTGATGGCGTTGTACACTTGGATCTGGGAAGGGGAGGCGAAGACGTCGCCGCAGACGGCGCAGTCCAGCATACCCTTGCCGACGAATCCCGCATGTGCGGGCTCGTGCCCGGAGCCGCCGCCGGAGATGAGGGAGACCTTGTTTTCGTCGATCTCCTTCTTTTTGACGATCTTATACTTTTCCACGAATTCGAGTTCGGGATGCGCCTTGGCAAGCCCGTGACACATATCGTAGACTACGGTTTCGGGAGTGTTGATGATCTTTTTCATTGCAGTCTCCTTTTTAGTCAAAGGGCGGAAGCGGACGTGGGTCCGCCTCCGCCTTTTGGTGTCAAATCATTCTCACGTCAGTCACAGCAGCAGCAACCCTTTGCGTCGCGGCCGAGCTTGTCGGCGGCGAGGATCGCCGCGGCGACGGATTCGACCGTCACGGGGAAGGGCATGAAGTGGATGGACTCATCGGGGATGCAAGCCTTCTCTGCAACTTCCATCAGCCTGTCGCCGATGTCGTGCACGCCGATGTCCTCGAGGCAGACGGGCAGACCGACTTCGAGGCAGAAGCCGATGACGGTGTTGATCTCCTCATCGGAGGCGTTCTCGAGCACGAGCTGGCAGATGGTGCCGAATGCGACCTTCTCGCCGTGGAAGTACTTGTGGGTCTCCTCGAGCACGGTGAGTCCGTCGTGGATGGCGTGCGCCGCTGCAAGACCGCCGGACTCGAAGCCGAGACCGGAGAGCAGGATGTTGGTCTCGATGATGTTCTCGAGAGCGGGAGTGACAACGTTGCTCTCGCAGGCGAGTTTCGCCTTATAGCCGTCGGAGAGCAGGGTCTGATAGCACAGAGTGGCGAGCGCGAATGCCGCGTTGGTGCCTCTGGCGAGCAGGGTGCCCTTCTTTCTGTCGGCGCCGCAGGGCAGACCCGCGTTGACGTCGCAGAAGGACTGGACGTTCGCTCTTGCTTCGAAGTAGGTGGACAGGGCGTCGCCCATGCCGGACACAAGGAAGCGGACGGGTGCCTTCGCGATGACGCTGGTGTCGATGAGGATCACGCTGGGGCTCTGCTTGAAGTAGGCATAGTCGTCGAAAGCGCCGTCGGGAGTGTAGAGCACCGCGGAGTGGGACGTGGGAGCGTCGGTCGCCGCGATGGTGGGGCAGATGATGAGAGCCTCGCCCTTGGCGACGCATTTTGCGGTGTCGATGGCTTTGCCGCCGCCGAGACCGATGGTGCAGGCGCACTTGTTTGCCTTTGCCATCTCTTGCAGTCTCGCGACTTCCTGACGGGAGCACTCGCCGTTGAAGTTGGCGGGGATGAATTCCACCTTATACTGCGCGGCGGTCTTGTCCAGCTTGTCCTGAACGCGCGCGATGTCGTCCTTGTGGGCGATGAGCAGCGCTTTCTTGCCGAAAGTCTTGACGAAATAGCCGAGGTTGAGCAGCTCGTCTTCGCCTTGCACATACTTGGTGGGGCATATAAATGCTTTTCTCATAATTTACTCCTTTTTGAGGTTTTTTTTGTGATCGAGACCATTATACCCCAACTTTTTTGCAAATACAACCCCCATTTTGCTTAAAATTGGCTTGAAAAACGTTAAAGGACGGAATATAATTGCTTGGTGAAATACAGCCGCAGAACGGAGGCATGGATATGGATATTAGCACAAATGTCGAAAATCGCGTGAAGTGGATAAAAGAGGTGCTGGAAAGCTCGGGCGCGAGGGGCATCATCTACGGCAACAGCGGCGGGAAGGACTGCACTCTGGTGGGCGCTCTCTGCCGCATGGCGACTCCGAACGTGCTGGGCGTCATCATGCCCTGTCAGTCCTCCGCCAACTACGGCTCCGACCGCGACGACGCTCTCGCCGCGGGCAGGCACTTCGGCATAGAGCAGACGGAGGTGGATCTTACCGCCGTCAAGGAAAGCCTCGTTGCGGCGCTGGGCGACGGGCTTGCGGAAGGGGAGGAGAACGGTGCGGCTAGAAGCGCCCTCATCAACATCAATCCCCGTCTTCGCATGACGACGCTTTACGCTCTCGGTCAGGCGAAGGGCTATCTCGTCGCGGGCACGGGCAACCTCTGCGAATACACGGTGGGCTACTTCACCAAGTGGGGGGACGGGGCATACGACTTCGACCCCATCGCCGACCTCACCGTTCCCGAGATCTACGAGATGCTCCGCTTTTTGGACGCGCCCGCAAGCATCATCGAAAAGGCGCCGTCCGCAGGGCTTTACCCCGAGCAGACGGACGAAACGGAGTTGGGCGTGACCTACGGCGACATCACGGCGTACATCAGGGGAGGGGAACTCTCGGAGAGTATGCGCCGCCGCATCGCGGGCATGGAGGAGAGGACGGCGCACAAACGCCGTATGCCTCTGCGCTATGCCGGAGCGGAATAATACGAACCGGGTTCAGCGTCGCCGATTTCCGCCTGAACTGCGTCATTCGCCTTGCTAATACGGGCAGGTATTAGCGGCGCCGACTTCCTTGCTCAGCCAAAAATCGGCTGGCGCGGAACTGCTCGCACCTCAGAGCAAGAGATTTTCGGATGATTTTGCTCTGGCGGAACGCAGGCAATAGTATACATACCCGCAAGTTTCGGCTGTGCAAAAGCGCCGAAAAGAATTGCTCTGAGGCAGGTTCGTATTATTCCGCTCCGGCATCCCAAAAAGATATGACGCGCGTGCACATAGCGCGCGTCTTGCACGCGCGCGTTTAATCGTAAGATTTTGTCATTGCAATTTATTCGGGGTTATGCTACAATAACTCCGTTGGCGCGAAAGCGTCGCTTACGTTGTTTTCGGAGGAAATATGGCACAGATCAAATTGACGACCGTGGCGTTCAAAGGCACCGCCGCGCAAGAGGCTAAACTGCGTGCGGAGCTCCGCACCATCAAGGATATGCCGGGCAGCATGATGCCCGCCCTGCAGACAGCGCAGGAAATTTACGGTTATCTTCCCATCGAGGTCCAGAAGATAGTCGCCGAGGAGTTGGGCGCGTCTTTGGAAGAGGTCTTCGGTGTGGCGACTTTTTACAGCCAGTTTTCTCTCAATCCCAAGGGTGAACACGCGGTCGCGGTGTGCCTCGGCACGGCGTGCTACGTAAAAGGCTCTGGCGACGTGTTCAACAAGCTGGCGGCGGAGCTGGGGCTTTCGGACGGCGCGACCACTTCCGACGGGAAGTTCTCGCTGTGCTCCACGCGCTGTATCGGCTGCTGCGGGCTTGCACCCGTCATGACCATAGGCGACGACGTCTACGGCAAGCTCACCCCCGCGGACATTCCCGGCATCCTGGCCAAGTACCGCGACTGACAGAGTACAACGCGGCTCGCGCCGCGCACGGAGTGGACCTATGAAAATCAGAGACATCGCTTCCGTCGTGGAGGGCAGCATCCTTTGCTCGCCCGACGCGGCAGACACCGACATCGCCTCCGCGTGCGCCTTCGATATGATGAGCGACGTGTTGGCTTACGTCCGCGATCAGGGCGTGCTCATCACGGGGCTTGTAAATCCGCAGGTGGTGCGCACGGCGGTGATGGTGGACATCGCGTGCATCGTGTTCGTGTGCGGCAAGCGCCCGGATGCGGACATGATCAAGCTCGCCGAAAACTATAACATCGTGTTCATCGTCACCGACATGAGCACTTATGAGGCGGCAGGCAAGTTGTACGCGGCAGGGTTGGCGGCCTGATGAGTGAAGACCGCATCCGCCTCGAGTTTGCCGTAAGCGGCGACAATTTCGCCTCGGCGGGCACGGCGTCCGAAGAGGTGAAGAGCACGCTGAAAAAGCTGGGCATACCCTCTGCGGACATCAGACGCGTCGCCATCGCCATGTACGAGGGCGAGATCAACATGGTCATACACGCGGGCGGCGGAGTCGCCACCGCGGATATATATCTCGACCGTATAGAGATCGTGCTTGCGGACAAGGGCAAGGGCATCCCCGACGTGGAGCTCGCCATGACGCCCGGGTGGTCCACCGCTCCCGAGAACATCCGCGCACTCGGGTTCGGAGCGGGGATGGGGCTGCCCAACATGAAAAAGTACACCGACGAGTTCTCCATCGAGAGCGAAGTCGGCGTGGGCACCACCGTCCGCATGACGATATTCTTCGGTTGAGAAGGGAGAGAAACTTCGGATGGCAGCAAAAAAATCGCAGATAAAGTGCGTCCTCGACGAGAAGGCTCTGCACACCGTCACCCTCGACCCCGACAAGTGCCGGGGCTGCGTGACGTGCATGAAACGCTGTCCCACGGAAGCCATCCGCGTCCGCGGCGGTAAAGCCAGCGTCGCCTACGAGAGATGCATCGGCTGCGGGGAGTGCATACGCCTCTGCCGCTATCACGCGAAAAAGCCCTCCCACGATTCTTGGGACAATCTTGACGACTTCAAATATAAGATCGCGCTCGTCGCGCCGTCTTTCTACGGGCAGTTCAACAACCTCGAGAACATCGACACCGTCCTCAACGGGCTGCTCGCGATAGGCTTCGACGACGTCGGCGAAGTGGGGGAGGCGGCGGAGTACATCACCGACGTCACGCGCAGGATCATGCAGGAAAAGTCCATGCCCGCGCCCATCATCTCCACTGCGTGTCCCGCGATTTTGGAACTTATCCTGATGAAATACCACGACCTTCGCGACCATCTGCTCGCGACCCTTGCTCCCGTCGACGTGGCGGCAAAACTCGCAAGGGAACGCGCCGTCGCAAAGGGAGTGCCCGAGGAAGACATCGGCGTCTACTTCATCTCTCCCTGTCCCGCCAAGGTGTTCGCACTGAAAATGGGGCTGGGCGTAGACCGTCCTTACGTCGATCGCGTGCTCTCGGTGTCCGACGCCTATATGCGCATCGTCCCCGCCATGGAGAAGCTGGAGGAAGTGAAGCCTCTCTGCCGCATGAGCGCGGGCGGGCTCAGCTGGGGCATAAGCCGCGGCGAAGCCAACGCGACGGGCGGCATCAAGACCATAGCCGCGGACGGAGTGGAGCAGTGTGTCAAGATCCTCGAAGCTCTCGAGGACGGCGGGCTCGGCGACATGGAGTTCATCGAGCTCAATGCCTGCGTGAGCGGCTGCGTCGGCGGCGTTATGAATGTGGAAAACCCCTTCGTCGCGCGCTCTAGGGTGCATTATCTCACCCGCAAACTGAAAAAAGAGATCAACACCGTTGAGTCCCTCGGCAAACCCCTCGACTGGTTCATGTGGGAACAGAATCCCGGGCTCAAAGACGTGTTCAAATTGGACGAGAACCGCCTCGCCGCGTTGAGCAAACTCATGGAGAAAGAGGAAATACTCAAAACTCTGCCCATGGTGGACTGCGGACTTTGCGGCGCTCCCAGCTGCACGGCGTTCGCGGAGGACCTCGTGGGAGGTGTCATCCCCCGCGACAGCGTGTGCGTGCGACAGCAGGCGGAAAAGGGTGGGAACAAATGACGGTCTCGCAGCTTGCCGACATTCTGGATGCGAAGATCGCCGTGCTTGCCGACGGCGAAAGGGAAGTGACCGCGGGCTATTGCGGCGACTTCTTGAGCAACGTCATGGGCAAGGCTCCCGCGGACAGCGCGTGGTTCACCGTGATGAGCAACGTCAACGTGTGCGCGGTGGCGACCCTCACCGACTGCGCGGCGGTGGTGCTGTGCGAGTCCACCGAGCCGGATGCAGCTCTCACGGAGCGTGCGGGGCAGAACGACGTGAACCTTCTCATCACCTCTCTTCCCGTCTTCGAGGCGGCGGTGAAGGTGGCGGGTCATCTGGGCTGACGCGTTCGTTGCGGCGCGAAACGGAGGTTAAAGCCGCAGAAAAAGATGCATAAAAATCTTTTTCGTGCGGGAACGCTATGAAGTATCGCTATGATCTGCACATACATTCCGCCCTCTCTCCCTGTGCGGAAGAGGAGATGACGCCGGTCACGATCGTTGGTCAGGCGGCTTTGTCGGGGTTGGATTTCGTGGCGATCGCGGACCACAACGCCATAGGACACGTCCCCCTCGCACTCCGTGCGGGAGAGGAGTTCGGCGTGAGAGTGGTGCCCGCCGTCGAGGTGCAGACGAGCGAGGACATACACCTGCTGTGCATGTTCCGCACTTACGGGGAACTCGAGGATTTCTTCTCGCGCATCCCCGTGTCGGAGAGGAAGAACAGGGCGGATATATTCGGTGAGCAGCTCTATTTCGACGAGGACGACAACGTCATCGGGCGGGAGGAGAGGATGCTCCTTGACTCTGCCGCGATCTCCTGCGACGACGTGAGAGAGCTGGCGTTCTCCCTCGGGGGAGTGGCGGTGCCCGCTCACATCGACCGCGACGCGAACAGTATGCTCAACGTGCTGGGCGCAGTGCCCGCGGAATATCCCACGGTGGAGCTCTCATCGAGGGTTTCCGAGGAGGAGTTGAAGAAGTGGTCGGGGGAGAGGCTCGTCATCGTGGACAGCGATGCGCACACCCTCGAGCATATGTCCGACAGGGGAGAGATAGACCTTCCGGAGGGCAGCGTAGACGCCCTCATAGACAGACTGCGCAGGGGAGGAAGTGACGCGTGAGGGAGCTTGCTCTCAACATACTCGACATATGCGAGAATTCCGTCAAGGCGGGCGCATCCCTCGTGCGCGTGTCGGTGGCGGCTGCGGACGACCTTCTCACCATCGAGATAGCCGATGACGGCTGCGGGATGGATGCGGAATTTTTGAAGAGAGTGACCGACCCCTTCACCACGACGCGGACGACGCGCAAGGTGGGCATGGGCATCCCCCTCTTCAAGATGGCGGCGGAGATGGCGGGCGGCAGTTTCTCGGTGACGTCCGCAAAGGGCGTCGGGACGACGGTGAGGGCGACATTCGTGCTCTCCCACATAGACCGCGCCCCCCTAGGAGACCTTGCCGACACCGTGGTCACGCTCATAGGCGGAGAGTGCCCCTCGGAGTTCCGCTTCGAGGTGAGTGTGGAGGGGAAAGGATTCGTATTTGACACGCGCGAGCTGAAGGCGGAGCTGGGCGGAGTGCCCGTCTCGGAGCCTGAAGTGCTCGTGTTCGTCAGAGATATGATAAAAGAAAACATGATCGACATCGGAGGAGAGACACTATGAAAAGTATAGCCGACATCAAGGCTATCCGTGAGAAGATGCAGGGTCAGATCAACCTGCGCGACAATCAGGACGCAGCAAGCGAGACCCGTATCGTCGTCGGTATGGCGACCTGCGGCATTTCCGCGGGCGCGAGACCCGTCTTCAACACCTTTGTGGACGAGGTCGCGGCGAGGCAGCTCAAGAACGTCAAGGTCACGCGCACCGGGTGCATGGGCATGTGCGCGCTGGAACCCATCGTGGAAGTGCACGTCCCCGGCGAAGAGCCCGTTACCTACATCCACGTCGACCCCGACAAGGCGCGTAAGATCGTTGCCAATCACATCGTCAACGGCAACGTCTGCACGGAATATCTGATCGGAGACAACAAGTAAGGAGATAATATGGTCAGAAGTCACGTTTTGGTCTGCGGCGGCACGGGATGCCATTCCAACAACAGCGCCGCCATCAAGAAGGAGTTCGAGACCCTCGTCAAGGAACGCGGGCTCGAGAACGACGTTTCCGTCGTCGGCACGGGCTGTTTCGGTCTGTGCGCGGTGGGTCCCATCGTCATCGTCTATCCCGAAGGCGCGTTTTACAGCGGCATGAAGGTGGAAGACGTTGCCGAGATCGTTGACGAGCACCTCGTGAAAGGCAGGCTTGTCCAGCGTCTGCTCTACAAAGAGAAGACGGACGCCCACACCGTCAAGGCGCTCTCCGACACCAATTTCTATAAGAAACAGACCCGCGTCGCCCTGCGCAACTGCGGTGTCATCAACCCCGAAGAGATCGACGAATACATAGCGTACGACGGCTATCAGGCGCTCATCAAGTGCCTCACCGAGCTCAAGCCGCAGGAAGTCATCGACATCATCAAGGCGTCCGGGCTGCGCGGCAGAGGCGGCGGCGGTTTCCCCACCGGACTCAAATGGCAGTTCGCGGCGGCGAGCCCCGGCCCCGTCAAGTATGTGTGCTGCAACGCCGACGAGGGCGACCCCGGCGCGTTCATGGATCGTTCCATCCTCGAAGGCGACCCACACGCGGTGCTGGAAGCCATGGCGATCGCGGGATATGCGATCGGCGCGCATCAGGGCTACATCTACGTCAGGGCAGAGTATCCCATCGCGGTGCAGAGGCTGCGCATAGCACTCAAACAGGCGAAGGAATACGGGCTGCTCGGCAAGAACATCCTCGACACGGGCTTCGACTTCGACCTTGACATCCGTCTCGGCGCGGGCGCGTTCGTGTGCGGCGAGGAGACCGCGCTCATGACCTCCATCGAGGGCAACCGCGGCGAGCCCCGTCCCCGTCCTCCCTTCCCTGCGGTGAAGGGACTCTTTGGCAAGCCCACCATCCTCAACAACGTCGAGACCTACGCCAACGTGTGCCAGATCATCCTGAAGGGTGCGGAATGGTTCTCTTCCATGGGCACCGAGAAGTCCAAGGGCACCAAGGTGTTCGCCCTCGGCGGCAAGATCACCAACACGGGTCTTGTGGAGATCCCCATGGGCACCACTCTGCGCGAGGTCATCGAGGACATCGGCGGCGGCATCCCCAACGGCAAGCACTTCAAGGCGGCGCAGACGGGCGGTCCTTCCGGCGGATGCATCCCCGCGGAGCACTTCGACATCCCCATCGACTACGACAACCTCATTTCCATAGGTTCCATGATGGGCTCGGGCGGCATGATCGTCATGGACGAGGACAACTGCATGGTGGACATCGCCAAGTTCTTCCTCGAATTCACCGTGGACGAGAGCTGCGGCAAATGCACGCCCTGCCGCATCGGCAACCGCAGACTGCTGGAATATCTGGATAAGATCACGACGGGTCAGGCGACATTGCAGGACCTCGACGATATGGAGCAGCTGTGCTACTACATCAAAGCCAACTCCCTGTGCGGACTGGGACAGACCGCGCCCAATCCCGTGCTTTCCACCCTGCGCTACTTCCGTGACGAGTACATCGCGCACGTAGTGGACAAGAAGTGCCCCTGCCACGTCTGCAAAGGGCTCGCCCGCTACACCATCACCGATGACTGCAAGGGCTGCTCGGCGTGTGCGAGGAAGTGTCCCGTCGGTGCGATCTCGGGCGAGATCAAGTCCAAGTTCGTCATCGATCCGTCCAAGTGCATCAAGTGCGGAGTGTGCATGGAGACCTGCCGCTTCGGCGCCATCGTCAAGGAGTAAAGGAGAGAGGATATGGCAAAAGTTAATCTGAAAATAAACAATATCCCCGTCAGCGTCGAGGCGGGCACCACCATCCTCGAGGCGGCAAGAGAGGCGGGCATCCGCATCCCCACGCTTTGCTATCTCAAGGACATCAACGCCATCGGCGCCTGCCGCGTGTGCGTGTGCGAAGTCAAGGGTGCAAGGAGCCTCGTCGCGTCCTGCGTCTATCCCGTCAGCGAGGGTATGGAGGTGTTCACCAACACCCCCAAGGTCATGGAGAGCAGAAAGACCACTGTCGAGCTCATCCTTTCCGACCACAATCAGGATTGCTTGAGCTGCTCGCGCAACAACAACTGCGAGCTGCAGAAGCTCTCCCTCGAGCTCGGCTGCGACGGACACAAGTATAAGGGTGTCACCAACAAGTACGTCATCGACTCGTCCACGCCCTACATCGTGCGCGACAACAACAAGTGCGTGCTCTGCCGCAGATGCGTCGCGGCGTGCGCCAAATATCAGTCCGTCGCCGTCATCGGCGCGAATGCGAGAGGTTTTGATACGCACATCGGCTGCGCTTTCGAGAAGCCTCTTTCCGAAGTGCCTTGCGTGGGTTGCGGACAGTGCATCTCCGTCTGTCCCGTCGGAGCCCTCACCGAGCGTGAGGAGATCGACGACGTCCTCGCCGCGCTTGCAGACCCCACCAAACACGTTGTCGTGGGCGTCGCACCCTCCGTCAGAGTGGGGCTCGGCGAAGAGTTCGGCTATCCCATCGGCACCAACGTCGAGGGCAAGATGGTCGCCGCGCTGCGCAGGATGGGCTTTGCCAACGTCTTTGACGTCAACTTCAGTGCGGACCTCACCATCATGGAGGAGGGCACAGAGTTCCTCGACAGGCTGCGTAACGGCGGCAGACTGCCCATGATCACCAGCTGTTCTCCCGCGTGGATCAAGTTCTGCGAGCACAACTTCCCCGATCTTTTGGGCAATCTTTCCACCTGCAAGTCCCCCCAGCAGATGTTCGGCGCCATCGTCAAGACCTATTACGCCGAAAAGATGGGTTGGGATGCGGAGGACATCGTCGTCGTCTCCGTCATGCCCTGCACGGCGAAGAAGTTCGAGAAGGGCAGACCCAACGAGAACGCCGCAGGCGTGCCCGACATCGACATTGCCATCACCACCCGCGAGCTCGCCAAGCTCATCAAGCGCTGCGGCATCATGTTCACCGAGCTCCCCGACGAGAAATTCGATGAACCCCTCGGCATCTATACGGGAGCGGGTCTCATCTTCGGCGCCACGGGCGGCGTCATGGAAGCCGCGCTGCGCACGGTCTACGAGATCGTCGCAGGCAAAGAGGCGCCTTCCGTCGATTTCAAGCAGGTGAGAGGCACCAAGGGCATCAAGAAAGCCACTTACGACATCGACGGCACCACCGTCAAAGTCGCCGTCGCAAGCGGCCTCGCCAACGCCCGCAAGCTCATGGAGCTCGTGCGCGCAGGCAAAGCCGACTATCACTTCATCGAGATCATGTCCTGCCCGGGCGGCTGCGTCAACGGCGGCGGTCAGCCCATCAAGAGCGCTTTCGTCCGCAACACCGTCGACGTCCCCGCGCTCCGCGCCAAGGCGATCTACGACACCGACAAGAAGATGAAGCTGCGCAAATCCCACGAGAATCCCGTCGTCAAGCAGCTCTACGATGAGTTCTTGGGCAAGCCCAATTCTCACCTTGCGCATGAGTTGTTGCATACGCGCTACACCCCCCGCAACAACTACTGACGCTCTCATTTGGCGCACAACTTTGTCAGCACCCCTTTTCAGGCTCGTTACGTACGGTTTAGTACGCGCCTCGCCTGAAAAGGGGTGCTTTCGCGTTCTGCATCCAAATGAGAGCGTCAGCGCAATAAACGTTTGATAAGGCGTCCCCGAGCACGACGTCTCTCTTTCGGGGACGGAACAACGCGCCGCTCACCCAAGCGTTCACAGGCGGCGCAGCCGCCGCTTGAACGCCGCGGCGCGAAATGCGACCTCGCAAGCTAGACGAAACATTAAATAGACACGGGCGCCGTGCGCGTCGAGTCGCCTTCCTCTCCCCGCGAGCGATGTTCAGTGAGTACTGTTCGCCGCTCGATCATCTCTATGCGAAACTTAAACTATATCAAGAAGGACGAAAAGTGTATCCCGCATTTTAGGAGGACTGCACTCTTCCCGAGTGGGGGAGGAAAGCCCGAAGGGAAGGAGGGGGAACAACTTTCCCCGCGAGACGTGTACTCTATTTCACGTTTGAGTACGACGAAACCCGCGGGAAGGGGGTAAACAATACTCCAATGTTAGGGAACTGCACTCTTCCCGAGTGGGGGAGGAATTCCCGAATGGGGCTCCCCGCAAAATCGCCGCAGGCAATTTTGTGGGGTCCCCGGGTTGGAGGGGGAGCAATGCTTCCATGTCAAGGGACATACACCCGTTAAATTAGCCCGAGCCCGCCGCACCCTCCCGAGCGGGTGTTGTTCGATACCTCGTGAACGACGTGCGCATTTAGATAACACCCTCGCACGGTGTGCGGGGCGTTTTTTCTTTTTATGTCGAATGATGCGGCGGGGGTGTTGCAGGGGAGCGGCGGTCATATCTTTTAGTATGTTTCAGGGACTGGTCACGGGTGTCGTAGCGGCGGCGGTGGCTGCCGTTGCCGCGGAGGAAGAGGTCACCGAGTTGCGTATGCGGGTCGGGAGACCTCTTGTGGTGCTGACGGCGGGGGAGCGCAGGGCGGCGAAATTGCCGTCGGGAGCGCCCTTCGTCGTGCGCCGCGACGACATCGAACGAGTGCTTGCCGTGGCGTCCGACTTTTCCCTCTACGCCGTCAACGATCAGCTGGTGAAAGGATATATGGCGAAGAGTGGCATACGCATAGGCGTGGCGGGAGAGGGTGTCGTGGAAGGCGGGCACGTGCTCACGATGAAACACATAGCCTTCCTCACCGTGCGCATACCCCATGAGGTGAAAGAGGTCCCCCGCGAGGTGTCGTACGCCGTATTCGGCGGGGGAGTGGGCAACACGTTCGTAATTTCGCCGCCCTACGGAGGCAAGACCACACTGTTGCGGGAACTTGCGCGGCTGTCCTCGCGGGAGCGGAACACTCTCATCATCGACGAGCGCTTCGAGCTGGCTGCCGCGGAAAGGGGAGTGCCCTCTCTCGACGTCGGCGACTGCGATGTGGTGAGCGGCGTGGACAAACTCACGGCATATGCCAACACCATACGCGCGATGAGCCCGGAGGTTATCGTCACCGACGAGATATTCGGCGCGGAAGAGGCGAAAGCGGTGGCGGACATCGCAAGGAGCGGTGTCAAAGTGTTTGCCTCCATACACGGCGAAAGCGCGGAGGCGGTGTTTCGTGCGTCCGCTTTCGCGCCGCTTGCCGCCGTGGCGGAGACGTGTGTCGTGCTAACGCCGCGCCCGCGCGCGGGCACGCCGAAAGAGGTGCTGACGGCGGGGGAGCTAAAGGAGAGGCTCTCGTGACGGCGGACATACTGCGGCTTGTCGCGGGCGGGCTGCTCGCACTTATCTGCTGTTACGGCGGGGTGCTTATCAGGCGGCACTACATCGAGAGGGAGAAGTTCTTTGCCGACGCCGAGGCGTTTGCCGCTTATCTGACCTCCGAGCTCGGCTTCCGCAAGACCCCGCTCAATGCGGCGATAGCGGGTTTCGCGGAGGGCAGGAAGGGCGCGTTCGCGGGAGTGTTGCAGCGTTTTTCCGCCGCGCTCGCGTTGGGCGGGACGCAGGAGGGCGCCGCTGCCTCCGCCGCCGAAAGCGCGAAACTGAAACCCGATGAGAAGAAGAAGTTGCGGGAATTCCTTTCCGCTCTCGGCACCACGCCGCTTTCCGATCAGCTGGCTGCCGCGGGGCGTTGGAAGGAGGACTTCGGCGCAAGACGCGCAAAGTGCGCCGAAGAGAGCAGACGCCTCGGAGGCATGTACTTCAAGCTCGCCGTGTTGCTCGGCATAGCGCTCATCGTGATGCTGGCGTAAGAGGAGGTGAAATGGGGGTCGATATCATTGTCAAGATCGCGGGCGTGGGGCTGCTCACAGCCATCGTCTGCATCATCCTGAAGCGCAGCGACCGCGACGATATGGCGACATTCGCCACGCTCGCGGGGCTCATCGTGGTCATCGTGCTGGTGATGGACATGGTGGGCGGGCTCTTCGACACCGTGAAAAACATCCTCTCGCTCACATGATGTTGGTCAAGCTTATCGGTATAGCTCTCATCGGTGTCGTGGCAGTGAGCGTACTGCGCACCGCGAAGCCCGAATTTGCGGCGTTTGCGGTGATAGGCACGGGCATCGTGATGGTCATCACACTGTTGAGCTCGCTGCAAAGCGCCATCCTCGCCTTTGACGAACTCGTTCAAAAGAGCGGCATAGACGACCGCGTCTTTTCCGCCGTCCTCAAGATCATCGGCATAGGCTATCTCACCGAATACAGCGCCTCCGTCGCCACGGACGCGGGCTGCGCCTCCGTCGCACAAAAGCTGCAGTTGGGAGGGAAGATCGTCATCTTCCTTATGAGCATATCCGTCGTCACCGCGCTGGTTGACGTTGTGGGCGGATTGATGGAGTTGGTATGACCGCGGGACTCGCTCCGTCGCTCCGCCTACGTTTCGCGAGAAAGAGGCGAAAAGAGCGAATTTTCATAATTGCGGTGTTAATCTGCGTATTTTTGCTATTCATCGCCTTGTTATGCGCAAACGGCGGGATCGCGCTCGCGCTCTCCGACGCGCAGGAAAACGTCGCGGAGGACCTCGCCGACAGCGTCGACGGGGTCATCGACAGGCTGGACACCGACCTCTTCGACGACTTCATCGCGTCTCTAGGCGAGGACGAGTATGCTGCCGTGGGGATAGACGACATCGCCTCCGCGCTCAAGAGCATCACCGACGGCGAACCGCGCGATTTTTTCGGCTCCTTCCTCTCGGCGCTGTTGTCCGCGTTCGGCAGCTACTTTCTGGGTTTTCTGCCGGGGCTTCTCTCCGTCGTGATCATCTGCCTTTTGAAGAGTATGCTGGCGGGGATGTCCTCCGGGTTCTCGGGAAAGTCCACGGGAGAAGTGGTGCACATCGTGTGCTACTCGGCGGTCATCGTCATCCTTGCCTCGGGGGCTGTCGGAGTGGTGCTGTCGGTGACGCGCACCGTGGACGCGCTGGCATCCTTTTCGGACGCCGTATTCCCCGTGCTACTCACCTTGCTTTCTGCGGTGGGCGGCGCGAGCGGAGCCGCCGTATATCAGCCTTTCATGGCGGTGCTTTCGGGCACGGTCATCAAGGCGGTGCAGCACGTCGTCGTGCCCGCGTTCGTCGCGGCGCTTGTCCTCTCCGTCGTAGGGAACGTCTCCGAAAACGTGAAACTCGGCAAACTCGCCAAGCTCTTCAAATCGGGGGCGGGGTGGTTCGTCGGCATCGTGTTCGGACTCTTCGGCACTTTTCTTACCGCACAGGGCATAGCGGGAGGCGTCACGGACAGATTGAGCTTCAATGCGGCAAAATTCGCCGTATCCAGCTACGTCCCCATTCTGGGCGGCTACGTATCGGACGGATTCGACCTCGTCACCGCCTCCCTCGTGCTGGTGAAAAACGCCGTCGGAGTGACGGGAGTGGCGGTGTTGCTTGCCGTGGTGTTGTTCCCGCTCGTGCGTCTTGCCTCCTACATACTCGCCCTGCGCCTTGCCGCTGCGGTCACCGAACCCATGGGAGACAAGCGCACGTCCGAAGTGCTTGCGGCGCTTGCGGACAACAGTACGCTGCTGGTGACGGCGCTGGTGGGGGTGGGGTTCATGTTCTTTGTGGTGCTGATGCTGGTCATCGGCAGTTTCAATCCGGGGGTGTGAGATGCTGACTGCGTGGATGACCGCGATCGCGGGAGTTATAGCGCTGGGGGTGCTGCTCGAGATCTTGCTGCCGGAGGGGCAGACGGGGAAGTACGTCAAAGGAGCATTTTCGCTGCTGGTGATATTCGTGGTGGTGTCGCCGCTGCCCGGCGTGATACGCGCTCTTAAAAATTGGGAGCCCACCTATTCCGACCTCGCGCCCGATTACGGATTCGTGGACGAGACTGCGGCGGAGTGGGCGAGAGAATGCGCTCTGCGCGTGGAGGACGCCCTCAAAGACGAGGGATATGATGCCGATGCGGAAATTGTCATAAAAGAGGGTTCTGTGTCGGAAATCGACGAGATAAACATCGTTTTGGATCTTTCGGTTCTGCCAGAGGGGGAGTGGAATAGACATATATCGAGCGCGGAGAAGACGGTGAGGGAGCTGTCGTTCGCGGCGGGATGCGCGGTGCACGTCACTGCGGCGGGAGGAGTGAAGAGTGGAAGTGCGTGACGAGAGACACACGGGATTTGCGGACAGGATCAAAGGTTCTTCCGTGGTGAAAAAGCTGAAAGGGATAAAAAACATCCGTCTCATCGCCGCGACATTCATAATCGCCATCGCCCTGCTCATATATTCTACCGTGGCGACCGAGAACGCCCTCGGCGCGGGGGACGGAGAGGTGTCTTCCTCCGTCGCGGATCCCGACGAAAGCCGCCTCGCATCCGTACTGCGCGAGCTCGAAGGTGTGGGCAGGGTGGAGACCATGATCACGCGCGACGACGAGGAAAGAGTGATCGGCGTCATCGTGATCGCGGAGGGCGCGGAGGATATAGCCGTGAGGCTCAGGCTCCTTTCGGCGGTGACAACGGCAATGGGCGTGGACAAAAATATCGTCAATGTCTACGCAATGAAATGAGTCATGGAGGACAGTATGAAAATAAAACCCAGAACCAAGAAGATCCTAGTGTTGTCGGTGATGGTCGCTCTGCTCGTCGCAACCGGTGTGCTCAACTGGGCGCTCAACGATAGGCTGACGACGTCCGATCCCATCGACGCCGGCGTCGTGACCGAGACCTTCTTTGCCGCCTATCGCAGTGACAGAGAAGCGGCGAGAGAGTCCGAATTCCTCTATCTCGACGCCATAATCACCTCCGAGACCAGCTCCGCAGAGGCGAAGACGGCGGCGGAGGAACAGAAACTCGGGCTCGTCGAGCGCATGGAGTCGGAGCTCCAGCTGGAGGCTCTCGTCAAGGCGAAGGGCTTCGATGATGCCATCGTCACCATGAGCGACAGCGGAGTGAACGTCGTCGTGGGAGCCGCGGAGCTCACCGCCGAACAGGCGGCGCAGATCTACGACATCATCCGCTCCGAGACGGAGTTCACGGCGGGCGACGTCAAGATAATCCCTTACAACTGACCGCTTTCGGGAAGGGGTGCTAAAAAGACGGCAAGGCGGACGCATATGCGTTCGCTTCGCCTTTCGGGAGAAAAGACGGGGGTGACAGGCGGCGGGAAGTGTGTTATCATGATTTCGGAGGATGCCATGAACACCATAAACCTCAAGAATATCGTCCCGGACCTCAAAGGCAGATGCAAAAAATTGGAGAAGACCTACAAGATCCTTTTCCAGTTCAGTCTGCTCATCATCCCCGCCGTGCCCACGATGATCGTGATGCAGAAGTATGGCGTATGCGCACAGCTTTGCAGGATCGTGGACATGATCTCCATGCGCGACATCGTCCCTCTTATCACCGTGTTCGGCTATGCGTCCAACGCTGCGGATGCGGCACGGAAACTCATCGAGACGGGCAACCTCAAAGGCTATCGACTCGTCGCGGATACGGTGCTGGTCAAGGACGGCGTGGAGCTCTCGGAAGAGGAAGCGATCCGCAGCTACGCCGCGCTTTTCAGCCCCGTTGCGGCAGCGACAGCCGGCGTCAGCCCCTCCGATATGCCCGCAGCCATGAAAAAGGCGGCAGAGCTTTACGCGGCAAACGAGGCTGCAATGTTCAGACAGGCAGGGCAGACCGCTCCGCTTGCACAGGACACTCCGCCCGCACAGGCTGCGCCACCCGCAAACCCCGCGGAAGATCCCGCGCCCGCCTGTCCCGAATGCGGCGCCCCTCTCTCATCCACCGCCAATTTCTGCTCCGAATGCGGCGCCCCCGCCCCCTCCGCCAAGGACTGACACCCGACGTCACCCCGCCAACCAACCACGACCCAAGCACCCCGCACTGCGGGGTGCTTTATTATAAGTGTTTTGCGCAAAGTTTCGTAGCTTTCCGCATCTTTTCCAACGGGGTGTGACAGATCTTGCGACATTTACGCGTTGAGATCATTTCATACGGCGGATGGATGGGAGGCGGTTTTATTTCGTCGGTGGGGGATGAAGAAAAATTTGTGCGAGGCGGTGGGTTGTGGGACGTTTTTGGTGCGTAAGGTGTGGTAGGATATGATCGAGGTGGGGAGAAAACTGCCTCGAAAGACGCGGGGCGTCTAAAAGAGCGGATCATGGTCGGCATTCTGTTTGTGATATTTGTAGTGTACTTTTTCTTCAAAGCGCTGTTGGGGTACTTTAAGTGAATACAGCTTGTGACGGATGCGGGAGAGGAAGATATCGTCTCCGCGCGGAAGGCGGCAAAGGGCGACGGCAGTGGCAAGAGAAAGTGCGTTGGTAAACGGATGAATAATGCGGACGAAGAAAAGGGGCGTCGGGCGTCGCGAAGGGCGAGTAGCAGGCGGCGGAGCGAGTGCCGTGAAATTATGGCGCGGGCGAGGAAATGGCGGCGAGAGCCGCGAGAGATATATGACAAGGAGGAAAACAAGATGATAGCGATCACGAAACATGCGGACAAGAGGATCAAGGAGCGCGTGCCGAGGATGAAGAGCGCGGAGAAGCGCATGGCTTTTGCGGAGTGTGCGTGGCGTCTCGGCGTACATCGCGGAGAGGCGGGAGCGGCGGCAGACGCCTATCTCGGGCGCAGGGAAGAGGCGGCGGAGGCGTTCGCCGAGGAGTATGCTGGCAGGGACGTGGTGCTGTACAGGGACTATCTTTTTGTCTTTGAAGAGGCGCTGCTCATCACGGTGCTGCCGCGCGACGAGGCGTATTGCCGCAGATTGGAACGGGAGCGCGCAAAACAGCGCCGCGCAGAGAACAAGCGCGCCGCGGAAGCGAGAAGCGGGCTTGCAACCAACCTCGCGTGACCCGAAAATCGGCGCCCCCAAAGGGGCGTTTTTGTAGTCTGCGGGGTCAGTCGCGGTCGAGGAGGCGGACGGCGTTGATCTTGTCGCTCTCGTACATGTGCCCGTAGGTGTTGGTGACCTGCTCGAAGGAGTCGCCGATGAGGGAGGCGATGACGGCAAGGTTCGCGCCCTTGTGGATGAGCAGGGAGACGTAGGAGTGGCGTAGGTCGTGGATCTTGATGCGCGGGAGCCCTGCCGCCTCGGTGTAGAAGTCGAAGCGGCGGCGGATGGTGCTGTGGGGGAGGTGTTCACCGCGCTCGTTGCAGAAGAGGAAGGCGTCGGGGATGCCGCCCGCGCGTTTCCATGCGATGTACTCGTCGAGGGAGCGCTGCAAGAGGCGGGGGAGGGGGACGGTGCGCCGCTTGCCCGTCTTGGTGGATTTGTTCTCGAAAAAGTCGTCGGTGAGCGTGCGTTTGGAAAGGCTCTTATCCACTCTGACGGCGTCGTCCGTGTAGTCCTTTTCCTGCAATGCGAGGGTCTCGCTTATGCGGCAGCCGGTGTAGTACTGAAAGGTGAAAAACGTGCGCCAAGTGACGTCGTCCACGTGGTCGATGAAGGCGCGGAACTGCGTCACTTCCCAGAAAGAAACGTTACGTTCGGTGGGCGGTGTACGCGGCATCCTTGCGGCTGACATCGGGTTCGGGACGGCGTAGCGCATGGAGCACCAGCCGAAGAATGTGTGCAACTGCCCCCAGATGGAGTGAAGGGTGCGCGGAGCGTAGGTGCCGCCTCCCGGCTTGTTTGCGGTGAGAAGGGCGTCGAACCACCTGTAGATGTCGGCGGAAGTTATGGAGGCGATGTTCCTCTCGCCGAAAGCGGGAAGGAAGAATTGCACAAAGATGCGCATACGTTTTATGGCAGTCTCCGCTGCGGTCGCCGCCGTTGAAAACTCGATGTAGAGCGCGGCGGCATCCTTGAAGAGGATGCTCGGGGTCTCGTCCTCCGCCCTGTTTCTGCCCAGCAGACGGAATTTGCGTCCTTTTTCGGAATTTTTTCTAATGATCTTGCTCGTGTCGCCGCAGAGCACGGCTCACGCATCCCTGTGTTTTCCCCGTTTCGGGGGACGAAAAACCGCCCCTTGCCGAAGGAGCGGTTTGCGTAAAGAAGATATCGGTCAGATGTTGTCGCCGAAAATATCCTCGAATGTGGTGTCCGCAGACAGCAGCGTGTACTGTGCGGAAGTGGATACGTTGCCCTCGATGCGGATGCCTTCCTCGCCGATGGCGTCGGAGAAGTCGAGGGTGATGAGTCCGTTGATGTCGATAGTCTTGTTCTCGATGAGATTGAAGAGTATCCTCGGGAAGAATTCCACGTTGTAGGCGAGGAATTCAGCGTCTTCATAAGGCATGAACGCCGTGATGTCCTGCGAGGTGGTCATTGCGGCGAAGTTGCCGTCCGAAAAGGTCACGGAGCCGGTCACGTCGCCGAAGTCGATCCAGTCGTAGATCATGGGCATGATGTCGTAGCCCGCGTCATATGCGAGGATGGGCGCGACCTGATCGAGGATCCATGTGAGAGAAGTGTCGCCGGGGATGGTGTAGGAGCTGCCGCTGCCGGAGAGCGCCTCTGGGTCATAGAATGTGGCAGCCGCGAAGTCGAGCACGGGGATGGTGTCCTTCATCGCACTCTCGGTGAAAGTGGCGTTGAGGAGCGGGAGTCCCATTATGAGCCCGTTCAGGGTGTAGACGCCGTCCGCCTCCTTTATGACGGTGATGTCGGCATCGAGACCGTCTTCGACAACAGAACCGAACGTGCCGCCCGCGATGTCCTCGATGCCCGTCAGTTTGACGCTGTAATCCATGCGCATGGTGTCGCCCAGATACACGCGTTTGCCCGAGAGCGTGAGAGTGACGGGCAGGGCATTCTCGCCGCTACCGAGAGTGGCGTCGATGACGCCCGTATCCGTGCTCATCTTGTATTCCGCCTTATCCCATGCGTCCTTTGCGGCGGCGTATCGGGTGACAAGATCCTCGTCGCAGGCGGTGAGAGCGAGAAGGGAACCGACAAGGCTCAAAAGCAGCAGAGATGTCACAACAAGCAGTTTAAGTGTGCGTTTCATAGCGTTTACCTCCTCATTCTCCGTATCCGACTATTCTAGCCGATGCCGTGTCGTGTATGGCGCGAAGCCCCGAGCGAGGCATGCCGTTGACGTCGACGTCATCCCAAGCGAAGTCGGTGGACTCTCTCCACAGCATGATGCCGGCGAAGCCCTGTTCGATGATGTACGCCGTCTTGTCGGCGATGAGGGCGGCGCCGTTCACCCACACCTGCGTGAGCACGGAGCCGTCATACTGTTCGCCATCGGTGTTTTTGCCGTCGAAATAAAGCCACTGCACGTTGTCCCAATAGGTGTAAGGCGCCTTGTCCTGCGTAGACCAGACTTCGCTGCCGTAGCCGTAGTTGGTCCATATGGTGTCCCAAGTGTTGGGGCGTCCGTAGAGGGGGGTGCCCAGCACCAGCTGCGAGGGCTCGAAGCCGAGATTGACGAAGTAGCGCATGGAGGAATAGGCACCGCTGCGGAATGAGGAGTGGTTGCCGTCCACGATGTCGAAGCGGTCGTAAGCCATCATCTGTACGAAGTCGATGGCGTCCACCTGTTCCTGCGTCAGGCGCACGTTGTCGGCGGAGAGGGCGAGGGAGATATATTTGTTCTTGCCCGAGGCGTCGAAGTCCTCGTCCACCGCGACCAGCATATCGCCGTATGCCTTCCATTCGGAGACGCCGGTGGGATACTCCCAGTCGATGTCGATGCCGTCCACGCGGTCGTCCTCGACGATGAGGGTGTGTATGCTTTCAACGAGGGCGTCCTCGTTGGCGGGCAGTCCGTTCTGCGTTACGATCTTGGGATAAAAATCTATGCAGATGTTGATGTCCCTGCCACCTCTCGCGACGTGCGCGGCGATGGCGTCGTGCACCTTTTGGATTGCGGCGTTATAGTAGCCGTCGGGGTCCTCGTGATCGCCCACGAAACGGAACTGATCGCGTTCGGGATCGTAGTTCGGGTCGGAGGTGTCGTAGAGGTCGGGATCCTCGGCATACACGATGCTGCCGTCCTCCATCCAGAAGGCGAGGGAGATGAGGATGACGTCCGTGATGGTGTCGCTCTCGAAGTCCTCGAGGAGGTCGGCTTGCTCCATATATTGCAGATCCTGCGGGGTGTAGTAGTTGAAGACGCGGAAATCGCCGTCATATTCCTTGGGCGCGACGTTGTATATCTCCACCTCGGCGATCGAGAGGCTCTTGCCCGCGTCCGTCCCGCCGAACCAGATGCGGAACTCGGTGACGTCCTCCTGCGTCGCGAAGGTGCAGTAGCGATAGCGTTCTATCCTGTCCTGCTGACGGTAGAAGGAGGCGGAAACCATGTCTTCGGGATAGACGCCGTCCTCGTCGGGGAGGACAAAGCCGAAGCCGGAGATGAAGTTGCCGTTCTCGCGGATGACCACGGTGTTGATGTCCGCAGGAGAGGACAAGGCGATCTCCAGCCACTGACCCGAAGTCTCCGCCGCAGTCCATGCCGTGGTCTTGTCGCCGTCGAGGACGGCGGACGCGTCCCCGCCGCTCGCTGCGGTGACCGAGGCGCCTACCGCCAGATTTTCGGAGTCCACGGTGTCAATGTCGTTGGTGAATGTGTCAGGGAAGGGTTCGACGCCCATGGAACCTATCTTCCCGCCGTTGTCGTTGCAGGCGGCAAGCAGAATGCCGCAGGCGAGCACAAGCACCAGCGCCGCGGCGGTCAAAAGAGTGATCTTGCTTTTTTTCATAGCGAATTCTCCCCCAAAGATCCGAAGATCGTGTTTATATCATATCACGCTCCGACAAGAAAAGCAACGCCCGCGCACAAATGCGCGGGCGTTGCTCTTTTAGTTTTCGGAGTGTGCCGCGTCGTAGTCCGCCTGCACGCTGTCGAATGTCGCATCCGAAGCGAGCAGGTGATATTCCGCAGAGCTTCCCACCGTTGCCGAGAGGGAGATGCCTTCCGCCCAAGCGGAGGAGAGGTCGATCTCCACGAACCCCGCAATGCTTATCTTCTTGGTCTCGAAGAAGGAGATGAGTATGTCGGGGAAGTTGTCGATGTTGTAGGCGAGGAAGTCTGCGTCCTCGTCGGGCAGGAAAAGCTCGACGGACTGCGAGGTGGTCATCGCGGAGAAATTCCCGTCCGCAAACGATACGCTTCCCGTCACGTCGCCGAGGGTGAGCCAGCTCTCCAGCATGGGCAGCACGTCGAAGTTGAAGTTGAGGGAGAGCGCGGGCGCGATCTGATAGAGGATGTAGCCGAGGGAGCTCTCCGCATCGATGGTGAATGCGGAGGCGCTGCCGGAGATGTTCTCCGCATCGTAGAAGGTGTTGTCGGCAAAGTCGAAGACGGCGAGATAGTCGCGCACGACGGACTCGTTGAAAGAGGTGTCGATCGCATTTTCGATGAGATACGGGATGCCGAGTTTGAGCGAGATGTTGCCGTCGGAGGAGCGGGAGAGGGTGATCTCCGCGCCCGTGCCTTCGAGCACCGATCCGACCAGCACGCCCGCGACGGCTTCGAGCCCCGTCGCTTTGAGGTTGTAGTCGAACACCCACTCGTCGCCGATGTAGGCGCGATAGCCTTCGACGGTGACGGTGACGGGCACGGCGGAGTCACCGCTGCCCAGCTCGCCGTCGATGACGAGGGTGTCGTAGACGACTTTGTTCTTTGCCGCGCTCCAATTCTTCTGTGCCTCGGCGTATGCCGAAGTGAGATCGTCGCCGTTGCAGGCGGCAAACAGCACCGCGGAAAGGGCAAGACACAGGATGAGCAATGTTGCCGTGATCAAGAGTTTAACATTACGTTTTTTCATGTTCACACCCCCTTTATTGCGCTATGAGCGCGTCTATGGCTTCGCCGATCGCGCGGATGACACTGCGGTCGTCGTCCATGGGGTAGTCGATGAGGTTGCGGAAGACCATGACGCCTGCAAAGTCCTGTTCGATGGCGTAGGCGGTCTTGTCGTAAGCCATTGCGCCGCCCGTGACGTACACCTTCATGTCGATGCCTCCATAGGTGAGATACTGCACGTTGTCCCACTTGGTGAATTCCTGCGTTCTGTCTTCGTCCGCCCACACTTCGCCGCCGTTGTGATAATAGTTCGTCCAATATTCGCCGACGGTCTCGTTGTCGGGTCTGCCGTAGGCGGGCATTCCCGCGACGAGCTGGGAGGGCTTGAAGCCGAGGTTGACGAAGTAGCGCATGGGAAGGTACGCTCCGCTGCGGAAGGAAGAGTTGTTGCCGTCCGGGTCGAAGCGGTCATAACCCATGATCTGCACGAAGTCGATGCCTTCGATGTGCTCCTTGTCGAACCCGACGTTGAAGTTGGAAAGGGCGACGGAGACGTATCTGCCTTCCTCACCTATCTTCTCTTTGAGCGCCAGCATCATGTCGCCGTATGCCTTCCATTCGGAGGGAGTGGAGGGATATTCCCAGTCGAATTCCACGCCGTCCACGTCAAGCTCGCGCACGAGATCCGCGATGTTGTTCGTGAGGTTCTCGGTGCACTCCGGCAGACCGTGTGCGGCTTTGTTCCCGGGAAGGATGTCGAGGCAGATCCTGACGTCGGGATTGCAGCTCTTGATATAAGCGATCGCCTCTTCGAGGTAAGCGGTGGAGGCGACGTCTGCCGACTCGGAGTCGCGCCGGGTGAAGGTGAGCTCGCCTTCCGCGTTCCAATAGACGTACTCGAAGAGGATGATGTCCGTCACGACGTCAAGCTGTGCGGTGAGCTGCGCCTTGTCGAGCGCGGGGTTCCTGAAATCGCCGACGTTGTAGTAGGCAAAGACGCGGAATTCGTCCTCATAGGTCTTGGGAGCGAGGTTGTACACTTCCACTTCCGAGACGGAGATGTTCCTGCCTTCGTTCACGCCGTCGATGGAGATGTAGAGCTCGGTGGCGGTCACTGCATCGAAAGAGCAGTAGCGATAGCGCTCCATCCTGTCCTGACGGTAGAATTCCTCTCTGCCGTCCTCGGTCTCTGCCTCGAAGCGGAAACCGGTGATGTAGTTGCCGTTCTCGCGCAGCACCACGGTGTTGAAGGTGACCGCAGTGTCAAAGGTGATCGTGATGCACTCGCCGTCGATGCCTTCCGCCGTCCATGCGGTGTCGGTGGCGCCGTCGGTGAGGTTAGCTGCGGACCCGTGGGCGGAGCTGGTCGAGACCGTGGCGCTGTCGGTGAGGTCGGTGCCGTCAACGGTGTCGAGGTCGTTGACGAACACGTTCTCGGGCTTTTCGACGCCCTTGCCCGCGACGGACGCCGTATCGTTGCACGCGGTGAGCGCGGCAAGACAGATCACGGCGCACAGCATAGCAGCCACGGTGAGGGCTGCAATTTTCTTTCCTCGCATAATATTACTCCTAAAAAAAATAGGATAAAGACCCCTATGTGCCTTTATCCCCGCTGGTAATATAACATCAAGCCGACAAGGTGTCAACGGCGAAATTTTTTGACACACGACATTAAAAGTCGGGCTTATCACACATACGGGTGTTCGATGAACGTTCAATTTTTTTCAAACGCTTGCCTCTCGGCGCAGGCGTTGTATAATTAAGTCAAAGCACGCGCGCACAGGTGCGCGTCGGAGGAATTACGGATGAAGAACACAAAGGTCGTGTTTGCGAATTGCAATATGGTAGACGTCAAGGCGGACTGCGCCGTCGTGCGCGGCGTGGATATCTTTGCCGAGAACGGCATCATCACCCGCATCGCGCCCGCGGGCGGCGACAAGACGGGGATGAAGGTGTACGACGCGGCGGGGAAGTATGTCTTCCCGGGGCTGGTCAACGCGCATGCCCACCTCTTCGGCACGGGCGCGCCCAGCAAGGTCATCTCGGGCGGCGGAGCGCAGAAGCTGGTGCTCAAACTCGTGCACAGCGCTCTCGGGCTCGCGGTGCTGAAAATGCTGGTGTCTTCCGCTTGCGCGCAGGAACTCAATTCCGGCGTGACCACGCTGCGCGGGCTGGGGGATTTCAGATATTCCGATCTCATCGTGCGCGACGGCATAAGGAAGGGCAAAGGCAAGGCGGCGGGACTCAATCTCGTGGCGTCGGGTCCTGCGCTCACTGCACCCGGCGGACACGGCGACGGTACGTTTGCGCTCACGGCGTCCACTCCCGCGGAGTTCGCGGCGCTGGTGGATCAGAACGTGAAAAACGGTGCCGACCTCATCAAGATATGCATCACGGGCGGCGTCACCGACGCGAAGAAGAAGGGCGAGCCCGGCGAGGTAAAGATGACGGAAGAGCAGGTGAAGGCGGCTTGCGACATGGCGCACGCCCTCGGCAAAAAGGTCGCCGCGCACGTCCAAAGCCCGAGAGGGGTGGAGATCGCAGCCCTCGGCGGCGTGGACACCATCGAGCACGGCGCACATCTTACCGAAGAGGCTGCGGCGGCGCTCAAAGCCCGCGGCGGCGCGGTGGTGACGACGTACACTCCCGCATATCCTTACTACAAACTCCCCACCGAGCTCACCAAGCTGGACGACGTGAGAGTGTTCAACTCCGGCATCGTGCTGGAAGGCATGACGCAGTGCGCGAAGGACGCCTATGCGCACGGCATCACGGTGGCGATGGGCACGGACGCGTCCTGTCCCTTCTCCACGCAGACGGGCATGTGGCGTGAGGTGGTGTATTTCGCAAAACTCGGCGGATTCGGCGTGAAAGCGGCGCTGTATGCGGCGACGATGGGCGGCGCCGAAGCCCTCGGACAGGCGGACAAAGTGGGCTCGCTCGAGCCCGGCAAACGCGCCGATCTCGTCTTCCTTGCGGATGATCCCACCGTGCATCCCGAGACTCTGCGCACCCCGTTGCTCGTGGCTGCGGGCGGCAGGGTGATAGAGTCGCCTCGTCTCAAACGCAACGAGAAGATAGAGTCCGTCCTTGACGGATTGATGAAGGAGCTTTGATATGACTTATCAACTCGATTACAGCGAAAACGTAGAAGTCAACGGCAGCATCCAGAACATCCGCGTCCGCGCGGCGAAAAAGGGGCTGCCCGTCATCCTCTTCCTGCACGGCGGGCCCGGGGTGTGCGACAGGCACAACATCCTGCGCGACCACTCCGACCTAGCCGAGGATTTCACCCTTGTGTGCTGGGATCAGCGCGGCAGCGGGAAGAGCTACACCCCCGGCATCAAAAAGAGCGTCCCCAAGGTGGCGGACTACGTGGATGACGTGGAATTCATGCTGGAGTATCTCACCGGCAAATTCGGCGTGCGCAAGGTCGCAATGGTGGGGCACAGCTGGGGTTCCATCATCGGAGTGCTGGCTGCGGCGCGGCGACCCGACCTGCTCTTTGCCTATGTCGGAGAAGGGCAGTTCGTGGACGGCGACCGCAACGAGGAAGGTTCCTACCGCTTCTGCCTCGAAGAGGCGAAAAGGCGCGGGGACAAAAAGGCTCTCGCCGCCCTTGAAAAGGGCGCGCCCGTGGACGGAGTCTATCCCGACAACAAGAGCATGATGATCCAGCGCGACTGCCTCTCCCGCTACGGCGGCGCCATACACGGCGGCAAACAGGGGTTGGTGAAAGGTCTGCTCATGCCCCTTCTGAAGACCAAGGAATATTCCCTTGCGGACATCGTGAAGTATGCGCAGGGCGCGACCTACCTCACCGACGTGATGTGGCCCGATGTGGTGGGTCAGCGTTTGAGCGCGATAAAGAGCCTCGACGTCCCCGTCGTCATCACGCAGGGCAGACACGACTACAACACCCCCTCCGCGATCGCGAAGGAATGGTTCGACGCCCTCTCCGCTCCCGCGAAGAAGTGGGTGTGGTTTGAAAACTCCGCCCATTCTCCCGACGTTGAAGAGCCCGAGAAGTGGAGCGCAGTGCTAAAAGGGGAGCTTTCGGCGCTTGCAGTAAAGTGACACAAGACGATGAAAAAGGCGGCAATGTATGCCGCCTTTTTTTGTGCCGTAAAACACGAGATCCGTTTGTTCTTTTGCGCGAAACCGATGTTTAACGCGCGCAAATATGCTTGTTAACTCTCAATTGTGTAGGGGTGCGCGCCGTTCACGCCGGATCCGTGAATATGTTTTTGACGAAGTCGTTAAGCGCGGAGCGCCACACCGAAGGGGAGTGCCCCCCGAAGAAGACGGTGTTGTAGGTGTATTCCACGCCTATCTCATCAAGCCTTGCGCATATGTTCCTGCTCACGGGTGCGAGGGTGTCAAAGCCGCCCACCGTGATTTGCACGTAATAAAAGCCGTCGGAGCCCTTGTCTAGGGTGAAATCGGGCACGTAGTCGGAGGCAGACACGACGTCGGTGCCGAAGGACGCCGACGAAAATGCGCCCACCCAACCGAAGATGTCCTGATAAGCAAACGCGGTGAGCATGGCTTCACGCCCTCCCATGGAGTAGCCCGCGATCGCGGTGTTCTCCTTGCCCGTCAGGGTGGAGTAGTGTGCGTTGATGTAGGGCATGAGACATTCCGTGATGTCCCGTCCCGTGAGGTCGTAGGTCTCGGCGAGTTCGGGAGGTGCGGAGGGCGGGAACATGTCCCACTCGGGCTCCGTCTCCGTGGCATTGACGAGGCTGTTGACGCACACCACGATCATCTCGGGAGCGCCGTCGAAATAGTGGGCGTTCTGCACGATGTAGTTTGCGCCCATCTCAAGCCCGTAGACGCCGTCTATCCATGAGTACTCGTCACTCATGAGACCGTGGAGAAGGTAAAGCACGGGATAGCTTTTTTCGGGGTCATAGTCCACGGGGAGGATGACGTTGGCGTGCTTGTCGGCGCCCGCAACGGAGGAGTAGTAGGTGATGTGCTCGATCTCATCTCCCTCGGTGTAATCGTAGCCTTGGACGGGTTTATAGTAGATGTAAGTCGCCTCGTCGTCCGTGTCGGTGTCGTCGTCCGAACTCGGATCGTCGGTGGAGGGAGTTTCGGTGTCGTCGGGGTCTTGCACCGCGGACGTGTCGTCCTGCGTAGTCCCGCCCGTGTTATCGTTGCACGCGGCAAGGGAAAACGCGAGTGTCGCAAAAAGCATCACGAGAACAAAAAAAACGGCGTACGGTCTTTTCATGCTGCCTCCTTTCCGTCTGCCGGTCTCTTAAGCAATTCTTATTTTACCACTTGTGAGCACGATATGCAATAGAAACTATGATTATCGTTTCCCGCGGATCAGTAGTCCTTCCGCCCCACGAGATAGTCGATCTCCACATTGAAGTAGTCTGCCAGCAGCCACAGGCTCCGGATGCTCGGCTCCTTCTTGCCCAAAAGCCATGCGCTCACGGTGTTCTGTTTCAGCCCCACGGCAGCGGCGAGCGCCACCTGCGTGAGACTGTTCTCCCGCATGAGTTCCTTTATGCGCGCAGCCACTTGGATCTGCACGTTGCCGTGTGACTCTTCATACGCCATATACAGATCATAGCACCAAGGGAGTAGAAAAGCAACGGAAAAATTGCGCATCGCGGGAGCGGGCGGTTTTGTTCCCGAGCGGCGTTGCGCGATCCGCCGAGATGTGCTAATATGAAAATTAGGAGTGTTTATGCAGATAAATATTAGAAATGCGGGCTCGTTCGGAGCCGTCACAAAATGCGGAAACGTGCGGGTGAGAAAGACCGTCTTCACGGTCGTGCTCGCCTTGGGAGTGCTGGTCATCCTTGCCGCTTTCATCTCATTCATCACTTTGAGTGCGACTTCGGGCAGCGGGGGCGGCAACGAGACCATGCAATACATTTTCATCCCGTTTGCGGTGTTCGGCGCGTGCGCCGTGACCATGCCTTTCCTCTTTACGATGCGTGCGCGCTATACGCAGCTCGTCGCCCTCGCGGACAGGATAGAGGCAAAGGACGCCACCGTGATAGCCTCCCTTGCCGTGGTGCAGACCGTTCAGGCGTTTGAAGCGATGAAGACGACGGTGCGGGCGCTCATCGACGGCGGCTCGGTGAAAGGATATGAGATAGTAGGCGACGAGGTGGTGGCAAAGACGTCGCTTTCCCTCACGGAGGAAGACGCGCGCAGGATGTACGACGAGTTCATCGCCCTTGCCCTCCCCGCGACTGCCGCCGTAGACATGATGAGGGAGAGAACGGCGCCGCGCTACTGTCCCGCATGCGGGGCTCCCGTCAAAGACGCGGGCGCCAAATTCTGCGAGTCCTGCGGAGTGAGACTGAACGGCGGAGAGTGACACACCATATTGTGCTCTCGCGCGCGTGATATACAATATGTTCAAAATGTATGCCGAAATCTTGGAAAAAGGGCATTCAATTTTTTGACATCGCAATTTTGATAGTGTATGATTAGACCATGCAATTTCGGTACGGTTCGGTTTTCTCAAAGGGATGCGGACTGTCCTCCTTCGGGGAGGCAGCAGGTGTCTGCGGGAAAATTGCGTCCGAGTGCGACAGTGAGTGAATGGGCAGTCTTGCGTGAGCAAGCTGCCTTTTTTGGACGCCGCGGGTGACGCTGCGTCTGCGGGGAGGACAAAAGTCCCCTGCGCGCCCCGGGAAGGGGAGAGGTGAAACATGAAAAAGATCGCAGTGATCATGGGCAGCGACAGCGACCTGCCCGTCGTAGGAAAAGCCGTGGAAACGGTGAGATCCTTCGGAGTGGAGTGCGAGGCG
Organism: uncultured Clostridia bacterium; assembly: GCA_944372795.1. GTDB lineage: Bacteria > Bacillota > Clostridia > Christensenellales > CAG-917 > Limadaptatus. Next base: position 66,679 of record CALWAF010000001.1, on the reverse strand, counting down.
CACGTCTATTCCGCACACCGCACTCCCGCGGAGGCAAAGGCTTTTGCGGAGAGCGCGAGAGAGCACGGTTTCGGCGTCATAATCGCGGCGGCGGGCATGGCGGCACATCTTGCGGGAGCGCTTGCCGCTTCCACCACGCTTCCCGTCATCGGCATCCCCGTCAAGGCGGCGGCGCTGGACGGGCTGGACGCACTGCTCGCAACGGTGCAGATGCCTCCCGGCATCCCCGTCGCGACCGTGGGAGTGGACGGAGCCGTCAATGCCGCGCTGCTCGCTCTCGAGATCCTCGCCGTCTCCGAGCCCGAGCTTGCGGAAAAACTTGCCGCAAAACGCGCCGCAGACAAGGCGAAAGTGCTTGAAAAGGATGCCGCATTGGAGGCAAAACTCACGGCGATGAGAGGTTGACATGGAAAAGTCTTTCAGCGAAAGCTACAAGCAGGCGGGCGTTGACATCACCGCGGGATATAGGGCGGTGGAGCTCATGAAGAAGCACATCGCACGCACCGTTACGGCGGGCGCGGCGAGTGACATAGGCGGCTTCGGCGGGCTCTTCGAGCTAGACCTTACGGGCATGACGCGTCCCGTGCTCGTCAGCGGCACGGACGGCGTGGGCACCAAGCTCAAATACGCATTCATGCTGCAAAAGCATGACACCATAGGCATCGACTGCGTGGCAATGTGCGTCAACGACGTCATCTGCTGCGGAGCAAAGCCTCTCTTTTTCCTCGATTACATCGCCTGCGGCAAGAACGTGCCCGAGCGCATAGCGGCGATAGTGTCCGGTGTTGCGGAAGGCTGCGTGCAGGCGGGCGCAGCTCTCATCGGCGGTGAGACTGCCGAGATGCCGGGGTTCTATCCCGAGGACGAATATGACCTCGCGGGGTTCGCCGTGGGCGTTGTGGATCGCTCAAAGGTGCTTGATAACTCCAAGGTGCAGGCGGGCGACGTCGTCATCGCGCTGCCGTCCTCGGGCGTGCATTCCAACGGGTTCTCCCTCGTGCGCAAGATATTCGAGAGCAAAGACATGACATCTCCCGTGGAGGAGCTGGGCGGAAAGAGCCTCGGAGAGGCGCTGCTCACCCCCACAAAGATATACGTGAAGCCCATGCTCGCGCTCTTTGATGCCGTGACGGTGAAGGCTGTCTCGCACATCACGGGCGGCGGGTTCTATGAGAACATCCCGCGCAGCATCCCCAAGGGGTTCGGTGCGAAGATAGACAAGTCCGCACTCAAAGTGCTGCCCCTCTTCGACATCATCGCAAGAGAGGGCGGAGTGCCCGAACGCGATATGTTCAACACCTTCAACATGGGTGTGGGCATGAGCGTCGTGGTGACGGCAAAGGATGCGGAGAAAGCTCTCGCCACCCTGAAAGAGGCGGGCGAGGACGCCTACATCATCGGAGAGATCGTCCCCTCCGAGGACGGAGTGATCATCGAATGAGAGAGGAGAGGAAAGTCGTCGTCGCCGTGCTGGTCTCGGGCGGCGGCACCAATCTGCAAGCCATCCTCGACGCGGAAAAGAGAGGGGAGCTCCCTCACGCCCGCGTCGGCATCGTGGTGTCGAGCAGACCCGACGCCTACGCATTGAAGCGCGCGGAAGAAGCGGGCGTCCCCACCGCCGTGGCGGAGAGGAAGAAGTGCGCCTCGCAGGAAGAGTTCGAGGGCGAGATAGAGCGTGCGATAGAGAGCGTGGGTGCGGAGGTCATCGTGCTTGCTGGGTTCATGAGCATACTGTCCGAGAAGTTCACCTCCCGCTATCCCGAGCGCATCATCAACGTGCACCCCTCCCTCATCCCCAAGTTCTGCGGGAAGGGGTTTTACGGGCTCAAAGTCCACGAGGCGGTGCTGGCGGCGGGTGAGAAGGTGACGGGCGCCACCGTGCATTATGTCAACGAGATACCCGACGGCGGCAGGATAATTTTTCAAAAAGAAGTGGCGGTGAGGGAGGACGACACCCCCGAGACGCTGCAAAGAAGAGTCATGGAAGAGGCAGAGTGGAAGCTGCTTCCACGCGCGGTGGAGCTCACCGCCGAAAGGATAGCGTCGGAAAACTTTGCAAAATAAACAGGAGAGAACAATGAGCATTTACGCGATAAACGACCTCAACGCCCTGCTCAAGGGCAATTCTTACCCCGGCAGGGGCATCGTCATCGGCAAGAGCGCGGACGGGAAAAACGCCGTCTTTGCCTATTTCATCATGGGCAGGAGCGAGAACAGCCGCAACCGCGTCTTCGTGGAAAAGGAAAACGAGCTTGTCATCTATCCCTTCGACGAGAGCAAGGTGGAGGACCCCTCTCTCATCATCTATTCCCCCGTCAAGAAGGTGTGGAACAAGTGGATAGTGACCAACGGCGACCAGACGGACACCGTAGAGGCGGCGCTGCTTGCGGGCGACAGTTTCGAGAGCGCGCTGGACAGGAGAGAGTTCGAGCCCGACGCACCCAACTACACCCCGCGCATAAGCGGGCTCATCGACTTGGAAAACAAGTTCGCCTATAAGCTCTCCATCCTGAAGAGCGCGGACGAGAAGGGGAGTGCGTGCAACCGCTACACTTTCTCTTATGAGCCCCTCGACGGGCTGGGACACTTCATCCACACCTACAACTCGGACGGCAACCCCATCCCCACCTTCACGGGAGAGCCCGAGAGGGTGGCGATAGGCTCCGACCTCGATGCCTTTGCGGAGGGGGTGTGGGAGAGCCTCGACGCCGCGAACAAGATCGCGCTCTACGTCGGGTTCATCGACCTTAAAACTTACAGGGTCAAGACCAGGCTTTTCAACAAGCACGTCGGATAAGGAGAGGATATGAAAGAATTCGAACTCAAATACGGATGCAATCCCAATCAGAAGCCCGCGCGCATCTTCATGGAGGACGGCAGAGACCTCCCCGTCGAGATAGTGAACGGCAGACCCGGATATATCAATTTCCTCGATGCGTTCAACAGCTGGCAGCTGGTGAAGGAACTCAAAGAGGCGACGGGCGAGTGCTGCGCCACCTCTTTCAAACACGTCAGTCCCACTTCCGCGGCGTTGGGCAGACCCCTCGGCGAGAAGCTGAAAAAGGCGTGTTTCGTGGATGACGTCGAGGGCTTGGACGACAGCCCCGTGGCGTGCGCCTATGCACGTGCGCGCGGCACGGACAGGATGTCTTCTTTCGGCGACTGGATCGCGCTCTCCGACGAGTGCGACGCCACGTGCGCGAAGATCATCGCCCGTGAGGTCTCGGACGGCATCATCGCCCCCGGCTACACCCCCGAGGCGCTGGAGATCCTAAAAGCCAAGCGCAAGGGCGCTTACAACATAGTCAAGGTCGATCCTCTTTACGTCCCCGCACCCGTTGAACACAAGCAGGTGTTCGGCGTGACCTTCGAGCAGGGCAGGAACAACTTCGAGATAAACCGCGAGCTGCTCGCAAACGTCGTGACGGAAAAGAAGATCCCCCACGCCGCCGAGACCGACCTCATCGTCGCGCTCATCACGCTGAAATACACCCAGTCCAATTCAGTGGCGTTTGCCGAGGACGGACAGGCGATCGGCGTCGGCGCGGGACAGCAGTCCAGAATACACTGCACACGCCTTGCCGCGCAGAAAGCGGACTTGTGGCATCTGCGTCAGCACGATAAAGTGCTTTCTCTGCAATTTGCCGAGGGCGTGGGCAGACCCGAAAAGAACAACATCATCGACATCTATCTCTCCGACGAGTGCGAGGACGTCATCGGCGAGGACGTGTGGAGGAAGTATTTTGCCGTCCGTCCCGAAGAGTTCACGCGGGAGGAAAAGAGAGCGTATCTCGACACCCTCACCGGCGTCTCTCTCGGCTCCGATGCCTTCTTCCCCTTTGACGACAACATCGTGCGCGCGGCAAAGAGCGGCGTGTCCTATGTCGCAGAGCCCGGCGGCTCCGTGCGCGACGATATAGTCATCGACACCTGCGACCGTCTCGGCATCGCGATGGCATTCACCGGGATGCGTCTTTTCCATCATTGAGGTGAACATGAAACTGCTCGTAGTGGGTTCGGGCGGCAGAGAGCACGCCATAGTGAGAGCGCTCGGGCGCAGCGCCGAGGCGGACGAGATCTTCGTCCTGCCCGGCAACGGCGGCATCGCCGCAGAGGCAAAATGCGTGCCCGTGGGAGCAAAGGACATCGCGGGCATCGCAGCGTTTGCGAAGGAGCAGGGCATCGACTATGCCGTCGTCGCACCCGACGATCCGCTGGTGCTGGGCGCCGTGGACGCGCTGGAAGAAGCGGGCGTGCCCTGCTTCGGTCCCCGCGCGAACGCCGCCATCATAGAAGGGAGCAAAGCCTTTGCCAAGGACCTCATGCAAAGGTACGGCATCCCCACCGCGAAGTACGCGACGTTTGAGGACGCGGGGGAAGCGGAGAGCTATATCGACACCCTTCCCGAAGGCAACGTCGTCGTCAAGGCGGACGGGTTGGCGCTCGGCAAAGGCGTCATCATAGCAGGGAGCAGGGCGGAGGCGAAGAGCGCCGTGCGCGAGATGATGCTGGACGGGAAGTTCGGCGCGAGCGGAAGACGGGTGGTCATCGAGGAATTCCTGACCGGTCCCGAGGTCTCCGTGCTCTCGTTCACGGACGGCGAGACCGTGGTGCCCATGGTGTCGAGCATGGATCACAAGCGTGCCCATGACGGCGACACAGGTCTCAACACGGGCGGCATGGGCGTCGTGGCGCCCAATCCCTACTATACGGACGAGGTCGCGGCGGAGTGCATGGAGAAGATATTCCTCCCCACCGTGCGCGCGATGAAGAAGGAGGGCAGGACGTTCAAGGGCTGCCTTTACTTCGGATTGATGATGACCCCCGACGGTCCCAAGGTCATCGAGTACAACTGCCGTTTCGGCGACCCCGAGACGCAGGCGGTGCTCCCCCTTCTCGAGAGCGACCTTCTCACGGTGATGAGGGCGTGCACGGAGGGCAGGCTTGCGGACGTCGAGGTGAAATTCGCAAAGAAATGTTCCTGCTGTCTGGTCAAAGCCTCCGCAGGCTATCCCGAGAAGTATGCCACGGGTTCGGAGATCAAGGTGGAGGGCGAGCTCGACGCCGAGCTCTACATTGCGGGCGCGAAACTCGAAGAGGGCAGGCTCGTGACTTCTGGAGGCAGAGTGCTGGGAGTGACCGCCGTGGCGGATACGCTTGAAGAGGCGGTCGCAAAAGCCTACCGCGAAGCGGACAAAGTGCACTTCGACGGCGAGTTCTTCCGCAAGGACATCGGAGCGCGCGCACTTGCCGCAAAACGCGGTTGAATGCACGAAAACAACAGATAAACACCTGCTTGCGCCGAGATCGGCGGACGGAGGAGATATGGTAAACAGATTGTTCGTTGAAAAGAAAGAGAAGCTCGCAGCCGAAGCGCGCGCGCTTTTCTCGGAGGCTGTCGGCATGTTGGGCATAGTCGGGCTCACCCGCGTCAGAGTGATCAACCGCTATGACGTCGAGGGGGTGGACGGCGCGCTGTTGGAGTATGCCGAGCGCAACATTTTCTCGGAGCCGCAGCTTGACGACGTGAGCCTCGCGATGGAGACGGAAGGCGCCGCCGCCGTGTTCGGTGTGGAGCCGCTGCCCGGTCAGTTCGACCAGCGTGCGGATTCCGCGGCGCAGTGCATCCAGCTCGTGTCGCAGGGAGAGAAACCCGTCGTGCGCACGGCAAAATTCTACGTCCTCTACGGCGACCTTACTGCGGGCGACGTCGAGAAGATAAAGAAATTCGTCATCAACCCCGTCGAGAGCAGAGAGGCGTCACGGGAGCTTCCCGACACCCTGAAGACGGAGTATCCCGCACCCCACGACGTCGAGGTGCTGGACGGGTTTATAGATATGGGCGAGGAAGAGCTTGCCGCTTTCGTGAAGAAGTACGGGCTTGCGATGGATGCCGACGACGTCAGGTTCTGCCGCGACTACTTCGCCTCCGAAAGGCGCGATCCCACCCTCACCGAAGTCAGGATGATCGACACCTATTGGTCCGATCACTGCCGTCACACCACCTTCCTCACCACCATAGACAAAGCGGAGTTCGAAGACAAGGAAGTGCAGGCGGCATGGGAGGATTATCTCGCAGTGCGCGAGAAGCTGGGCAGGGGAGCAAAGCCCGTCAACCTCATGGACATCGCCACAATAGCGGCGAAGATGTTGAGGAAGGAGGGCAGGCTTGAGAACCTAGACGTCTCCGACGAGATCAACGCCTGCACGGTGAAGATCAAGGTGGACGTGGACGGCAAGGACGAGGATTGGCTGCTGCTCTTCAAGAACGAGACGCACAACCATCCCACCGAGATAGAGCCGTTCGGCGGCGCGGCGACCTGCATAGGCGGCGCCATCCGCGACCCGCTTTCCGGGAGGGCGTATGTCTATTCCGCCATGCGCGTCACGGGCGCGGGCGATCCTCTCACTCCCATCGAGGACACCCTTCCCGGCAAACTGCCGCAAAAGAAGATCGTGACTACGGCTGCGGCGGGTTACAGCTCTTACGGCAATCAGATAGGTCTCGCCACGGGCATAGTGGACGAGATATACCATTCGGGCTATGTCGCAAAGCGTCTTGAGATAGGCGCGGTGACGGGTGCGGTGCCCGCGCGCAACGTGGTGCGCGAGACCCCCGCTCCCGGCGACGTGGTCATCCTCTTGGGCGGCAGAACGGGGCGTGACGGCTGCGGCGGCGCGACGGGTTCGTCAAAGGCGCACAGCGCGGAGTCCCTCACCACCTGCGGCGCGGAAGTGCAAAAGGGCAACGCTCCCGAGGAGCGCAAGTTGCAGCGTCTCTTCCGCAACCCCGAGGCGTCCCTTCTCATCAAACGGTGCAACGATTTCGGCGCGGGCGGCGTGTCCGTGGCGATAGGGGAGCTCGCGGACGGGCTCTTCATCGATCTCAACGCCGTGCCCAAGAAGTACGAAGGGCTTGACGGCACCGAGCTCGCCATCAGCGAGTCGCAGGAGAGGATGGCTGTCGTCGTGGCGCCCGAAAACGCGGAGAAATTCCGCGCTCTTGCGAATGCGGAGAACCTCGAAGCCACCGTCGTCGCGACCGTGACCGAGGAAGCGCGTCTCAAGATGAGTTGGAACGGGAAGATCATCGTGGACGTCTCCCGCGAGTTTTTGAATTCCAACGGCGCGGAGAAGCACGCCGAGGCGAGGCAGGTCAAGGCGGGCAGCCTGAAAAAGGACATCCCGAGCGACTTTTCCGAGGGCATGAGAGCGTTGGTCGTCGATCTCAACGTCTGCTCCAAACGCGGGCTTTCGGAGAGGTTCGACAGCACCATCGGAGCGGGCACCGTGATGATGCCTTTCGGCGGCAAAAATCAGCTCACTCCCATACAGTGCATGGTCAACAAGGTCTCGGTGGAAAACGGCGAAACAAACACTTGTTCGCTCATGTCTTGGGGGTTTAACCCTTATATCAGCGAAAAGAGCCCATTCCACGGCGCCTATCTCGCGGTCATAGAGAGCGTTGCGAAACTCGTGGCAACGGGTGCGTCTGCGGAGGAAGTTTATCTCACCTTCCAAGAGTATTTCGAGAAGCCCATGGGCAAGCCCGAGCGTTGGGGCAAACCCCTCGCGGCGCTGCTCGGCGCCTACCGCGCGCAGCGCGACCTCGGCATGGGAGCCATAGGCGGGAAGGACAGCATGAGCGGCACCTTCGAGCACATCGACGTGCCTCCCACGCTCGTTTCCTTTGCCGTGACGACGGCAAAGTGCGGCGATACCGTCTCCGCCGACTTCAAGCGCGCGGGCAGCGTCGTCCGCCTTGTGGAGTGCGAATACGGCGAGGACGGGCTTCCGATCGCCGCGAGCTTCCTTGCAAACGCGAAAGAAGTGAACGCCCTCATGCGCGGCGGAAAAGTGTTCTCCGCCTACACCCCCGGCTACGGCGGCATCGCGGAGGCGGTGTTCAAGTGCGCTCTCGGCAACGGGTTCGGATTCGCGTTCGCGGACGGCGTGACCGAAGAGGACGTCTTCGGCTATAAGTACGGCGCATTCCTCATCGAGTGTGCGGAGGACGTGACCTTCGGCAGGGAGCTGGGCAGAGTGACGGCGGAGGAAGTCTTCCGCATGGGCGGCGAGTCCGTAGACGCGCGCGAACTTCTTGCAGCATATGAGGACAAGTTGGAGAGCGTGTACACCTGCAACATCAGTCAGGGCAGCGGCTCCGTGCCCGCGGTGAGCTACACCTCCGGGAAAGCGCAGAAGTGCGGGATGCATTTCGCCGCGCCGCGCATCCTCATCCCCGTCTTCCCGGGCACCAATTGCGAGTACGACACCGCAAAGGCGGCAAAGAGAGCGGGAGCGGTGCCCGAGATCTTCGTCATCAACAATCTCACGCCCTCTGCGGTCGCGGAGTCGGCGGAGGAATTCGCAAGGCGCATCCGCAACGCACAGATGATCTTCATCCCGGGCGGCTTCTCCGGCGGCGACGAGCCCGACGGCAGCGGCAAGTTCATCACTTCCTTCTTCCGCGGCACCAAGGTGGCGGAGGCGGTGAGGGATCTGCTCAAACACCGCGACGGGCTCATGGCGGGCATCTGCAACGGCTTCCAAGCGCTCATCAAGCTGGGCCTCGTCACCCACGGCGACATCGTGGATGCGGACGAGAGCTATCCGACGCTCACCTACAACACCATCGCGCGCCACCAGTCGCGTATCGTGCGCACGAGAGTGTGTTCCGATCTCTCCCCGTGGCTCTCTCTCACGAACGTGGGGGATGTGGTCAACGTGCCGATCTCGCACGGCGAGGGCAGGTTCATGGCGTCTCCCGAGTGGCTGGAGCGGCTTGCGAAAAACGGGCAGATCGCGACACAGTATGTCGATCTTGCGGGAGGACCCACCTTCGACATCCGTTTCAATCCCAACGGCAGCGACCTTGCGGTGGAGGGCATCACCTCACCCGACGGCAGGGTGCTGGGCAAGATGGGACACAGCGAGCGCGTGGACGACGGGCTCTACCGCAACGTCCCGGGCAACTACGACATCAGACTCTTTGAGTCTGCGGTGAACTATTTCGCGTAAGCGAGGCATAACCAAAATCACGGAGACAAAATCATGGCAAAGTATTTCGAGGAACCGTCAAGAACTTTCAGCGAATATCTTCTCATCCCCGGCTACACGGACGAGAACTGCATCCCCGCCAACGTGAGTCTGCGCACTCCTTTGGTCAAGTTCGCAAGGGGTGAGGAACCCGCGATCTCTCTCAACATCCCGCTGGTGTCGGCGATCATGCAATCGGTGAGCAACGACACCCTCGCCATAGCGCTCGCGCGTGAAGGCGGCATATCCTTCATTTACGGCTCGCAGTCGGTGGAGGACGAGGCGGCGATGGTGAAGCGCGTCAAAAATTATAAGGCGGGCTTTGTGGTGTCCGACTCCAACGTCACTCCCGACAGCACCCTTGCCGACGTTTTGGAGCTGGTGCGCAGGAAGGGTCACAACACCATAGCGGTCACGCACGACGGTTCCAGCTTCGGCAAACTGCTCGGCATCGTGACCAGCCGCGACTACCGCGTCAGCCGTATGCCCCTCGAGACCCCCGTCAAGGAATTCATGACCCCGCTCGAGAAGCTGGTCACCGCTCCCGCGTCTACGGGTCTTGCGGAGGCGAACGACATCATCTGGGAGCACAAGCTCAATTCCATCCCCATCGTGTCGGATGAGGGGAATCTGATGTACATCGTCTTCCGCAAGGACTACGCCCAGCATAAGGAGAATCCCTTGGAGCTGCTCGACGACCACAAGAGGTATATGGTGGGCGCGGGCATCAATACGCTGGACTACGAGAAGCGTGTCCCCGCACTCATCGACGCGGGCGTGGACGTCCTGTGCATCGACTCTTCCGAGGGTTACAGCATCTGGCAGAAGCGCACCCTCGAGTATATCCGCCGCAATTACGGCGATTCCGTCAAAGTGGGCGCGGGCAACGTCGTCGATCGTGACGGATTCCTCTTCCTCGCCGAGTGCGGAGCGGACTTCATCAAGGTGGGCATCGGCGGCGGTTCCATCTGCATCACCCGCGAGCAAAAGGGCATAGGCAGAGGGCAGGCGAGCGCGCTCATCGAGGTCGCAGAGGCAAGGAACGAGTACTACGAAAAGACGGGCATCTACATCCCCATCTGCTCGGACGGCGGCATAGTGCACGACTATCACATGACCCTCGCGCTTGCCATGGGTGCGGACTTCCTCATGCTGGGCAGATATTTCGCCCGCTTCGACGAGAGCCCCACGGACAAACTCAACATCAACGGCAACTACGTCAAAGAGTATTGGGGGGAGGGCAGCAACCGCGCCCGCAATTGGCAGCGTTACGACCTCGGCGGCAAGTCCGGGCTCTCCTTCGAGGAGGGTGTTGACAGCTACGTCCCCTACGCCGGCAGCCTCAAAGACAACGTGGAAAAGAGCCTTTATAAGGTGCGCTCCACCATGTGCAACTGCGGAGCCATCACCATAAAGCAACTCCAGCAGACCGCGAAAATGACCGTCGTCTCCGCCACCAGCATCACGGAGGGCGGCGCGCACGACGTCATCCAGAAGAACACCGGCTACACCGGCAACAGATAAGGAGAGCATATGCAGGTCATCGACGGAAAACTCGTTGCAAAACTCACGCGTGAAGATATCGCGAGACAGGTCGCGGCGCTGCCGCAGGACACTCTCGGCAAGATCGGGCTTGCCGTCATCCTCGTAGGAGACGACCCCGCAAGTCAGGTGTATGTGCGCAACAAGATAAACGGCTGCGCGGAGGTGGGCATAGCGTCCACTCTCGTGAAGATGCCCGCGGACTCCACGCAGGAGGAAGTGGCGGAAAAGATCGCGTCCCTCAACGCCGATCCCGCAGTCAACGGCATCCTCTTGCAGCTTCCCGTGCCCCGTCACCTCGACGAGGCGTCGCTCCTGCATCTCATCGATCCCGCAAAGGACGTGGACGGCTGCCATTTCGTCCAGAAGGGCAAGCTGTGGACGGGTGAGCCCGAGCTCATACCCTGCACCCCTTACGGCGTCATCAAGCTGCTGGATCACTACAACATCCCCATAGAAGGGAAGAGCGCAGTAGTCGTCGGCAGATCCAATCTCGTGGGCAAACCCCTCGCGCAGCTCCTGCTCGACCGCAACGCCACCGTCACCATATGCCACAGCCGCACCCGCGATCTCGGGGAAGTGACTTCCCGCGCAGACATCGTGTGCGTGGCGATAGGCAAAGCCAAGTTCCTGAAAGCCGACATGGTCAAGGAAGGCGCCGTCGTCATCGACGTCGGCATGGACCGCGACGAAAACGGCAAACTCTGCGGCGACGTGGACTACGCCGAGGTCGCGCCCAAGTGCTCCTACATCACGCCCGTCCCGGGCGGCGTCGGGCCCATGACGGTCACCATGCTTTTGCAGAACACCGTCAAGGCGTACAGACTGCAGCACGGCATCGACTGACGCTCAATGCAAAAGCGCGGCGCCGCACTTGACGGTTTTTGCGGCGCCGATCCTTTTCCGCCGTTGACATTTTCCGTCCGTTCGGCTATAATCGCCGCATACGGAGGCGTATCGAAGCGGTCATAACGAGGCGGTCTTGAAAACCGTTTGGGTGCAAGCCCACGGGGGTTCGAATCCCTCCGCCTCCGCCACAGCAAAAAAATGCGAACCCCGAAAGGTGGTGCGCATTTTTTTGTTGCAGCAGAGGCGGAGAAAAGGGACGAACCCTTGCGTCATAAATTCATTTCGAGCAAAGACGGATTCCCGTCATATGCTAGCATAAAGGTGTGTACAAACGACATGTTGCCGCAGGGTTCGGCGGCTTGCGAAGCAAGACGCTTTCGCCTTTTCCTACGGCTTATAAAAGGCACAAAGTTTGCTAAAATGTTATGCCTATTCGGCGCCTCATCCTTATGGCGAACATCCCTCCGCCATAGCATGAGTCGGAGGGATTCTTACCCGTGGCTGACGCGAGTTGTTCGGCGGCGGCTTTCCTCCCCGCACAACACTCGTTGATCAACGGCAAGGCGGCGAAAATCCCGCACATCTTCCGTTTCACCTTACATCCTCGCTATTCCGTCGCGCTCCGCGCTCCTTGCGAATCCCGAAAATGCGGCGAGGTTCGGCGGCGCGCACAGCGCGACGCTTTCGCCCTTATTCCCCACAAAGTGTCCTCACTACTTTAGTTCCACGGAATTTCTTGCGGCGGTGACTCCGCGTTGCGGTACTTTGCGGGAACCCCGATTTTAGCGAACATCCCTCCGCAATAGCATGAGTCGGAGGTATCCTTACCCGTGGCTGATGAGAGTCGTTAAGGGCGGCTTCTTCACGCACGGGAGCCTTTCATAAACCGCGTTGGGCTAAAACAGCAAGATTTGCAATGAAAGCCGCAAAATTCGGGATTTGCCGTGCAAAATTTAAGTGATACAATATAAAGAGTAATAGGGGGTGATATTATGGCTTTTTTTGGTGAAGACCTTCTGCTTTCGGGCGATGCCGCCCGCGCGGTCTACAACGACATCAAATGCCTGCCCATCATTGATTATCACTGCCATCTGAACGAGGCGGAGATAGCGTGCGACAAGCACTTTGCGGACATCGGTGAGCTTTGGCTCGGCGGCGACCACTATAAGTGGCGTGCCATGAGGATGTGCGGAGTGCCCGAGGAGCTGGTGACGGGAGGGCGGAGCAGCAAGGATAAATTTCTGGCATACGCCTCGATCATGCCCAAACTCATCGGCAACCCGCTTTATTATTGGACGCATATGGAGCTGGCGCTCATCTTCGGCATACACACTCCGCTCAACGCGGACAGTGCGGAAGAGATATGGACGCGCGCAAATGCCCGTCTTGCGGACATCGGAGTGGTGGATCTTTTGAAGCAGTTCGGCGTCGAATACATCGCCACGACGGACGATCCGTTCTCCTCCCTCGAAAGGCACGGGGACATCGCGGGCGTGAAAGTGCGTCCCACCTTCCGTCCGGACAGGTGTTTTGCGGAAGGGGTGGAGAAGAAGCTTCTTGAAGAGAGGATGGACTTCTTCCTCTCGCGCGGGTGCAAGCTGGCAGACCACGGTTTCGACTCCTTCGCGGACACGGCGGATCTCGAGTGGCTCATCGAAAAGTGCTTCGCGCGCGGCATGGTGCTGCAACTGCATTTCGGCACCTTCCGCAACATAAATTCCCGCGCTTTCGCCGCCATCGGCAGGGACGCGGGGTTCGACGTTTTCAGGGATCACATCTCCACCGACGCGCTGGCGCACCTGCTCGACAAGATGCACTCGCGTCTGGGCGGACTGCCGCAAATCGTGCTTTATCCGCTCAATGACGTTTATTTAAGGTCGGTTTGTGCGATCTCCGGTGCATTCCCGAACGTGCGCGTCGGGGCGGCGTGGTGGTTCAACGACACGGTGAGCGGCATAAAAAGACAGCTGGATACGGTGGCGGAATACGCGGCGCTCGGCACATCTCTCGGTATGCTGACGGACAGCAGGTCTTTCTCGTCCTATGTGCGTTTCGACTTCTATCGCCGCATCCTCGCGGACTACATCGGCGGCATGGCGGAGAGAGGGGAGTATGACCCTGCGGCGGCGTCGGAGCTGGCGCGCGGCATAGCTTACGGCAACATCAAGGAGGTGCTGGGCTTGTGAAAATGACATTCCGTTGGTACGGCGAGAAGGACTGCATCCCTCTAGCGTACATCAAGCAGATCCAAGGCATGAGCGGCGTGGTGACCGCCGTCTACGACACCCCCGTGGGGGAGGTGTGGGAGCTCTCCGCACTTGAGAGGCTGAAGTCCCTCGCAAACGCCGCCGGGCTGGAGATGGAGGTCATCGAGTCCGTCCCCGTGCACGAGGATATAAAGCTGGGCAAGCCCTCGCGCGTGAGATACACCGAGGCGTATAAGCAGAACATCCGCAACTGCGCGAAGGTGGGGGTGAAGTGCATATGCTACAATTTCATGCCCGTCTTCGACTGGCTGCGCACCGACCTCAAATTCGTGCATCCGGACGGATCTAACTCGCTGGCATACGACGGAGCGGCGCTTGCCGCGCTCGACCCCGACGACTTGCATCTTCCCGGCTGGGACGAGAGCTATTCCAAGGACGAGCTGGGCGCGCTGCTTGCCGAATACAAGGGGATGACGCATGAGCAGCTCTTTGAAAACCTCGTGTGGTTCCTCCGCGAGATCATGCCCGTGTGCGACGAAACGGGCGTGAACATGGCAATACACCCCGACGATCCGCCGTGGGACGTCTTCGGACTGCCGCGCATCGTGTGCGGCGAGGCGGACTACGAGCGTCTTTTTGCCGCCGTGCCCGACCCGCACAACGGCATCACTTTCTGCACGGGGAGCCTCGGCGCGTCGCGAGAGAACGACCTCGTGGCGCTTGCGGGAAAGTATGCAAAACGCATACACTTCGCGCATCTGCGTCAGCTCAAATATGACGGGGATGTGAACTTTTACGAAAACGGGCACCAGACCGCGGCGGGAGACGTGGACGTCTTCGGCATAGTGCGCGCGCTGGTGAGGAACGGTTTTGAAGGCTATGTCCGTCCCGATCACGGCAGGAACGTGTGGGGGGAGGACGCAAAGCCCGGCTACGGGCTGTATGACAGAGCGATGGGCGCTTGCTATCTCACCGGTCTCTTCGAGGCGGTGGAAAAGGAGGAAAAATGAAACTGCCGTTCAAAGTCGACCTTTCCGAAAAGGTCGCGGTCATCACGGGTGCGGGCGGAGTGATATGCTCCGAGTTCGCACGGGCGCTTGCGGAGTGCGGAGCGAAGGTCGCCTTGCTGGACATCGACGCGGCTAGCGCGAAGGCGGTCGCGGACAGTATAGGCGATGGCGCGATCGCGATAGGATGCGACTGCCTGAACAAGGCGGACATCGAACGCGCGCGCGACGAGGTGCACGCCGCATTCGGCGAGGTGAATTTCCTCGTCAACGGTGCGGGCGGCAACAACCCCCGCGCCACCACGGACAACGAGTATATGACCCCCGACCTTTCGGGAGTCAAGGATTTCTTCGCCCTCGAAGAGAGCGGGATCCGCTTTGTGTTCGACCTCAACATCACCTCGGCGTTTCTGGTGACGCAGGTGTTCGCGAAAGATATGGTGAAGACGGGCGGCGGCATCGTCAACATCTCGTCCATGAACGCGTTCACTCCGCTCACCAAGATCCCGGCGTACAGCGCGGCGAAGGCGGGCATCTCCAACTTCACGCAGTGGCTCGCGGTGCACTTCGCGCCCTGCGGCATACGCTGCAACGCCATCGCGCCCGGGTTTTTCGTCACCAAACAGAACAAAGGGCTGCTTTTCAACGCCGACGGCACTCCGACGGCGCGTACGGGCAAGATCCTTGCCGCGACTCCCATGCGCAAGTTCGGCGAGATAGACGACCTCATCGGATGTCTGCTGTGGCTCGCCGACGACGGTGCCAGCGGCTTCGTGACGGGGACGGTCATCCCCGTGGACGGCGGTTTTTCCGCATACAGCGGGGTGTAGGATGAAACAGGTCATACCGGTCGTCGTCATCAAGGACGCAGAAGACACCGAGCGCACGCTTGCGGCGCTGCGTGAGGGCGGCATCAACTGCGCGGAGATCACTTTCCGCACCGCGTGTGCCGAAGAGGCGATAAAGAGGGGATGCAAAGCCTTCCCGGACATGAACATCGGCGCCGGCACCGTCATCAACGCGGAGCAGGCGGAAAGGGCGGTGAAGGCGGGAGCGCGTTTCATCGTGTCGCCGGGGTTCGGCGAGGACGTCGCGGCGTTCTGCGCCGAAAACGGGATCGCGTACTATCCCGGCTGCGTCACTCCCACCGAGATCATGCGCGCGCTCTCGTTCGGGCTCACGGTGCTGAAGTTTTTCCCCGCGGGCGTCTACGGCGGCATCAAGGCGATGAAAGCCCTTGCCGCGCCCTTCCCGCAGGTGAAGTTCATCCCCACGGGCGGAGTGGACCTCGGCAACCTCAAGGAATATCTCGACTTCGACAAAACTTACGCTGTCGGAGGATCCTTCATGATGAAGGGCGACATAGTCGCGAATTGCAAGGAGATAGTGAAAATATGCGAGTCGTAACTTTCGGTGAGATCATGCTCCGTCTTCAGCCCGAAGACCACCTCCGTTTCGTGCAGAGCGAGCGGCTGGAAGCCACCTTCGGCGGCGCGGAAGCCAATGTTGCGGTGTCCCTTGCCAACTTCGGCGCGGATGCGGCGTTCGTCAGCAAACTGCCCGCGCACGAGATAGGTCAAAGCGCAGTGAACGCGCTGCGCAAATTCGGCGTGGACACCTCTTTGATCGTCCGCGGCGGCGAGCGCGTGGGCATCTATTTCTGTGAAAAGGGCGCGAGCCAGCGTCCCAGCAAGGTCATCTACGACAGAGCGGGCTCCGCGTTTCAGAAAGCAGCGACGTCCGACTTCGATTGGGGGCGCATCTTCGCGGGAGCGGACTGGTTCCACTTCACGGGCATAACGCCCGCGCTCTCGCCGGAGCTTGCTGCCATCGTCGAGACGGCGGCAATAGAGGCGAAGAAGAGGGGAGTGAAGGTGTCTTGCGACCTCAACTTCCGCAAGAAGCTGTGGAGCAGAGAGCAAGCGCGCGAGGCGATGAGCCGCATATGCAAAAACGTGGACGTCTGCATCGCCAACGAAGAGGATGCGGCGGACGTCTTCGGCATTTCTGCCGAGGGCAGCGACATCGAGTCGGGCAAGCTCAACGCGGAAGGTTATGTTTCCGTCGCGAGACAGCTTGCGGAGAAATTCGGCTTCGAGGCTGTGGCGATCACCCTGCGCGAGAGCTTGAGCGCCAGCGACAACAACTGGTCGGGCATGTTGTATACGGAGGGCAAGGCGCACTTTGCAAGGAAGTACGCCGTGCACATCGTGGACAGAGTGGGCGGCGGCGACTCCTTCGGCGCGGGGCTCATCTGGGCGATGTGCAGCGGATATGCGCCGCAGGACGCGGTGGAATTCGCCGTGGCGGCAAGCTGTCTGAAACACTCCGTGGAAGGGGATTTCAACATGGTCTCGGCGGACGAGGTCAAAGCCCTTGCCGCAGGCAGCGGCAGCGGAAGAGTGCAGCGCTGAATCGTGCCCCTGCGGGGGAGGAGGATAAAAGGAGAAAAAATGGGTCAGATCACAATATCGGGGTTTTATGACGAGATAAGCAGCAGATTAAGTACGCAAATCGCCGTCATGCACTCTCTCGGGGAGAGCTATCTCTGCCCGCGCAACATCGACGGGAAGAACATCGCGGACTACACCTTCGAGGAGTTCGAGAAAAAGATATATCCCGTCTTGAAGAGCGAAGGGGTGCGCTTTTCGTCCATAGGTTCCCCCATAGGAAAGGTGGGCATCGACGACGAGGAGGGCTTCCTGAAACAGAAGAAGCAGCTTGCGGAACTTGTGAAGATCGCGCGGCTCATGGGGTGCGAGTATATACGCATGTTTTCCTTCTTCTACGGCGACCGCGATCCCGCCTCCTGCCACGATAAGGTGGTGGCCAGGATAAGGGAACTGCTTGCCGTGGTCAAGGGGAGCGGCGTCAAGCTCCTGCACGAAAACGAGAAGAAGATATACGGCGACGTGCCCGAGAGGGTGCTCGCGCTCTATCGCGAGATCGCCGACGAGGATTTCGTGCTCTGCTTCGACGCCAGCAACTATATCCAATGCGACGTGGATCCGAAAGCGGCGTTCGACGCCCTGAAAGACTACGTCGTCTATTATCACGTCAAGGATTGCTCGCCGTACAAGGTGGAGGTGCCCGTAGGGCTCGGTGAAGGGCACTACGACTACATCGTCGGCGAGCTTAAAAAGAGGGGATACGAAGGGTTCATGACTCTCGAGCCGCACACATTCAAATATGCGCTCTTGAAACCCGTCGTCAACTTCATCCCCTTTGCGGGACTCGCCATGAAGAATTATTTCAAGGCGTTCCGCCTAATCGACAAAAAGATGAACAGGAGCTATTTCGCCTGTGCATCCCGAAAAGAGGTCTTCCTGTGGCAGCACGCGAACCTCACAAAACTTCTCGCGGAGGTCAAATGATGGAAAACGAAGTCAGATACGGCATTGTCGGCATAGGCAAGCAGGGCACGTTCTACACCAAGATATTCACCAAACTCAAGAGTCTCGTCAAAGGCGCGAAACTCACCGCCGTTTGCGACATTTCCCCGGAGCGCAGAAAGTGGGCGGAGGAAAACCTCAAAGGCGTCAAGATCTTTGAAAACTACAAGGATATGTTCGCGTCCGGGCTCATCGACGTCGTGATGGTGGAGACTCCCCACTATTTCCACCCCGTCATCGCGATCGACGCCATGCGTGCGGGACTGAACGTCCTTTGCGACAAGCCCGCGGGCGTCTACACCAAACAGGTGCGCGAGATGAACGAAGAGGCGAAGAAGCATCCCGACCTTCTCTTCGGCATGATGTTCAACCAGCGCACCAACCCCCTCTACATCAAGGCGAAGGAGATCATCGAAAGCGGCAGGCTGGGCAAGCTCACCCGCATCGTGTGGATCATCACCAATTGGTATCGTCCGCGCGCATACTACGCGCAGGGCGGCTGGCGCGGCACTTGGTGGGGAGAGGGCGGCGGCGTGCTGCTCAACCAGTGTCCTCACCAGCTCGACCTTTTCACGTGGCTTGCGGGGCTGCCCGTCAGCGTGACGGCGACGGCGTCCACGGTGGGGCGCGACATCAGCGTCGAGAACGACGTGACCGCGTATTGCAAGTTCAAGAACGGTGCGACGGGCGTCTTCATCACGTCCACGCACGACGCTCCCGGCACCAACCGCCTCGAGATAACGGGAGAGGGCGGCAAGATCGTCATCGAAAAGGGCAAGCTGGTCTTCACCGAAAATGCCGAGCTCGAGCCTGCGTTCTCCGAGCACAACACGGTGTTCATGGGCAAGCCCAAGACCGCGACGCACACCTATCGCGGTATCGGGCACTATCTCAAATTCGGGAAATATCCGCCGCAGCACATCGGCATCATCAAGAATTACACCGATTACCTTCTCAAAAAGACGGACAAGTTCACCGCGCCCGGCGAGCAGGGCATCACGGGGCTGACCTTCTCCAACGCCATCCACCTCTCGGCGTGGACGGGCAGGGAAGTCGCCATCCCCTTCGACGAAGACGAGTTTGTCGCCGAGCTTGAAAAACGCAAGGCGGAAGAAGCAGCAAAAACGAAAAAACAATAGAGCGCACACGCGCTCCAAAGGGAGAAAATATGAGCAATAACGACACGGCGGCTGTTCGTTCCGAACAGTCCAGTTACATCGCCCGCACCAGCGGGCTCGCCACCAAGGACTACATCGGCTACGCGATGGGCGACACCGCATGCTGCCTCGTGTTCGGGCTGGTCACGTCCTTTTTGCAGAAGTTTTACACCGACATCTTTTTCCTCGATCCGCTGTTCATCATGCTGATGTTCATCGGCGCAAGAGTGTGGGACGCCATCAACGACCCCATCATGGGCAGGATCGCGGACACCATCAAGATCTCCAAATGGGGCAGATACCGCCCGTGGTTTCTGTGGGCGGCAGGTCCCCTCATCCTCTCCACGGTGCTGATGTTCATACGCTGGCCGGGGCTGACGGGCGATGTGGACTATGTAGGCACCTGCATCTACGCCACCGTGACCTACGTCATGTTTGGCATGAGCTATACCATGCTCCAGATCCCCTACGGCAGCCTCGCCTCCGTCGTCACGACGGACGAAAAGGAGCGCACCAAACTCTCGGTGTTCCGTTCCATCGGCGCGGGCGTCGGTTCCGTGCCCGCAGTGCTCATCGCGTCCTTCTGCTATGAGACGGTGGGCAAAAATCCCGAGACGGGCCGCGATATCGAAGTGATGCAGTACACCCCCATCATCATCGGTGTCGCAGTGGTCGCCGCCATCGCGCTCGGGATGCTCATCCTCGCTTTCTTCTCCAACAAGGAGCGCGTCATCGCAAAGCCCACCAAGTGCGAGAAAGGGGAGACGATGTCCATCATCAAGGACCTCTTCAAAAACAGAGCCTTCCTCTCCGTCAGCGTCGCGAGCATGCTGCTGCTCGCGGGTCAGATGTTCACCCAGAGCTTCTATCTCTATCTCTTTGACGACTATTTCGGCAAATCTTGGATGAACCTCGTGTCCACGGTGTGCACCTACGCGCCCATGGCGATATTCATGTTCTTCACTCCCAAGATGGTGCGGAAGTTCGGCAAGAAGGAGATATGCGGAGTGGGCATGATCCTCGCAGCCGTCGCAAATCTCGGCATGTTCGCCCTGCGCGGCGTCGATCCCGGCATCCTTGCCTATCTGTTCATGGTGCTGTGCTTCGTGAGCGGCATGGGGCTCGCCTTCATCATCCTGCAGGTGTGGTCCATGGCGACAGACGCCATCGACGAGATCGAGATCAAGACCAACCGCCGCGACGACGGGACGGCATATTCCTTCTTCATGTTCTTCAGAAAGCTCGGTCAGGTCATCGCAGCCGTCGCCGTCAACGGCGCGCTGCTCGCGATGAACTACGACAACACGAAGGGCGCCATCCAGACGTCGGAGAACCTTGCCGTCATGTATGACCTTGCCACCATCATCCCCGCAGTCCTCTTCGGACTCATGGCGGTGGTGCTGCTGGTGTGGTATCCGCTCTCCAAGAAGAAAGTCGCGCAGCTGCAAGTCCTCAAAGAAGAGCACCTCAAAGAGGCGTATGCCAGCAATGCCATTTCCATCGACAATGCCGAGGGCATCGAGCATCTTGCGGGCAGCGGCGAGGCGGATGTGTTCGCCTCCGTTTCCGAGCTCGAAGCGCGCGAAGAGGATGCGCTCGCGGAGGCGGCTCCTACAGGTGCGGAAGATCCCGACTCGGCGGACGAACCGACCGAAACGGCTGTTGAGACCGACAAAACAGAGGAATAAAACATGAGATACGGCGTACAACTCTTTTCGCTCCGGAAATATCTCAAGGATGAGCGCGGCTACGAAAACGTCTTTGACAGAGTGAAAAAGGCGGGCGCGGAAGTGGTGCAACTCTCCGGAGGTAAACCCGTGCCCGCAGGGTTTCTGAAAGGGCTCACGGAGAAATATTCGCTGCCGATATGCCTCACTCACGACAGTTTTGCGAGGCTGGAGAACGACCTCGACGGGCTCGTCGAAGAGCACCGCATCTACGACTGCAACGCGATGGGCATAGGCATGATGCCGCAGAAGTTCCGCACCGGGAAGCTCTCCGACCTCAACAGGTTCGCGGACTTTCTCAACGACACCGCGGAAAAACTCGCGGCGAAGAACATGACCATCGCCTATCACAACCATTGGTTCGAGTTCGACAAGGTGGAGGGCGAGGTGATGTACGACTATCTCATCGCCAACACCGATCCTCGCGTGCGCTTCATCCCCGACACTTATTGGATCCGTTTCGCGGGGCAGGACATCGAGGCGTATCTCAAAAAGCTGGACGGCAGGGTGGAAACGATACACCTCAAGGATTACAAACATAAGATATTCCGCGCGGTCGGGAAGGGGGAGATCGATTTCCCCTCCGTCCTGAAATGCGCGGAGGCACACGGCGTGAAGTATGCGGTGGCGGAGCTCGATCTTTCCCCGCGTCCTTTCGCTTCCATGGAATATTCCATGCGCACCATGGCGGGGTTTAGGGATGGAGACCGTTAGAGTAATGGCTCCCTGCGGGGAGATAGCGGGAAGAGCCACCGACTACGGCGCCGTATTCCGCGGCGTGAAGTACGCCACGGCGGAGAGGTTCCGCAAGCCCGTAGAAGTGACGGCGTATGCGGGCGCGTTCGACGCGACGAAACAGGGCGTGTGCTGTCCGCAGATGCGCGCCTTTTGGAATGAGGAGCACAGGTTTTATTATCAAGAGTTCCGCAAAGGGATGAAATTCGATTACAGCGAAGACTGCCTTATCCTCGACATCCACTGTCCGCGCGACGCCGCGGGGTGTCCCGTGCTCATCTTCATCCACGGCGGCAGCTTCACGGGAGGCAGCATCAACGAGATGCACTTCGACGGCTCGGCATACACCAAGAGGGGAGTCATCTATGTCGCCATCAATTACCGCCTCAACGTCTTCGGTTTCTTCGCGGACGGCGAGCACTCCGAGGGCAACCTCGGGCTGTGGGATCAGTATACCGCGATAGAGTGGGTGCGCCACAACATCGCGGCGTTCGGCGGCGATCCCGAGAACATCACGCTCATGGGGCAGAGCGCGGGCGCGATGAGCGTGCAGACGCTCATCTGTTCCGACAAGATGAAGGGCAAGGTCAACGGCGCCGTGATGCTCTCGGGCGGAGGCAAGCGCGGCGTCTTGCTCCCGCTTGCGAAGCCCGCGACTCGCTATTGGAAAAGCCTTATCAAAGCGGCGGGAGCATCCTCGTTCGAGGAATTTGCCGCCATGCCCGCAGAAAAGGTGTGGACTGCGTGGAAGACCAAGCACGTCGCGGGGAAGGCGCTTTACACAAAGCCCGTCATCGACGGCGAGCTGGTCACGAGCGCCTGCTATGACACCGACGTCCCCACAGTATTCGGCACCGTCACGAAGGATCTGCTCCCTCCCTTGCTCAACCATATGGCGCGGGCATTTGCTCGGCGGCAGAAAAAGCGCGGAGTGCCGTGCTACGTCTTTTCATTCAGGCGTCCGCTCCCTCCCGACGGAGCGTCCTTCCACTCCTGCGACCTGTGGTATGCGCTCGGCTCTTTAGGAAGGTCATCAAGACCTTTCACCAAGGAGGACTTCGCGCTGTCGGATGAGATGGTGGACCGCTTTGCCGCGTTTGCGGCGGGGCGCGACCCCAACACCGCGCGGGCGAGAGACTGGAAGGTCTATTCCTCTCCCGCCGACATCATAGTCTTCGAGTGATCTTTCGGGGCGGGCTTTCCCGTCCCACTGTTTTGTCCCGATCTTTTCTCATCCCGCTTTCGTGTTGACATCGCGGGAGAAGAGGGGTATAATTGATTAAAAGTTTTAATTAACACGCGGGCATACACCCGTCGGGAGGTAAAATGAGAGTAGCGATAGGTTCAGACAAATCGGGTTATCTGCTTAAAGAAGCGGTCAAAAGTTTTCTCGCGTCCGAGGATGCGAAGGCGCTCGGAGTGGAGTTCGACCCCGTCCGTGACGACCTCGGCACCACCGATCTCAATGACGTGCACCCCTATTACCGCGTGGCGTGCGATGTCGCGCCGAGAGTGCTTTCGGGCGAATACGACCGCGCCATCCTCATCTGCGGGACGGGCGCGGGCATGAACGTCGTCGCCAACAAGTTCAAAGGTCTTTCCGCCGTCGCGTGCGAGGGTGTATATTCCGCACGCATGGCAAGGGTCATCAACGGCGCGCAGGTGATGTGCATGGGCGGCTGGATCGTAGCCCCCGAAATGGGCGTAGAGATGGCGAAGGCTTATCTTTCCGCCGAGACCTACGTCGGCATCGAAGAGTGGCGCAAAGAATGGCTTTCCGCCGCTGCGGAAAAGGTCGCCGAGACCGAGAAGGAGAATTTCAGGGACTGACTATGGGTTTTTCCTATTCGCAACCGGTAAAGATATTCTTCGGCGCGGGGGAGAGGGGACGAATCGGCGAGATCGCTGCCTCCTTCGGGCACAAGAGAGCTCTCGTCATCGCCGACGGCTTTCTTGCGGCGAACGGCGTCGCGGGAGAGATCGCGAAGTGCGCGGGTACGGACGCGGTGTTTTCCGCCTTTGGAGCCGATCCCGACATCTCCGCTGCCGATGACGCGGCAAAGATCGCACGTGATATCGCGGCCGATCACATAGTCGCAGTCGGCGGCGGCTCCGCCATCGACCTCGGAAAATTCGTTGCCGTCGCCGCAAAGACGGGCAAGAGCGCGGAAGAACTCTTTTACGGCGACATCCCCGAGGACGGGCTTCCCGTCATCGCCCTCCCGACCACTGCGGGCACGGGCAGCGAAGTGACGGGCGTTTCGGTCATGAGTGACGGGAAGAGGGGAGTGAAGAAGCCCCTTTCCTCGCCCGCGTTTTTCGCGGAAGCGGCAGTTGTGGACCCGAAGCTCACCCTCACGGTGCCGCCCTTCGTCACCGCGACATGCGGGTTGGACGCCATTGCGCACGCGGTCGAAGCCTATTGGTGCAGGCGGCACAATCCCGTCTCGGACGCCTTTGCGGAAAAAGCGCTCAAACTCCTTTTCGGTGCCATCGACCGCGCTTACGACGACGGAAGCGACATTTCGGCGCGCACGGATATGAGCATGGGCGCGCTGCTTGCGGGACTTGCGTTTGCGCCCACGCGCACCGCTGCGGTGCACGCGTGCAGTTATCCTCTCTCGGAGGGCTTCGGGCTGCCGCACGGCGAGGCGTGCGCATTCACGCTCGATCTTTTCCTGCGCATGAACTCGCGCTTTGACGCCGAGAGGTTGACCGCACTCGCAAAGACACAGGGTTTTGCCTCTGCGGACGCCATGGCGGACGAGATCGTCCGCATCAAGAAAAAGACGGGGATGCGCTCGACGCTTAAAGCCATCGGGTGCGCGGACATCGCTTCGCTTGCAAGAGAGTGCGCCGTCCATCCCCTCATGCAAAACAATATAAGAGCGTATTCGGCAGAGGAACTTGCCGAGGCTTTCGGAGGACTGGATTGACAAGCGGCACCCGCAGTCTCAAAGGTCTGCGCCGCGGCAACAAGGCGGCAGTGCTCTTCCTGCTCATGCGGGAAGGGGAGCTTTCCCGCGTCAGGATCGCCGCCAAGACGGGTCTTACGGGCGCTTCTGTGACGCAGCTATGCAAGGAACTCATCTCCGAAGGGCTTGTGGAAGAGAGCGGCGAGGTGACAAAAAGCGTCGCGGGGAGACGGGAGACGCTGCTGCGTTTCGCGGGCGAGCGCATCGCCGCCGTCGGCGTCAACATCGAGAGCGACAACACACATGTTTCCCTGTGCACGTGGAATGAGGTGCTGGCAGAGGAGATATACCCGACGCAGATGCTCTTCGAGCGTGGGATCGACAAGCTCAACGAAAGGGTCGCAGAGCTCGCCTCCGCGTGCGGAGGGAGAAAATTCGTCGGAGTCGGCATCGCCGCATCGGGCATCGCGGATGAGAGAAGCGGCGTTTCGGTCACGAGCTACGGCATCCTCCCGGACGGGCTGCCACTTGCCGCGAAAGTGCGGGAGGGCACGGGGTGCGAAGTGTCTCTCATCAACAACGTCCGTGCACAAGCTCGCGCGCTCATTACGGGATGCGAGGACGACTTCATGCTGGTCAAGCACGGTCCCGGCATAGGCTGCGCAGTCATCTCCGACAGAGTCACCGTCTCGGGCGCTACGGGACGAGCGGGCGAGATCGGACACATAGTCGTGAAGGAAGGGGGTGAACCCTGCCGTTGCGGCAAGCGCGGGTGCTTGGAAGCGTATGTGTCCGAAAAACACTTGACGGAACTTTATCGGTCGAAAACGGGTGTTGAACTGCCCGTTTCGGCGATTTACGATGCATTCGGAGGGGACTCCGCCGCCACGGGAGTGCTGGACGAGAGCATAGGTCTCATCGCCCTTTCCATAGGCAACGCCGCCATGCTGCTCAACCCCGCGCGGGTGCTCGTGACAGGCGGCATATTCTCGCGCAAACCCCTTTTCGATGCACTCTGCGAGGCGATCGACAGGGCGGGATTCGGCGGAACGTTCGCCATCTCGCAGGTCGGCGACGACAAAAAACCGAAAGCATTTTCGGGTGCCCGACACATCATGCTGGAACGCGTTTTCGGCGTGTGACGCGCCCGAGGGAGGATATATGGCAAAAAGAAAAATAAAACTCGGCATCGTCTGCCTCACTCGCAACACCTTTGATTTCAAAGCGGCGGAAGACATCTATCGCGGCATAGTAGCGACCCTTTCCGCAAGGGAGGATCTCGAACTTTCGGCATATCCCGATCCCGTCATGGAGGCGGACAAAGCCGAGGAAGCGGGAGATTTTCTCCTCAAAGAAAACGTAGATGCGGTCGCAGTCCTTTCGGGCACATTCCATCTCGGAGGGCTGGTGCCGGAGATCAAGAAGCGCTGCGATCGTCCGCTGCTCCTTTGGGGATTGCCCGAGCTGCCGTACAACGGCGGAAAGATCCGACTCAATTCGGTGTGCGGGGTGAACCTTGACGCCTCCAACCTCTACAAGAGCGGACACAGGGATTTCACCTACAAGGTGTCATCCGCGATCGACGAGGACTGGCTGGACGCGGTCAGGATGATCGCGGCGCTCAAAAATTGCAGGGTCGGTGTGATCGGTTCCCGCGCGCACGGGTTTTATAACGTCGGTGTGGATGAACTCGCCCTTTACGGCAAATACGGCGTCACCGTGGAATATTGCGAACTCGCCGATGCCTACAATTTCCCCGCGGACGAAAAGGACGTCGCACTCTATCGCGAGCGCGTGGACAGTCTCTATGATTGCAGTGCGGTCACGGACACGCAAAAGGACAAGGTCGCATCTCTTTGCGCCTCATTAAAAGCCTTCTTTGCAGCCAAGCGTTTCTCGGCGGTGGCGGTGCGCTGCTGGCCGGAGTTTGCCGCAGGATTCGGCATTGCACCCTGCGCTTCCATGTCGCTGCTGCAAAACGACGGGATGATCTTCGCTTGCGAGGGGGACGTGGACTGCGCCCTCACCATGCTATGTCACGCGGCGGCGGGCGCTCCCACCCCGTTCATGGCGGATCTTTCGCAGGTGAACGAGGAGGAGAACACCGCGCTTATGTGGCATTGCGGCGTGGCGCCGCGCTCGCTCTGTGCCGCGGATTGCACCCCCACTCTCGACACCTATTTCGCGGGAGGAAAGGGCGTCACCGCGGGCTTTGTTATGAAGACGGGCAGAGTGGAGCTGGCAAGGCTGGACAGCGTGAACGGCAACTATCGTCTTTACCTCGAAAAGGGTGAGGCGGTGCCCATGGAGAAATTGCTCACCGGCACCTATGCGAAGGTGAAGTTCGACCGTCCCGCATCCGAGGTGACGGACAGGGTGATCGTCAACGGGCTTGCCCACCATGTCTCCATGATCTACGGCTCGCTTTCGGCGGCATTCACGATCTTCGCCAAGCTGACGAACACCGAGGTGTTGTAAAATGAAAAAATTCGCGTTGGACGTCAACATACCCGTGCTCACCCTTGCGGACAGATCCCCTCTCTTTAAGAAGGTCGAGGCGGATACGGAGAGTATCGTCGCTCTTGCGGACGCGCTGCCGCTCTCCGAGAGCAACGTTTATGTCGCGGGCGATCCCGCGCTCGAAGCGCTTCCCGCAGTCGGGGATATAGAGCGCAGAGTGTTTGCGGAGCTTCCCGTGCAGGCGGGCTGGTGTTACGGATGCGGGAGGAAGATGAACGGTGTCGAATGGCACAAGTCCTCCGAGGTGGTCGTCGCCGCGACGGACTGCGTGCTCATCCTAGGTGACGTACGCGACATCGAGGAGGACACTTATGACAGTTCCCGATCCGTCGCGCTCGCGCTCGAAAAGGGAGAGGCGGCGGAGCTGTTTTCCGGCACGCTGCACCTCGCGCCGCTTGCGGTCGGGGAGCGGTTTGCCGTGTCGATCATCCTTCCGAAGGGGACGAACGCGCCTCTTGCGGGAGGGATAAACGGCACGCTGCGCGCCGTAAACAAGTGGCTTCTCGTGCACGAGGATAACGCCGCGGGCATTGCCGCAGGCGGCAAGGTCGGCGTGACGGGCGCCAACATCGCGGTGCTTTCCTGCAATGAGGACAAATAAGGACATCGTCGCAGACGTGTGTTGCATCGCAGGCATGATCGTCGCATGGACGGGCTATTATCTCGCGTCCGATTGGGCGGTCGCCTTCACTGGTTCCGCCTTCGCCGCCGGGATGCTGCTGCGGGCAGGGGCCCTCGTCTTCCTCACCGTCTATCTCGCCGCGCGCAAAAAGCTCGGCGCCGTGTTCAGGCAGGGGAAGACCGCGCTCGTGCTCCTGCTCATAGGCGTGCTAGGCTATATGCTGGACACTTTCGCCAATCTCGGGTTCGCCTACGGCTCGGTGGGGACGGGGACGGTGCTCTTAAAGACGGACATCCTGATGGCGAACATCGTCACCGCGGTGTTCCTCAAAGAGAGGCTGTACCTCTCGGATTGGGTGTCTACGCTGGTTATGCTGGGCGGGGTGATACTCGTCCTCGACATCGACTTCGGCTCCGCAGGGTTCAACTGGTACGACCTCTTCTTCATCGCAAGCGCGGCGTCCGTCACGGCAAACGCCTTCGTCATCAAGACGGCGCAGGACAGGCTTTCTGCGGACTCCGACGTCATAGGCTACTACAACAACTTCGTCGTGCTCGTGCTGTTCACCTTGAGCTCTCTCATCGCGGGGGACTTCGAGGCTCTCGGCGCCGTCGAGCTCGAGGTGTGGCACGTCTTCGCCTTCCTCGGCGGAGGGCTGGCGCAGACGCTTATCTATGTGTTCTATTACCGCAATCTGAAAAAGCACCCCGTGTGGGTCGTCAAACTTTATCTGCTCTTTGTGCCGGTGCTCACGTGCATCGCGGGAGTCTTCCTCTTTGACGAGGAGTTCGGGTGGATGAAAGCGGTCGGCATGGTGCTGGTGCTGGGAGGCGCGGCGGCGATCGCCCTGCGCGGCAAGATCAACAGACGCAGGATGGAGAGCGGGAAATTGCCCTCCGTCGTCTATCAACGCGAAAGCACGTCAAAAGGAGGAAATGATGAGACTTATCCGCAACGCTGATTCCGCCGAGCTTTGGTGCGGCGGGAGAAAGGTGATGGAGCATACCCCGAAGACGCCCTTCCTTACGGCGGCGGAAGGGAGCTATGCCTACCGCAGTTCCCACGGCAACTTCAAGGTGAAGGAGAAGATCGCAAAACGCATCCCGCTCTCTCTCGTCGGAGGCGATGAGGGATCCCTCGTCTTTGCCGCGGGCGACAAAAGGGTGGATGTGAAGTTTGCCGCCCGCTTCGGCGGCATCGTGATGGACTTTTCCGCGAGCGGTGATTTCATCACCGAGCTCGCCTTTCTCGCCGAGCCCGACGAGGGCATCTTCGGCGGAGGAGAGCAATATCGCAAGCTCGATATGAAAGGGGAGAAGATCGTCAACTTCGTCTCGGAACACATCGTCGTGCCCCCCATCGTGCAAAAGACGGTGCTCGGCTTTTTGCCGTACAAGGAGAAGCCTCATTCCTACATCGAGACGTACAGCCCGATGAGCACCTATACGAGCAGCGCGAGATATGCGCTCCGCTTCGACGTGTCCTCCTACGGCATAGCCGACTTCACCCGAGGCGACGTCTCCGTCTTCCGTTTCGAGAAGTGCCCGAGAAGCGTGTTCTACACCTCGGGCGAGAGTTTCAAAGACGTGGCAAAGGCTTTGAACGCGCACACGCCCTGCCGCGCATATCTCCCCGATTGGGCGCACGACGGGATGATCGTCGCGGTGCAGGGCGGCATGGACAGAGTGCTCGAAAAGGCACTTGAAATGCAGAAAAAGGGTGTTAAACTCGCGGGTGTGTGGAGTCAGGACTGGAGCGGCAGGAAAGTGACCGCCGTCGGCAAGCAGGTGTATTGGAATTGGGAGGCGGACGAGAACTATTATCCTGACTTCGACAAAAACGTCGCGGCGTTGAAAGAGAAGGGGGTGCACTTCCTCGCCTACATCAACCCCTACCTCGTAAAAGACGGCAGGCTCTACAACGAGTGCGCGAAGAAAGGTATGCTCATCCGCGACCGCAAGGGCGAGATATATCACGTCAAGTCCACCACCTTCGACGCGGGTATGCTGGACCTCACTTATCCAGCCGCCGTCGAGTTCATCAAAGAGGTGCTCATCAAACGCAATATGCTGGACAGGGGAGTGGACGGATATATGGCGGATTTCGGGGAATATCTCCCCGTCGACTGCGTTCTGCACGCCGGTGATCCCGCAGCGATGCACAACGAGTGGCCCACCCTTTGGGCGAAGATCAACCGCGAGGCCGTCGATTCGCACCCCCGTGCGAAAGAGATATTCTTCTTCACCCGCTCGGGCTACAACGGCGCGCAGACCTACACCACGATGATGTGGAACGGGGATCAGCACGTTGATCTCACCAAAGACTACGGCATGCCCTGTGTCATGCCCGCGACGTTCAACCTCGGCTTTTCGGGGATGGCGGCGGTGCACAGCGATGTGGGCGGATTCATCAGTTTCGCATCCCTCTCCCGCAGCCGCGAGCTGCTCATCCGCTGGACGGAGATGGACGCTTTCTCCCCGCTCATGCGCTCGCACGAGACCATACGCCCCGATGTCAACGTCCAGCCGTACAACGACGACATCGTCGACGTCACCGCATCGCTGTCCGAAGTGCACGCCGCGCTCAAACCCTACCTTGCAGCCTGCATGAAGGAGGCGGAGGAGGGCATCCCCGTCATGCGTCCCGATTTCTACGAATGTGGCGACTATTCCGCAAGCAGAGAGGAATATGCCTACTTCCTCGGCGGGGACGTCTTTGTGGCTCCCGTCATCGAAAAGGGTGCCGAGACGCGCGAAGTCACCCTCCCTGCGGGGGATTGGGTGAAGTTCTTCGACGGTACGGAGCATAAGGGCGGGACAAAGGAACGCTTTGCGGCGCCTCTCGGCAAACCCGTCGCGTTTTACCGCAAGGGGAGCGCGTTTGCACCGCTCTTTGCCGGCATAACGCTTCGACACGGGCGCGCCTGACGCGCAGACCGTAAACGGAGTTTGAGGGCGTCCCCGCGGGGCGCCCTTCGCATGCTTTTTTCACCACTTTATCCCGCCGTACGGCACACGCGCGGGATGCGAACGCGTGACGCGAAAAGGGTAAAAATATATTACCCAAAATAAAATTAACATTAAAAAAGCGGGGACAAAAACAATTTTCGGGACGTTGTTTGACAAATGTCGGGAAATGTGTTTTTATTCTTATGCGGGGTGAGTTTTAACTGCTCATCCGTATTGTTAAAACGTTAAAAAATTTTGTAAGGCGGGTATTTTATGGAAGATGTCAAAGTCGAATCCATGACTAACGGCGTCGCGGAGGCGGGCACCGAAAAGCGCAGCATTTGGCACAAGCTTTTCGGCACTTATCCCGGCGACGGCGAAATGCAGCCGAAAGAGGGCATTGCGTACTCTCTGTGCGGCTTCGGTCAGAACCTGATCTGCACCATCATCGGTTCTTATCTGACCGTCTTTATGACGGATGCGATCGGTTACGGTGCGTTGGCGGTCGCGCTGCTCATGCTGTTTGCGCGAATTTACGACGCATTGAACGACCCGATCATGGGCTCCATCGTCGACAGAACGCGCACCCCGTGGGGCAAGTGCCGTCCTTATCTTAAATGGATGGCGATCCCCGTCGCGGTGGTGACCATCCTGTGCTTCCTGCCGTGGTATCCTCAAAGTCCCGGCGGTTTTGCGGCAATGTCCATCATGTACATAATCTGGGGCATGGTGTACACCGTCTGCGACGTGCCTTACTGGGGACTGAACTCCCGCATGTCCAACGACACTTTCCGCCGCGGCAACCTGCTGACCATAGCGCGTCTGCTGTGCACTGCCGGCGCGGGCATCGTCACCATCGTGGTGCCTCAGGTCACCAGCGGTATGACCGGCACTTTGCAGACCAACATCAACGCCTATCAGGGCATCGTTTCCCAGATCCAGTTTGCGGTGGACAGCGAGGGCGGCGAGATCATCGTCGATGACCTTGCGGATGTGGACAAGGACGGAGACAAAACCGAAGATTTCTCTCTCAACTTTGACGCCAACCGTGACGGCACGTTTGCGAACATCACCGCAAACTACGGCACTCTCGAAAACTTCATCCTGAAAGAGTTCGGCAAGGATTCCGCAGTCTACAATGCGTATCTCGAGGCGAAAGCCGTTTACGAAGGCAAGGACAGCGAAGGCGGCGAGTTGATAAACAACAAGCCCATGAGCGAATGGACGGCGAACGATCTTCAGAAGATCCTGGACGGCACTCTCAGCGAAAAGCAGAATGACCTCAGCTACATCTACTTCGTGGCGGCGATCATCTGCGTTGCCGTCGGCATGCCTCTCTTCTTCGTCGGCTTCAAATTCACGAAGGAGAGGACGAGCGAACTGGACAACGTCAAACCCCCGTCTCTCAAGCACAACCTCTCCCTGTTGTTCAAGAACAAGCCCCTCATGCTCATCGTCATCTCGGGCATCCTGGGCGCGGCGAGAATGGTCTTCACCTACACGGGCGGACTCTACTTCTGCAAATATGTCCTTGACAGCGTCAACTTCATAGGAATGCACGGCGAAGGTCTCTACACGCTGGTCACCATCGCCATCGTCCCCGGCGGACTCATCGCATCCCTCATGGTGCCTTATCTCACCAAGAAGATAGGCAAGAAACAGTCCTACATCTGGACGAATATCGCGGGCGGCGTGGCTCTCCTCATCGCGTTCATCGTCGGTATGGCGATCGACAAAGGCAACTATACCTCGACGGCGACTCTCGTCATCGCGCTGCTTGCCATCGTCGTCTCCGGCATCCCGTCCGGTCTTACCAACATCGTTTCCTACGCCATGATCGGCGACACCATCGAGTATCTCGAGCTCAAGACGGGCGAGAGAGCGGAAGGCATCTGCTTCGCGATGCAGACCTTCATCAACAAGATCGGTATGGCGATCGGCGCGTTCATCGGCGTCATGGGTTACTACATCGCGGGCGTCACCGCCAACAACCCCGGCGCGCTGGACGCAAGCGGCAAGGACGTCATGTGGATCATGCTCATGCTGGTCGCGGCTCTGAGCTTCATCCTCTCCGCCGTCCCCATCTTCTTCTACAAGTTCAACGAGAAGGAGCAGCAGGAGGCAGTCGCCGAGATCAAGCGCCGCAACGAGGCTAAACTCGTGGCAGAGGGCGCGGACGGCAGCACCGTCACGGTGGACGAGACCGTGGACACCACCGTCACCTCCGACGGCACCGAGGAAGAGGAGGTCACCGTCACGGTCACCGAGACTCCTCCCGATGGCGAGGATAAAGAAGAATAACCTCAACCGTTTGAAAACCCCGCCTTTCGAGGCGGGTTTTTCTTGTAGTAGAAAACCCTAGGACTATCCGTGGGCTTTCTATTACAAAAACCACCGGCAATGCCGGTGGATATTTCTTTGCAAAAACGCCGAAAACGCGCGGATACAGAGGTTTTTAGGCGTGCGCGTCGCGCGTTATTTTGTAATTTATTATATGTCAAGAGAAAGAATAAGTTGAGAGAATATGGGTCAAGCGATTGCAAAACCGTGCATTTGGGAATATAATCGTCTTCGAAAGTCGGAGGGTTTATGTCGAAAGACGTAAAAAACACGAAAAAGAAGAAGATCGCCGCCGCTGTCATCATCGCGTGCATCGCCGCGGCGCTCATCGTGGGCATCGTGCTCACCGACCCCCTGTATACGAGCACGGAGGAGATCTCCGACGTGATGCAGGATGCGGTGCTGCACGAACACAACAAAGTCAGCCTCTTCGGGCTGGACGTCAACCCCGCGCTCATCTCCGCCATCGCGGTGACGATCGGGCTTTTGCTTTTCGCGCTCATCGTGCGCATATTCGCTCTGCCGCGGTTCAAGCACGTTCCCGGGAAATTCCAGCTCTTCATCGAGACGGTGGTCGGGCTCTTCGACGGGCTCGCCAAGAAGAACAGCCCCCATCGCAACGGCTTCCTCGGCGCATACGTCTTTGCAGCGGGAGTATACATCGCCGTAGGCACCACTTTCGAGCTCATCGGCATCCCGGTGGAGACCACGGCGGGGACGTCGGTGTCGCTGCCCGCGCCGCTTTCGGACATCAACGCGGCGCTCGCACTCGGCTTCCTTTCCTACTTCGTCATCCTCTCGGGCGGCATCGCGGGAGCAGGTCTTCGCGGAGTGGGGCGCACTCTCAAAGATTTCTCCCTGCCCGTGTCCATGAGCTTCCGTCTCTTCGGCGCGCTGCTTTCAGGGCTGCTGGTGACGGAACTCGTCTATTATTATCTCGCATCCAGCTTCGTGCTGCCCGTGCTGGTCGCCGTGCTCTTCACCCTCATGCACGCGCTCATCCAGACCTACGTCCTCGTCATGCTCACCACGATGTTCTACGGCGAGGTGTCCGAACCCCCGATCAAAAAAGAGAAAAAACATAAGTCCGCCGCAAAGCGCGGCGCGGCGCATAAGAATATAACCGTTTCACAAGAGGTTTGAAATGAAAAGAACTCTCAACATCAAGATAGTGGCTCTCGCACTCATGCTCGTCATCGCACTTGCGGCGCTCGGGCTCGTCATCGGCATCGTCGTGTCCGGCGGTGTTGCGGAAGCGGAAGGCGCGGACGGCGCGCAGACGGAAGTCGTGGCAGACGAGGGCACGGACGGCGAGGCGGAGGAAACTCCCGCGCAACCCGCCGCCGACGACAACAAAGGGCTCATCGCAATCGCGGCGGGCATCGCCATCGGTCTTGCGGCTGCGGCGGGCGCCATCGGCATGGGCATCACCATCGCAAAGTCCAACGAGAGCATAGCCCGTCAGCCCGAGGCGAAGAACGACATCCGCTCCGGCATGATGCTGGGCTTGGTCTTCATCGAGACGGCGATCATCTACGCGCTCATCGTCGCCATCCTCATCATATTCGTGCTGTAAAGGAGCCGCTATGCCTCTTAACATCGATTGGCAGCAGATATTGCTGCATCTGCTCAATTTTCTTATCCTTGCGGTGGGGCTCTACTTCATCCTTTATAAGCCTGTCAAAAAGTTTATGAAGAAGAGAGAGGACGACTACGCGGCAAGGGAAGAGAAGACGGCGGAGGCGCTCAAAGACGCCGAAAGCAGTCGCGCGGAGTACGAGGAAAAACTCGCACGCGCGGAAGAGGAGATCGCTTCCCTCAAAAAGAGCGCCGCTGCCGAGACCGAAGCCGTGCGCGCCGAAAGGCTGCGCGACGCCGAGACGGAAGCGGAGGGCATCGTTGCCGCCGCCCGCGGCAAGGCGCAGGAGGAAAAGCGCAAGATAATCGAGGGCGTCGGCACCGAGATCAGGGACATCGTCGGCAGCATGGCGGAAAAGGTGGTCGCCTCCGACAAAGTCAAGCTCTCTTCGGGGCTGAACGACGCCTATGAGGAATTCCTTTCCGCGGCAGAAAAGGACGTGAATGATGGAAAATAAGGCTTTCCTTTACGCTGAATCGAGACCGTCCGGGGCGCAGTTTGAGCGCTTCGAGCGTTTCCTTGAGAAAAAGTACGGCAGGAAAGTCGAGCTCGAGTGGGTGAAGAGCGAGCTTTACCCCGGAGGGTTCCGTCTCGAGGTCGGCTCCGACGTCTACGATTGGAGCGTAGAGGGCAGGCTCGGTCAGTTGAAGAGAAAGTTGGACGGGCTTGCGCTTTCGGGTGACGGGGTCATCCCTCTCATCCGCCGCGCCCTCGACGAGTGGAAGCCCGAGGTCACATCCCTCGAGAGAGGCAGCGTGCTTTCGGTGGGCGACGGCATAGTCGCCGCAGACGGGCTAGATCACGCCTCTTACGGCGAGATCGTGGTTTTCGAGTGCGGCGTCAAGGGTATGGTGCAGGATCTGCGTCCTGAGGCGTGCGGCATAATCGTCTTCGGCGATTGCAGGGATATAAGCGCGGGCAGCGCGGTCTACCGCACGGGCAAAACGGCGGGCGTTCCCGTCGGCGAAGGGTTCCTCGGCAGAGTGGTCAATGCGCTGGGCGAGCCCGTGGACGGACAGGGTGAGATCGAGGCGGAAGGATACCGTCCCATCGAGTGTCCCGCTCCCGGCATCATCGACCGAAAACCCGTGGACACCCCCATGGAAACGGGGTTGCTGGTTGTCGATGCCCTCTTCCCGATAGGCAGAGGACAGCGCGAACTCATCATCGGCGACAGACAGACGGGCAAGACCGCCATCGCGCTGGACACCATACTCAATCAAAAGGGCAAGAACGTAGTCTGCGTTTACGTTGCGATAGGGCAGAAGGCGTCTTCCGTCGTGCAGTTTGCCGAGACTCTCAAACGCTACGGAGCTGCGGATTACACCGTTATCGTTTCGGCGGGAGCGGGTGAGTCCGCCCCCATGCAGTATATCGCGCCTTATGCGGGCTGTGCCGTGGCGGAGTACTTCATGTATTCCGGCAGAGACGTGCTCATCGTTTATGACGACCTTTCCAAGCACGCCGTGGCATACCGCACGTTGAG
Source organism: uncultured Clostridia bacterium (assembly GCA_944372795.1). GTDB lineage: Bacteria > Bacillota > Clostridia > Christensenellales > CAG-917 > Limadaptatus. The sequence continues at coordinate 30,554 of CALWAF010000001.1, read as the reverse complement.
TCTGCTGCTCGAGCGCGCTCCCGGCAGAGAGGCGTATCCCGGCGACGTGTTCTATCTGCATTCCAGACTTCTCGAGCGTGCGGCACACCTCTCCGACGAGCTCGGCGGAGGCAGCATAACCGCGCTTCCCGTCGTCGAGACTCAGGCGGGCGACGTTTCCGCCTATATCCCCACCAACGTCATCTCCATCACGGATGGGCAGATATTCCTCGAGAGCGAGCTCTTCTTCGAAGGACAGCGTCCCGCCGTCAACGTAGGACTTTCCGTCTCCCGAGTGGGCGGCAACGCGCAGACCAAAGCCGTCAAAAAGGCCGTCGGTTCGCTGCGTCTGGATCTTGCGCAGTTCAGGGAGATGGAGGTCTTCATGCAGTTTGCGGGCGACCTCGACGAGCTCACGCGCAGACAGCTCGCCTACGGACAGGGGCTCATGCGTCTCTTGCGTCAGCCGCAGTGCAAGCCTTATTCGCAGGCGGACGAGGTCATCCTGCTCACCTGCGCGCTGGGGCACGTGTTCGAGGACGTTCCCGCATCCGAGATAAACGCCGCGGCGTCGGATATGCTTTCAGCCCTTGCCGAGGAACATCCCGAGTTTGCGGGAGAGATCGAGCGCACGCGCGACCTTTCTCCCGACCTCAAAGAGCGCATACTCGCGGCGGCGAACAAGATCGCCGGAAAAAGGTAAATGAGCAGCATAGCGGAGATAAAACACAGGATCGCGGGCGTCCGTGACACCAAGAAGATAACGAACGCCATGTACCTCATCGCATCCACCAAGGTGCGCAAGGCGAAGAACGACCTCGAGAGGACGCGTCCTTATTTCACCGCGCTGCAAAAAGAGATAGCAAGAATGTTCCATGCGGACGAGGAGTCCGAGAGCATCTATTTCCGCGCCGCTTCGCCGAAGGCGGGTGAGAAAAAGGGCGCGTGCGGCATCCTCGTCGTGACCGCGGACAAAGGGCTTGCGGGCGCGTACAATCAAAACGTCCTCAAAAAGGCGCATACGCTCCTTGAAGAGCACCCCGACAACAAGCTCTTCGTGGTGGGGGAGTACGGCAGACACTTCCTTTCCTCGCGCGGCGTGCCCTTTGAGAAAGATTTCGACTACACGGCGCAGAATCCCACCCTGCATAGGGCGAGAGAGATATGCGACATCCTTCTGCAAAGATACACATCGGGGGAGCTTGACGAGATCTACGTCGTCTACACCGATTTCGTGGGAGGACGGACGGAAGAGGTCTACGTCACAAAGTTGCTGCCCTTCGAGAGGGAGGATTTTGCGGGGGAGCATCGCACCGATTTCGAGTATGAGCCCTCCGTATCCGCAGTGCTCGAAGGCGCCGTGCACAGTTATATCGCGGGGTTCGTTTACAGCGCGCTCGTGGACAGCTATTGCTGCGAGCAGAACGCTAGGATGGTCGCCATGCTCGGCGCCGACAACAACGCCGATGAGATACTCTCCGAGCTTTCGCTGGAATACAACCGCGTGCGTCAGGCGGCGATCACGCAGGAGATCACCGAGATCACTTCGGGCGCGAAAGCCATGAAACGTAAGGGAGCCGAACAATGAAAGAAGGCAGGATAACGAGAATTTCCGGACCCGTCGTGGACGTCAGGTTCGAGGACGGGCTCCCGAGACTGCGCGACGCGCTCGCGGCAGTCACCCCGGACGGCGAACGCAAGGTCATGGAGGTGGCGCAGCATATAGGACGCCGCGACGTCAGGTGCATCATGCTCTCCGAGAGCGAAGGGCTCTCCCGCGATATGCGCGTGGAAGCCACCGGCAAATGCATCGAAGTGCCCGTGGGCGAGTGTACGCTGGGCAGGATGTTCAACGTCTTCGGCGAGCCCATCGACGGCGAAGGGGAGATCCCGCAGGACGCCGAGCGCATGAGCATTTACCGTCCCGCTCCCTCTTTCAGCGAGCAGAGCTCCGTCGTGGAGATCTTGGAGACGGGCATCAAAGCCATCGACCTTCTGGAGCCGTACGCCAAGGGCGGCAAGATCGGGCTCTTCGGAGGCGCGGGCGTCGGCAAGACCGTGCTCATACAGGAGCTCATCCACAACGTCGCCACCAAGCACGGCGGCTATTCCGTTTTCACGGGCGTTGGCGAGCGCAGCCGCGAAGGCAACGAGCTTTGGACAGAGATGAACGAGAGCGGCGTTGCCGAAAAGACCGCCCTCGTCTTCGGTCAGATGAACGAGTCTCCCGGCGTGCGTATGCGCGTGGGACTTTCCGGGCTCACCATGGCGGAATATTTCCGTGACATCGGACACAAGGACGTCCTGCTTTTCATCGACAATATCTTCCGTTTCGTGCAGGCAGGCAGCGAGGTGTCCACCCGTCTCGGACGTATGCCCTCCGCCGTCGGCTATCAGCCCACCCTCGCAGAGGAAATGGGCGAGCTGCAGGAGCGCATCACTTCCACCAAAAACGGTTCCGTCACTTCCGTGCAGGCGGTCTACGTCCCCGCAGACGACCTCACCGACCCGGCTCCCGCCACCACGTTCACTCACCTTGACGCCACCACGGTCCTCAGCCGCAAGATCGCGGAGCAGGGCATTTATCCCGCCATCGACCCGCTGGGATCGTCCTCGCGCATCCTCTCCGAAGAAGTCGTGGGCGCGGAGCACTACCGCGTCGCAAGAGCGGTGCAGGAAGTGCTGCAAAAGTACAAGGAAATTCAGGATATCATCGCGATACTCGGCATGGAAGAACTCTCCGACGAGGACAGGCTCACCGTCGCCCGCGCGAGAAAGATCCAGCGTTTCCTCTCCCAGCCCTTCTTCGTGGCGGAGAAATTTTCGGGCAACAAGGGCAAGTACGTTTCCCTTTCCGACACCGTGCGCGGATTCGCCGCCATCGTTGACGGAGAGATGGACGAATATCCCGAATCGGCATTTTATAACGTCGGAACGATAGATGACGCCCTCGAAAAGGCAAAATCGATGGGAGGCGGCATGGCATGACCGACACCTTCACGCTGCGCATTCTGGCTACGGATCGACCGTTTTTTGAAGGGGAGTGTCTTTCCCTCGTCGTTCCCACCGCATCGGGGCAGTACGGCATCCTCGCACATCACTGCAACTACGTTGCCGCCATCGTCCCCGGCGAGCTGGATTTCACCGCAGTCCGTGACGGCATGTCCGAGCGCTTTCGTGCCGCCGTTTCCGAAGGCATCGTAAAAGTGGAGTCCAACGAGGTCATCGTCCTCGTCGACACCGCCGAGCGTCCCGAAGAGATCGACGAAGCCCGCGCCCGTTCCGACGCCGACGCCGCCCTCGAGCAGCTCTCCCACCGCCAAAGCCGCACCGAGTACTACGCCGCTCAAGCACGACTTGCAAGAGCAATGAACCGCTTAAGAGTTATCCGTCATAAGTGATTCGAGCGCGCCTCGGGGCAATTCTTTTCGGTGCTTTTTCGCGCAAATCCCTTGCTAATATGTAAACTATTAGCGGCGAGATTTGCGCAAAACATCCCTCGAAAATCTCTTGCCCGGAGGCGCGTTTTCATCACTTATTCCGGATCATCCGTCATTTTCGTTCAATTCTTTTCGGTGCTTTTTCGCGCAGACTCCTTGCTAATATGTAAACTATTAGTGGCGAAATTTGCGCAAAACATCCCTCGAAAATATCTTGCTCGGAGGCGCGCTTTCATCACTTATTCCGGATCATCCGTCATTTTGTCGTTGGTTATTTTCGGTGCTTTTTTCGCGCAGATCCCTTGCCAATATGTAAATTTTTGCAATATGCGATCGTCAACGACAGTTTTTCCTTTTCTGACACAAAATCGTTTATGTTTCTTTTGCACAGCCGAGTGCAGTCGTGATTTCGCGTGTTGACAAAACGCGAAAAAGATTTAGAATATAGTTAGAGCGTTCGGTGAAGAGCGAATTAAGTTTCGACGACCGGTAATGAACAACCAAGGCTTACGGCTAGTTGTTATCGCTCTTTTTCTTTTTGTCGTTTTTGCGGCTTTTGTTCGGTTTTTTTGCTGCGATTTTATATAGGGGAAAGAGCACGCCCCTATCATTCCTCACATCATCGGAAGGGGAGGCGGACAGTTAATTATTTTTATCGTTTTGCAAAGATTTTCCTCACCGTTCCGCTTGCCAACGCGGGTGGTGTTTGATACAATGGAACAGCTATATATTGTGGTGCCACGCCACATTCATTCCCATATTTAGTCGGAGGGCATATGTTCATCGTAAAGCGAGACGGGAGCGAGCAGCAGTTCGATCCCGCAAAGATCAGGAATGCGCTTGCCGCGGCATTCGCAAGCGTCGGGCAGTCCGTAAGCGAGGATGCGCTTGAAGATCTGACCCGCGCCGTCGTCGGCAAGATAGAGGTGTATCCCGCCACGGTCGAGTCGGTGCAGGACCTTGCCGAAAAGACCCTTATGGAAAAGGGTTACTTTGACGCGGTCAAGAGTTTCATCCTTTACCGCGACGCCCGTGCCAAGGCGAGGGCATACCGCAACGAGATCGCGGAGAGGTTCCCGGGGAGGGAGCTCGGCGCCGTACTAAAGCGCATCCAAGCCGATTTCACCGAGCCCGAGTACGACTTGATGTATCTTGCGGGCAAATTCGCGTCCTTCGCGCGCGAAGGCGCCGACGAGAGCGCGCAGTACGCCTCCTTGGTGCGCGCCGCCGTCGAGCTGACCACACAGGAAGCGCCGAAGTGGGAGTTCATCTCGGCGCGTCTGGTCATGGCTGACATGTATCACCGCCTGCGCGAACGCGAGTGCGAGAGGGGCATCGAAGGCTTTTTCTCGAAACTGCGCTATCTCACCGACCGCGGACTTTACGGCAAGTATATCCTCGAGAGCTATACGGAAGAGGAAGTCGCCGCCTGCGCAAAACTCATCGACTGCGACCGCGACAAACTTTTCACCTATTCCTCATTGCAGCTCGTGCTCAAGCGTTACGTCATCCACGATTTCGACGGCACGTTGCTCGAGACCCCGCAGGAGATGTTCCTCGGCATCGCGATGCACCTCGCGATGAACGAAAAGGACAGGATGCGTTGGGTGAAGGCGTTCTACGACATGCTTTCTCTTCTGAAAGTCACCGTGGCGACTCCTACGCTGTCCAACTCGCGCAAGCCCTATCACCAGCTGTCCAGCTGTTTCATCGACACCGTGCCCGATTCTTTGGACGGCATCTACCGCAGCATCGACAACTTCGCCAAAGTGAGCAAGTTCGGAGGCGGCATGGGGCTCTATTTCGGCAAAGTGCGCGCTACGGGTGCGCCAATACGCGGCTTCCAAGGCGCTGCGGGCGGCGTGATACGCTGGATCAAACTCGTCAACGACACCGCCGTCGCCGTCGATCAGCTGGGGATGCGCCAAGGCGCCGTCGCCGTCTATCTCGACGTCTGGCACAAGGATCTGCCGGAGTTTTTGCAACTGCGCACCAACAACGGCGACGACAGGATGAAGGCGCACGACGTCTTCCCCGCGGTGTGCTATCCCGACCTTTTCTGGCGGCTCGCGCGCGACAACATCAACGCGCCGTGGTATATGATGTGTCCTCACGAGATATACACCGTCAAAGGCTATCGTCTTGAGGACAGCTTCGGTGCGGATTGGGAGAACAAATATTACGACTGTGTAAACGACGACAGGATCGCGAAGCGCGTCATCCCCGTGAAAGAGGTGGTGCGTCTCATCCTGAAATCCGCGGTGGAGACGGGCACGCCCTTCTGCTTCAACCGCGACCACGTCAACCGTATGAACCCCAACCCCCACAAGGGCATGATATATTGCTCCAATCTCTGCACCGAGATCGCGCAGAACATGTCCGCCATCGACCTCATCTCTCGCACCGTCAGGGTGGAGAACGGCGAGGAAGTGGTGGTGCAGGTGACGCGACCCGGGGAGTTTGTGGTGTGCAACCTTGCGTCGCTGGTGCTGGGCAACATCGACGTCAACGACGGCGAGGAACTGCGCGGGATAGTGCGCACCGCAGTGCGCGCCCTCGACAACGTCATAGACCTCAACTTCTATCCCGTCGAGTACGCGAAGATCAACAACAAGAAGTATCGCCCCATAGGGCTCGGCGTTTCGGGCTATCATCATATGCTGGCGAAGAACGGCATCAAGTGGGAGAGCGAGGAACACATCGCGTTTGCGGACAGAGTGTTCGAGGACATCAACTACGCCGCCGTGGAAGCCTCCTGCGACCTTGCCGCCGAAAAGGGGAGCTATCTTTACTTTGAGGGCTCCGATTGGCAGAACGGGGACTACTTCGAAAAGCGCGGCTACACCTCGGAGCGCTGGACGAAACTTCGCGAGAAGGTGCGCGAGAGGGGCATGCGCAACTCCTATCTCATCGCCGTAGCGCCCACCTCGTCCACTTCCATCATCGCGGGCACCACGGCGGGGCTTGACCCCGTCATGAAGAAGTTCTTCTTCGAGGAAAAGAAGGGCGCGATGATCCCGAGGGTGGCTCCCGAGCTTTCGCCCGCGACCTATTGGCTCTACAAAAACGCGCACCTCATCGACCAGTCCTACACCGTGCGAGCGGCGGGAGTCAGACAGCGTCACGTCGATCAGGCGCAGTCACTCAACCTCTACATCACCAACGACTTCACGATGCGGCAGGTGCTGGGGCTCTACATCTCGGCGTGGGAGGAAGGTGTGAAGACGGTCTATTACATCCGCTCCAAGTCCCTCGAGGTGGAGGAATGCGAGTCCTGCTCGTCCTGACCGTGTCCGACAGTAGGGAAGAGTTTCTGTACAAAAAACGGAGTTAAAAGCACAAATTTATCACATAAACACAGCATTCGGAGGAATTATGGAAAAACATTATCTGAAAATGAAACCTCTCTTCAACGAGAACGGGGACATCGAGGTGCCCAAGCGTCGCATGATCGGCGGCAACACCACCAACCTCAACGACTTCAATAACCTTAAATACAATTGGACGAGCAGCTGGTATCGTCAGGCGATGAACAATTTCTGGATCCCGGAAGAGATCAACATGAATCAGGACATCAAGGACTACCGCAAGGCGCTCACTCCGGCAGAGCGCAGAGCGTACGACAAGGTGTTGAGTTTCCTCGTCTTCCTCGACTCCATCCAGACCGCGAACCTTCCCTCCATCGGCGAGTACGTCACCGCAAACGAGGTCAACCTCTGCCTCAACATCCAGACCTTCCAAGAGGCGATACACTCGCAAAGCTACGGCTATATGCTGGACACCATCTGTTCTCCCGACGAGCGCACCGAGATCCTCTATCAGTGGAAGTTCGACGAGCACCTGCTTGCGCGCAACAAATTCATCGGCGACATCTACAACCTCTTCCGCGAGGACAGGTCCGCCGAGACTCTGCTCAAAGTCATGATCGCCAACTACATCCTCGAGGGCATCTACTTCTATTCCGGCTTCATGTTCTTCTACAACCTCGGAAGAAACGGCAAGATGCCCGGCTCCGTGCAGGAGATCCGCTATATCAACCGCGACGAGAACACGCACCTCTGGCTCTTCCGCTCCATCATCCTCGAGCTCAAGAAGGAGGAGCCCGAGCTCTTCACCGACGCCGCCGTCGAGGAACTCAAAGAAATGATGCGTGAGGGCGTCAGACAGGAGATCAAGTGGGGCAAGTACATCATCGGCAACGACATCCCCGGGCTCAATGAACAGATGGTGGAGGACTACATCAAATACCTCGGCAATCTCCGTTCCACCGGCATCGGCTTCGGCCCCCTGTACGAGGGCTATGAGCACGAACCCGCCTCAATGGCATGGGTGAGCCAATACTCCAACGCAAACCTCATCAAGACGGACTTCTTCGAGGCAAAATCCACCGCCTATGCAAAAGCCGGCGCCATCGAGGACGACCTGTAAGATGTTTTGTATTGCGTTTGACGTAATGCGGACTCGATGACAATGAAGACACTCATTGGGCATTGAGCCCGTAACGTACACGTTCAGCCGCGGCGGATGCCGCGGTTGTTTTTTGTCTGTCGGGTTTATCTGACAGAGCAATGTCGGCTCTGTTAAAAGTCACGACATACATATTGAGCCCAACATTTCACAAATCATTGCATAAATAATAGGTTGATTTTATCCTAATTATGGTATAAAATGATATCGGAGGTGTTATATGACGATAAAAACCGAACAGATCGTTTCGATGACGGACGCCAATCAAAACTTTTCGAGAGTGGCGCGCGTTGCCGACTCTGCGGGAGCTGCCGTTATCTTCAAGAATAACCGCCCAAAGTATGTCATACTTGACATCAATTCCGGCGCATATCTTGACCTCACCGACGACGAAAAGATAGATGTCGTGGCGCGCAGGATACTCAATCGCTACCGTCCCGCATTCGAGGAGCTTGCAAAATGATAAAATTTGAGCGGGAAAAAGTGCTTTTGCTACATCAGTTGATAACCGCCGAGACGGGCGGAAGCGCCGATGTGCGGGATCTCGGGCTGCTTGATTCCGCCTTGGAGAGCGCATATGCAACATTCGACGGCAAGGAGCTTTATCCTACAAAGGAAGAGAAAGCGGCGCGAATAGGGTACAGCCTGATTTCAAATCACGCGTTCGTTGACGGCAACAAAAGGATAGGAATATATGTGATGTTCACTTTCCTCGAAGTCAACGGGATACGCCTTGAAGCCACCAACGACGAAGTGGCCGCTCTCGGGCTTGGAATAGCCGCGGGGAATATCAGCCATGCCGATCTGCTAAAATGGATCGGAGCGCACGAAGTTTAAGATTTTTGCTGGCAAATATTTTCATCAGAAAGATAAGGCTCGACATTCGTCGAGCCTTATCTGATGTAATAAAGGCATCCTCTTCTTGCCCCCGACAAAGCAAGGAGCACCGCACATTTGTTACTTGAAATTTAACCGGTTTCCGCCGCGAGCGGAAATGAGTGAAAGAGCGATAGTTTCGGAGTGGAGCGGAGAAACGAGGAGCGAATGAACGGCTCGCATTTCCGCGCAGCGGAATAAAGCGGAGCGACGGAACGAGTGAGCGATGTTTTCGAAAGAATTTTCTGAAGAAAGCGTCGCGGACGAGTTAAGTCCGCGACGCTTTGGTCTGGGTGAGAAGATTTGTAAGGAGCGGAGCGACGGAATAGCGAAGGGACGCGAGAATGGTGTCGGGGTGAGAAGAAAGGCGGGAAGACAAACGGAGCGCAGCGAAGCATCTGTTGCAGATCGGGCAGGGGAGAAGTTTAACGAGCGGACGTGAGCGTCACGTATGGTCATTCTCTTCTCACCCCCGACAAAGCAAGGAGCACAGCGGTTTACGCTGTGCTCCTGCGTGGTCTGGGTGAGAAGATTTGAACTTCCGGCCTCTTGAACCCCATTCAAGCGCGCTACCAAGCTGCGCCACACCCAGATGTTGTTCTCTTGATCGCCGTGTTATTATATAACATTTGTTTAGATTTTGCAACAGATTGCGCTATTCTTTTTCTTTTTCTTTTTTGCGCGTCTGCCATATCACGACGAAGACGACCAGCCCCGTGACGGCGACGGCGCAGCAGAGCACTATGGAGACGATCTGCACGGTGGTGAGACCCTCGAGCTCGACTTCGGATTTCAGCGCATAGCCCAGCATATCGTTGAAAGACACCAGCCAGAAGTCGCCGTCCTCGCCCACGATCTCCATACGCGTGCCGTCCACGGCTTCGGTGACGAGGGCGGAGGAAGTGTGGGGCATGGCATAGATGCCGATGAGACCGCCCGCGCGGTCCGCAGAAGCGCGTCCGAAGTGGCGTTCTGGCTCCGGGATCTCGGGCTCGGGCTCGACGTAGACTGTGAGGTCGGAGGTGCGCACGAAGTAGACGGAGCCGTCATATCGCACTCTGCGCCACGCACCGTCGTCCAGCATCGCCGCATCGTCGGTGACTGTGACAAGAGTCTCGGATGAGAGTGTAACGGCGGCGTCGCCCGCGGGATGGGTGTAAAGCGCGGTGTCCGCGCCCGCGGTGTAGCGAGTGCCGACAGTCGTAGGTTCTTTCGGAGTGAGAGCGGAGCTCTCGATATAGCCCGTCATCCCGTCGAGATAGACGTAGGTGTAGCCGTCGCGGTCGGACAGTCCGACGTAAACAAGGGCGACGGTGTCCGCAGCCACGGGAGTCACCGTGTCAAAGCGGGAGGGCTCGTCGAAGAGATAGGTGCTCGCGTTGACGACAGCAAATGAGAATTCCCGCGCAGCGTCGGTGTCGGGGGCGGGAGGGGGAGTGTAGCTGTCTTCGTCCAGCGCGCCCACTTCTGCCTCGCCCACGAAACAGGTGGATGAAACGAACAGCGCTTTGCTGCCCGAGAGCGTAAAAGCGACGGGTGAAGCGGTGCAGAGGGGATGTGTGAGGGAGAAGGTCGCGCGCTCCGTAAGCGCCGCAGGGGCGTTGTCGAGAGCGACTATACGTCCGTCGGAGTAGGAGACGAAGACGGTGCCCGCGGCGTCCGCCGCGATGTCGGTGGCAGAGGCGAGATCGTAGGTGCGGAAGGGGATGACCTCCGTGGGAGAAGCTCCCGCCGCAGAGAGGGTGTGCACGCCCGTCGAGGTCATGACGTACACGACGCTGCCGCTTGCCGCCGCCACGGCTTTGCCGTCCTTGACGTCGATGACGTGCGCGAGTTCGAACCCCGTGCGGATGCCTGCGCGATAGAGGGCGGAATCGGTGAGTATGAAGAGCTCGCTGCCCGAATGCGCGATGTCGACTATACGGCTGCCTTCGGGGGCAGAGTAGCGCAGATCGGCAAGATAAACACCGTCTTTGGACGAAACGACGTAGACGGCGTCCCGAGTCGCGGCGTAGACTATGTCGAGGGAGTCGGCTGTGAGCGCCACGGGAGAGGACGAGAGGGGAACATAGCCGACCGCGCCTTCTTCGTAGACGGCTACGCGGGAGTTGCCGCCGTCGGCGACATAGGTGCCCGCATCTGTCTTGATCACGTCTGATGGCGCATCGAAGAAGCCTTCGCCGTCACCGCGCATGGCAAGGGTCTCGGTGAGAGTCGCGGTGCATTCACCGCCTTGCAGGGAGAGGGTGTAGACGTTCACTTCTCCGTCGCGTGTCACATAGAGCTTTGTGCCGTAGGCTGCGAAATCGACGCCTTCTTCGTATGAGATGCCCGTGTCGCACAGCACGTCCGTGCCTCTGTCCGTCTTTATAATGCGAACGGTGCCTCCCTTCTGCGCGGCGACGATGCCGAAGTCCGAGAAGGAGACGGCGGAGGGGATGTATGCGGTGTCGGGCTGCATATTTGTCACGCCCTCGTCGATGTCATAGACGAAATATTTGCTCTTTTCGTAGTCCTGCGCGTAGAAATACAATTTGTTTTCGTGCGCGGTGAAGATATATTTTCCGCTCACGTAGCTGTTGTCGATGAGGCGGACGAATTGTAAGCCGCCCTCTGCCACGGAGCCCGAGTAGATCCCGACGGATGTGTCGGATTTTGCATAGAAATAGTCGTCGTCTGCGGCGATATAGGAGATGTCTGTGGGGGTGTCGAGCGCGACCTCGGTAAGCGCCGGAGACGCGGAGGAAAGATCGGATGCGAAGTAGTGTGTGGCATCCCTCGTCTCGATGCGCACGAGAAGCGTGGAAGAAGAGATCCACATACCCGTGACTTCTTCGCCCTCGGGGAGGGGGAGAGAAGACGCGCGCGAGCGGTCGGAAGCGAGAGCGTAAACGGAGTGGGATACGGAGTCGTAGATCGCGATATGACCGCTGCCTGCCGCAACGAGTTCGGCACTGTCTACGGGGAAATAGCCGCTTTCGGGATAAAGCACGTCGAATGCCGCATCCTCGGCGTAAGCGGTGCCTGTCACCGGAATTGCCGCGGATGCCACGATCGCCGCTGCCGCGACGATGCAGATAAAAGGAAAGATAACGGCAATTTTCGACAGGGTTTTCATAACGTAATTATAGCCAAAAGGAAAAGTTACGTCAACACTATTGGTATTTCTTGAAATATAAAGTAAGTTATGATAGAATCACTTTGAAGGTAAATTATGGCAAACAAAAAATTCCATTTCAGCGACAAAAGATCGGACGGAGCCGAGCGCCCCTCGGGCGGCGGGCAGTCCTCAAACGGCGGAGGCGCACCCCGCAGGAACAGAGGAAAAGGGCAGCGCCCTTCGGGAGGCAAGCCGCAGGCGGCGCGCCGCTCGGAGATCATGGAAGCCGTCTTCAACAAGTATCCCGCGGACAAACTTTCCATGCCCGTGTCCGCACTGGGCGTGAGTGAGGAATTGGTCGGGTTCCTTTCCGTCAACGGCATAAGCACGGCGGGCGACCTGGTCAGTCGCACCGAGAGAGATATGTTCAAGGTGCAGGGCTTCAACAAAAAGATGCTTCTTGCCTTGAAGCGCGGTCTCGAGAAAGAGGGGATGGCGTTCTATGCTGACGCACCCGCGCAGAACGCGGCTCCGCAGTCCCGCGAAAAGGAGAGAGTGGATAGGCGCGGAGGAGAGCGCGACCGCGACCGCAAACGTCCTCAAAAGGAGAGGGAAGAGCGGCCGAAAAAGCTCACCGAACCCCTTCCCGTTCCGGAGTGGAGAAAGATCCAAAAGAGCGGAAAATGGGGTTTTTATGACGGTTTTAAGACCGTCATCCCCGCAATGTACGACGAAGTGTTCTTTTTCAAGGACGGGCTTGCCGCCGTGGAGCTTGAAGAAAAGTGCGGTTACATCAATCCCGAAAACGAGGTGGTGATCCCATTTGAGTACGAAACGGCGATGAGCTTTTCGGAAGGGTTCGCCAGCGTCGTCAAGGGCGGCAAGTGCGGCTATATCGACAAGAACAACGAGGTGATCATCCCCTTCGTTTACGATGCCGCCACTCCCTTCGAGGGCGGTGAGGCAAAGGTGAAAAAGGACGGACGTTGGGGGACTATCTTCCCCGACGGCACGGTGAAGTGGATATGAACGGATCTCGCGGCGGGATCAAAAAACGCGCGTTCCGCATTGCCGCGCTCGCATTGAGTGCGGCAATGATTTTTTTGTGCTGTCTTTTCTCTCCCGCCCCCGCGCCGTCATCCGCCGCGCTCCCGCAGGGTTTCCTCGATGAGGTGTCCGGCGAGGTGTGGTTCGGCGGAGAAGAATATCTCGATTTTGCCGCCGTGGAAGGAGCGGTGGAAGATATGTTGAGCTCCCCGGAGCTTGACGCTTATGCGGACGATCCCGTCGTGGTTGCGGTCATTGACACTGGCGTGAACACTTCGCACGAGCTCTTCGGCGCGGGCACCGAGGACGACGTCCTGTTGCGCGACGGGGACGGCAACATCGTGCGCCGCAACACCATAGCCAACAATAACGACGTCACGGACGGCGGCATAGACCATCACGGCACCCACGTTGCTGGCATCGTGGCACAGCTCATCACGCGCTTCGGGCTCAGCGACTACATCAAGATCATGCCCGTGAAAGCGGGACAGCGCAAGGCGGGGGACAGCGGCAACTCCTTCTCCCTTTCCGACGTGAAAGAAGCGGTTTCTTTCGCGCTTGAAAAAGGCGCGGATGTGGTGAATCTTTCCATAGGCACGGACAAGCATTCCGAGTGGAAAGAGTTTATCACCCGCGAGGACAAGGAGAGCGCGGTGTTCGTGGCTGCCGCAGGCAACTATGCACGCTCATCTGCGGTCTTCCCGTTTTATCCTGCGGCGGCTTCGGGCGTCATCGGGGTGATGAACTACGAGAATAGCGCGGACGGCGCCGTTTTGCATTATGTCGAGAACGGGAAAGGCTCCAACTACGGAGCCCTTTACGACGTGTGCGCTCCCGGCACCGACATCGTAAGCGCGGACGGAGCCACGGGCGGCTATAAGGCGATGGCCGGCACGAGTATGGCGTCTCCCGTCGTCGCGTTCGCCGTCGCGCTGTTGGAGCTGAAATGCCGCGCCGACGGTTTTGAGGCGGATCCCGAGGAGCTTGCCGATATGTTCCTGCTCACCTTCCGCGACACGCTGGAACACAACGGAAAGGAATATCCGCTGTTGAGCCTTGTAGGCATTGCTGAGGCAGAGTTCGAGAGGGACGCGGCAGGCGACATCTATCTCGCAGCGGCGGAGGATGCGGATGTGTCCGTTTCTCCCGAAAAAGTCACGCTGGGCGCAGACACTACGGTGACCTTCTCCGCCGAATGCGGCTATCTGTCCACGGGAGCCGTGTTCGAGTGGAGCTACACGAGCGGCGGACTGTACATGAAGGCTTACGGCGAGCGCGTCACGGTGAGTCTGGACGCCCGCGACATAGACGGTGTCACGGTGGAACTTACGGTGTATGCTCCCGACGAGGTCACGGTCATCACGCGGCGCACCGTCGTCATCGAGGCGGAATATTTCGTGCCTACGGCGGAAAACTCCGCCGTCACGCTGTCCGTGCGACCGGGTGAAGACGGCGCCGTTTCCCTTATCGGCAGCGATACGCTGGTGCTGGGGGTGAATACGCTGACGTACGCCTCTCCCGACACGGAAGTGGTGTGGTTCGTGAACGGACGCGAGGCGTCGCGCGAGCAGACGTTCACGTTCTCGCCGTCATCGGACGGGGTCTACACGCTCACAGTGACGGTGAACGGCATCGCCATAGGCGACCCCGTGACAGTCAATGCGGAGGGGATACGGATGCGTCGGGACAAGATCGCTCTCATCGCGGGATCGGTGTGCGGGGGAGCTGCCGGCGCAGGCATCGTCATCGCCGTGGGCGTCCTCATCGCGAAGAAAACGAAAAGAGCCGCCTGACGGCGGCGCACGGTTTCAGTGCACGAAAAAGACCGCCCCCGAAAGGGCGGTCCTATTTTTCGTAAGGAAAATTACGCCTTCTTGAGTCTGTCCAGCGCGCGGCAGAGAGTAGCCTTTTTGCGGGCTGCGGTGTTGGCGTGATACACTCCGTCGGAAGCGGCTCTGTCGATGACGGAAACGGTCTCGGGCAGGAGCTGTTCGGCAAGAGCGACGTCGCCTGCTTCGATGGCGGCGTTGTACTTCTTGATCGCGTTCTTCACGCGGGATTTCTTTGCGACGTTTTCCGCGTTCCTCTTTTTGGAAATCAGGACTCTTTTCTTTGCGGATTTGATGTTGGGCATAAGCTCTCCTCTTTGGGGTATATCTTTTTTTAATTCTTTGCTATATTAGCACATGATTTCAAATGACGCAACTGTTTGACGCTTTTTTTTCAAATCGCGCATAATAAGCGCATGAACACCGACGATCTTGTCACGGATATGGCACAGGATGTGCTGGAAAAGCGGGTGCCCGACCTTCCCGCCGAAACAAAACGGCTGTCTTGTGGCATAGTCGCGAGAAGGCTGGATCTCACCTCTGAGACGCAGGCGAAAAGGCTGGGCAGAGAGAGGGGGATATATCTCACTTTCGATTGTACGGAGGGGACATTCGCAAGCGGCGGGGGCGCGGGCGTCCTCTCCCGGCACATAGCGCGTGCCGTCGTGGACATGGCGGGCGTCATGGGCAGGCGCTCGGTGGTGCTTGCCGCAGGGCTCGGGAACGCGGGGGTGACGGCGGACTCGCTGGGTGCCGCCACCACGGAACTGCTGGATGTCTCTCCCGTGAGCGAGGCGGAAAGAAAAAGGCAGAAGGTGCGCCTCTGCGCCGTAAATGCGGGAGTGGAGGGCAGGACGGGCATAAGGAGCGCGGACGTTGTGGCGGGAGTGTGTGAGAGGCTGCGTCCCTCCTGCGTCATCGTCATCGACTCTCTTGCCACGTCTTCACCGGAGCGACTCGGCACGTCGTTTCAGCTTACCACGGCGGGCATCGCTCCCGGCAGCGGAGTGGGGCGCGACCGTCCCCGCATAGACCGCGCTTTTCTGGGTGTGCCCGTGGTCGCCGTGGGCGTCCCCCTCGTGCTGTCCGTACGTACGGCGTTTGCGGAATTCATGCGCGACTATATCGAAGAAACGGGCAGTCCGCTCAACGCATACGCCCTGCGCGGGATAGTCGAAAAGAGGAAGCTCGGCGGTCTGGTGGTGGCTCCGAAAGAGATAGGCGTGACGGTGTCGAGAGCAGCCTCCGTCATCGCTTCCGCGATAAACGCTGCTTTCGGTGAAAACGCCTGAAACGTGGGTTAAACAACGAATTTTAACACATCAAAGCCTTTTTATGAGAATTTTGGGGACATACTCGGCGGCGAGCCGCGAGAGTATCCAGCGGTATTTCGCGCCCTCATTCCCGCCCGTGAAGATGAAGGAAACGTCCGAGGCGTCGGGCGTGTTTTCGCGCAGGAAAATAGGCTCGACACACTCGCTGCCGTACACGGCGCGGGCGACTCTTTCGGTGAGGGCGTCGTTGCCGTCGCGGCAGTCCGAGACGCCCGTTATGCGCGCGATCTCCCGCTCGGCATACACATAGTGCGAGCAGCCTATCAACACCCTGTCCGCTCTTCCCGCGAAGGGAGCAAGACGTCTTTGAAGATAGTCTTCCAGGTCGGAGCAGTCGAGGCGGGTGCGGGATTTGAAACGGAGGGCGAGGCGCACCTCTACGAGCACCGCAAGTTCCGAGGTGTCCGCCGTGAGGAAGCCTTTCCCGCGTGCGTCCGTCGCGGCAACTGTGGCGGGGGTCGCGAGCACGAGGGTGTGATGCGGGTCGCAGGAGTCGAGGTCGGGATGCAGACAGAATACGTTCTTCGGGCGTACGGTGACGGAGGCGGTGTTGCACCCGAAGACCGCGATGTCCGTCTCGCGGCGCAGCACGCGCAACGCTTCTCCCGCGCATTCGAAGATCTCCTCGCGGCTTTTGCTGCCGAAGGGCATACGCGCAGTGTCGGCGTAGTAAAGGAAAGAGCACTTCGGCAGTTTCGCCCGAAGAAGGGCGAGGGTGGTGAGCCCGCCCGTGCCGCTGTCGTAAACTCCTATCCTCGGCGCCATACCCAAAATCTATTCCCGCAGGCGCCACGATATGCGCGCGCGGATACTATTTGTTAATAAGGGAAATTTTCGCTTGCTTAAAAGCGCGATTTATTGTATCATTGTTTAGAAAAATCTATCAGAGGTATTCCATGAAGACTTTTGCAACCGAATTTATCCGCAACGTCGCGCTCATCGGTCACTCCGGTGAGGGCAAGACTTCTCTCGCCGAAGCGATGCTCTACATGACCAAGACGGTCGACCGTCTGGGCAAAGTGGACGACGGCACCGCAACGATGGACTATGACGACGAAGAGATCAAGCGCAAAATATCCATCAGCATGGCGCTCGCGTACGCCGTGAGGAACAACGTCAAGATCAACATCCTCGACGTCCCCGGCTTTTTCGACTTCGAGGGCGAGATGGTCGCGGCACTTGCAGCCGCCGACAGCGCCATCGTCGTCACCAGCGCGTCAGGTTCTCTCACCGTCGGCACCGAGAAAGCTCTCGAGATGTGCCTTGAAAAGAGAGTGCCCGCTTTCATTTTCGTCAACGCCGTCAACAAGGAAAATTCGGACTTCATGTCCACCGTCGATGCGATCACCGCGAAATACAACAAGGTCGTTCCCATCGAGCTGCCCATCATGGAAGGCGGCAAGATGACGGGGTATGTCGACGTCTTCACCGGAGAGGGCTTCACCCTCGACGGCAAGAGCGCGTCCGTCCCCGCCGCCCTCGAAGCGAAGGCAGCCGAGTTCAAGGACAAGCTCATGGAGATGGTCGCAGAAACGGATGAAGAGCTGATGATGAAGTTCTTCGACGGCGAGGCTTTCACCGCCGACGAGATCCAGCGCGGCGTGCACGCGGCTATCGCAAGCGACAGCTTCATCCCCCTCATGGCGGGCAACGCCACCACCTGCACCAGAGTGGACGGGCTCATGGACAAGATCGTCGATCTGCTTCCTTCTCCCGCCAAGGCGCACAAGCATAAGGCGGTCAAGGACGGCAAAGAGGTGGAAGTGGACTGCGATGCGTCCGCACCTTTTGCGGCACAGGTCTTCAAGTCCGTCGTCGACCCGTATGTCGGCAAGATGCTCATCCTGAAGGTCATCTCCGGCAAACTCAACGCAGGGGACACCGTCTACAACAACACCGCCGAAAAGACGGAGAAAGTGGGCACCATCTATGTGCTCAAGGGCAAGAAGCAGGAGCCCGTCGATTGCCTCGAAGCGGGCGACATCGGCGCGCTGTCCAAGCTGGTGTGCACCAACACCAACGACACCCTCTCCGCCACCGACTTCAAACTCGACTTTGAAAAGATCGACTTCCCGAAGCCCGTCATCTCCTATGCGGTGCGCGCGGCGAAGGACGAGGAAAAGGTCATTCAGGGCCTCATCAAGATGCAGGACGAAGACGCCACCTTCAAGGTGGAGAAGAGCGCCGAGACGGGCGACGTCCTCATCAGCGGACTCGGCGAGGCGCAGCTGGACATCATGTGCAAGCGTGTCAAGAACAAGCTCGGGCTCGACATCACTTGGCAGGAGCCCAGAGTGGCATACCGCGAGACCATCAGAAAGACCGCCGAAGCGGAAGGCAAGCATAAGAAGCAGTCAGGCGGCGCGGGTCAGTACGGCGACGTCTTCATCCGCTTCGAGCCGGGTGCGGAAGACGGCGAGTTCGAGTTCGTCGACGCCATCGTCGGCGGCGCGGTGCCCAGACAGTTCATCCCCGCAGTCGAAAAGGGTCTGCGCGAAGCCATCAAGAAGGGCGTCCTCGCGGGCTATCCCATGGTCAACATCAAGGCGACGCTCTATGACGGAAAATATCACCCCGTCGACAGCAAGGAGATCGCGTTCATCACGGCTGCGAAGCTCTCTTATCAGGAAGCGTGCGTCAAGGCGTCCCCCTGCTTCCTCGAGCCCATCATGGAAGCCAAGATCGTCGTCCCCGGCGACTATCTCGGTGACATCCTCGGCGACATGAACAAGCGTCGCGGCCGCATCCTCGGCACTGACAGCGCGGAAGGCGGCAAGCAGGTTATCACCGTCGAAGTGCCGCAGGCGGAAATGTTCCGTTACGCCACCGACCTCAGGAGCATGACGCAGGGCAGAGGCAAGTTCTCCATGGAGCTCGTGCGCTATGACGAGGTCCCCGCAAGCGCAAACGCGAAGATCATCGAAGACGCCAAGAAGCGCGAAGAAGAAGCCAAAAAGTAAAACGTTCGGTTGCATGAAGCGCCCTCTTCGGAGGGCGCTTTTTTTGTGGCGGAAGGTGCCGGGCATCTCGGAGTTTATATTAAAAAACGCGGTTTACACCGCGTTTTTCCGTTGATGAAACAGTTGTTTGGTCGTTTAAGGTTATTTTGTTTTTGCCGTCAGCATCGGGATGACGCGCTCGATAAGCAGCCCGAATCGGAGGTCCACCTTCTCCGCCACCGAGATGCGGATGCACTCCTTGCAGAAGTCCACAGCGGCCTGCGCCGATTTCTCGAACGCCATGCCGCTCATGAGTTTTCCGATGAACGCGGAGGAGAGGCAGTCACCCGCGCCGTGGATATATTCGGGATAGCTTTCGTTCATCTGCAGCGCGATCTTTCCGTCCACGAGGGTGGCGGTGCCTTGCTTGCCCTCCTTCATGATGCCGGAGAGCAGCACCTTCTTATAACCGTTGTGGTCGAGGATCTTCAGGATCATGCGGGCGTTCGCTTCGTTTGGTTCAAGGCTCATGTCCAGCCCCGCCAGCATCTTGCCCTCGGTGAAGTTGGGCATGACGATGTCGGCGATGCGGCACAGCTCGAAGATCTTGTCGCGGTATGCCTCGTCGAAGATCTTGTAGAGGGAACCGTTCTCCGCCATGGCGGGATCCACGGCGATCAGCGCGCCTTTCGCCTTCATGTCCTTTGCGATCTCGATGGCGGCGTTCGCCGTGTCCATGGAGCCGAGGAAGCCGGTGTAGAGGCAGTCGAAGGCGATGCCGAGCTTCTTCCAATGCTCGTAGGAGGGGAGCATGTTGGGGTAAAGGTCGGTGTAAGTGAAGCCCTCGATGCCGTATGTCTGCGTGGAGAGAAGGGCGGTGGGCAGTCCCACGGCGTCGTGTCCGCAAGCGCAGAGGATGGGCAGCGCCGCTGTGAGCGAGCATCTGCCGACGGAAGAATAATCCTGAATGGTCAAAATTCTCTTATCCATACATTCAGTCTATCACGTGTGCGGGCGCATTTCAAGACCGAAAGTAAAAAGGTAAACCATCCTTTTTTCGAATTTTGTCGGATATCTGCCGCTCTCCGTTAAACCGCGGACGAGAGGAATTTTTGAGTTGCAAAAAGGGCGGAGGGATGATATACTGTTAAGGCTGCGCTAGACGGGGAGCCGGCGGTGCCCTGTAAACTGCAATCCGCCATAGCAGTGTCGAGCGCCGACCGAGGCTTTTCTTATGGAAGGCCGCGCCGTACAAGGGGTGTCGATAGCAAGGTCCCGTGCAACTGCATACTGTGAACCGTGTCAGGGCTTGACCGCAGCAGCACTAAGCAGGCGTTGCCGTGTGCCACGGGGAAACTTTGAAGGAGCTACCTATACGGTTTCCGCTTCGGTTTGAACTGTCGGAGTCGGTGCGCAGCAATCGAAACGCCGCAGAGTGCGGCGTTTCGATTTTGAAAAGCCCCGCATTTGCGGGGCTTTATCTTATTGCGTCGTGGCGGCTTGTGCGGCTTCTTATTTAACATCGCGCTTCGCGTTTAAGAGCAATCCTCCCGCAAAGAAGAACACCAGCCACATCACAGAGCCGCCGTAGGCTATGGCTTTGGTCTGTGAGGTGAAGTCGCGGGCGTACGCAAAGGCGTCCGCGCAGTAGTAGGGGTCGAAGTGCATATAGACGAACCTACCCGTGACGTCCGTCCCGGTGACCGCGGTGGCGAGAGCTATCTGCACGACGGTGACGAGGATGTCGCCCAGCACGATGAGCATGACGATGAGCAGCGCCATCGACCCCGCTTTGGAGCGGACGAGGAAGCACACCGAGGTGTAGATCGCGCTCATCACGAGGGCGAGCAGCACGTATGCGCCGAAGGCGTCCGCCGTGTAGGAAAAGACTGTCGCCGAAGTCTCCGCGCTCATCCCCGACGCCTTTGCGCACACCGCGCAGACGGCGAACGAGATGCAGGTGTAAATGAGCATAAGCAGGGTTATGGTGATGAATTTGGACACATAAAGTTCCGTTTTGCGCACTCCGCGTCCGATATAGAGGCGCATCATCCCGGAGGAAAAATCGTTGCCGATAAAAAGCGCGGCGATGATCGGGACTAGGAAAAACACACCCGTGGAAGAGGGCGCCGCGTTTAGCAGAGAGAACATGAACGTGGCGGCGATGTCTTCCGCGCCGACGCTTCCCGTGACGCCGTCCGCAGGGTAGTCCTGCAAAAACCCCGCAAGGGCACTTTGCGCCAGCGTGATGATGGCGGCAAGGAATACCATGACCGCGACGCCGATGTAGATGCTCTTCATCCGCGAGAGTTTGATGAGGTCGGAGGCGAGCAGTCCGAAAAAGTTTTTTACCTTTTGCATAGCGCCTCCTACAGCATGTCGATGAATGCGGATTCCAGATCCCCGCGCTCGGCGGAGAGCTGCACCACCGCGATGCCGCGCTCGGCGAAGAAAACGCCTATGCGCGGAAGGTCGGACGGGGGAGAGTATATCTTCACCGTGCTGCCGCGAAGGGAATAAGTCCCTTCGGCGAAACCGTCTTTCAGTGCGACTGCGGCGCGCTCGGGCTCTGCGACCACGACTTTGATGAATGGGCGGGAGAGTTCCTCAAGCTCGCTGCCGCGCACCTGACACACCAGCTTTCCCTCGCGCATGACGCCGTACGCGGTGGCGACGCGTCCCAGCTCTCCGAGCAGGTGTGAGGAGATGACGACCGTGGTGCCGCGCTCTTCGTTAAGACGTCGGATCAGTTCGCGCACCTGCAGTATGCCCGTCGGGTCGAGTCCGTTGACGGGCTCATCGAGGAAGAGTATCTCCGGGTCGCCTATGAGCGCCATGGCGATGGCGAGGCGCTGTTTCATGCCGAGGGAGAAGTTGCGCACCGTCTTTTTCCCCGTGTCCTCCAGTCCTACGAGGGAGAGGAGAGCGGGGATGTCGCATCCGTGCGCGCCTACGGCGAGGGAATACGCTTTGAGGTTGCCCGCCGCCGTCATGCGAGGGTAGAACGCGGGCTGCTCGATGAGCGCGCCCACTTTCCTGCGCTCTTCCGCAAGCGCGGCGGGGGAGGACATGCCTCCTATCTCCACGCTGCCCGACGAAGGGGATGCGATGCCCAGTATCATGCGGATGAGAGTGGTCTTGCCCGCGCCGTTCTTGCCGATGAGCCCGAAGATCTCTCCCCGCCGCACCGAGAGCGACACGTCATCGACGCGTTTCACTCCGCCGTATTTTTTGGTCAAGCCGTGAGTCGCCACGGCGATGTCGTTTTCGCACATGGTTTTAGGATAAAGCCAAACTTATCCGATGTCAACGAAGCGCCCGCGAGAAGCACATGATGAAAGAGGGCGGATAACGGCGGTTTATGTCACGGGAATTGTCACAAAGGGCGGGAAAGATGCGGGAAGCGATGCGACTGAAAAGGCAACGAAAAACGCCGAAATCCTACTAAACAGTGGGGATCTCGGCGTTTATCATGAGCGTGGAGCGAATGAAGGGAATCGAACCCTCGACCGCAGCTTGGGAAGCTGCTGTTTTACCATTAAACTACATTCGCAAGCACCGCACGGGCGTCACCCGAGGAAGAGCGACAAACGTATTTTAGCATAACGACGGGAATTGTCAACCGTAGATGAGCACTTTTCGGGGAAAATGAGGTGCGATTCGGTTGCAATTTTATGCTTATTAAGTTATAATTTCCGTAATTTTATTGTAATAAGAGGCAGCTAATGTACAAACCCGTTGACACTTCTCTGAATTTTGTCGAGCGCGAAAAAGAGGTGCTCGCATTCTGGAAAGAGAACGAGATCTTCGAAAAGAGCGTCGAAAAGAACAAAGGCGGCAAGAGTTTCAACTTCTATGACGGTCCTCCCACCGCCAACGGCAAACCCCACATCGGGCACATCCTCACGCGCGTTATGAAGGACATCATCCCGCGCTATAAGACGATGAAGGGCTTTTACGTCCGCAGAAAGGCGGGCTGGGACACCCACGGTCTGCCCGTGGAGCTCGAGGTGGAGAAGCTGCTGGGCATCGACGGCAAGCAGGAGATAGAAAAGTACGGCATCGAGCCCTTCATCAAGAAGTGCAAGGAGTCGGTGTGGAAGTATAAGCACGAGTGGGAAGTCATGTCCGACCGCATCGGCTATTGGGCGGATATGAAGGACCCCTATATCACTTATGACGACAAGTACATCGAGTCGGTGTGGTGGGCGCTCAAACAAATGGCGGACAAAGGTCTGCTTTACAAGGGCTATAAGATCGTGCCTTACTGCCCCCGCTGCGGCACGGCGCTTTCCTCCCACGAGGTGGCGCAGGGCTATAAGGACGTCGAAGAAAAGTCGATCTTCGTCAAATTCAGAGTGAAGGGGAGCGCGGACACCTATTTCCTCGCTTGGACGACCACGCCGTGGACGCTTCCCAGCAACGTGGCGCTCTGCGTCAATCCCGCAGAGGATTACGCCGAGATAAAGGTGGGCGACGAGCGCTATATCATGGCGGACGCCCTCATCGGCAGTCTGTTTAAAGAGGACGAGTTCGAGAAGCTCTCCGTGAAGAAGGGCAAGGACTACGAATACACCGAATACGAGCCCCTGTTCGACTACGAAACGGGAGCGAAGGAGAAGGCGTATTACGTCACCTGCGACGGCTATGTCACTCTCACGGACGGCACGGGCGTCGTTCACATCGCACCCGCGTTCGGCGAGGACGACAGCAACGTCGGCAAGCACTACGGTCTGCCTTTCGTGCAGATGGTGGACGGCAGAGGCCGTTTTGTCGATGCCGCCTACGACCTAAAAGGCGTGTTCGCAAAAGACGCAGACAAGCTCATCATCGAAAGGCTGAAAGAGGAGGGCAAACTCTTCAAGGAGCTGATGTTCACGCACAGCTATCCCTTCTGCTGGCGCTGCGACACTCCCTTGCTCTATTACGCCAGAAGCTCGTGGTTCATCAAAGTGACGGCGGTCAAGGAACAGCTGCTCGCGTCCAACGCTTCCGTCAATTGGATGCCTCCTACCATCGGCACGGGCAGGATGGGCAACTTCCTCGAAAACGTCATCGACTGGGGCATCTCCCGCGAAAGATATTGGGGCACTCCGCTGCCCATCTGGGTGTGCAACAAGTGCGGCAAGATCCACGTCATCGGCTCTCGTGAGGAGCTTAAAAAGATGGGCGGGCTCAAAGAGGACATCGAGCTGCATCGTCCATACATCGACGAGGTGAAGTGGAGCTGCGAGTGCGGCGGCGAGATGATCCGCACCCCCGAAGTGCTGGACTGCTGGTTCGACAGCGGATCCATGCCCTTTGCGCAGTGGCATTATCCCTTCGAGAACAAGGAGATATTCGAGGAAACTTTCCCCGCGGACTTCATCTCGGAGGCGGTGGATCAGACGAGAGGGTGGTTCTACACTCTGCTTGCCGTGTCCACGACGCTGTTCGGATGTTCTCCCTTCCGCAACTGCATCGTCCTCGGCCACGTCAACGACAAGGACGGCGTGAAGATGAGCAAACACAAGGGCAACGTCGTCGATCCCTTCAGCGTGCTTGACAAGCAGGGCGCCGACGCCACGAGGTGGTATTTCTACACCTCCTCCGCGCCGTGGCTGCCTTCCCGCTTTTCTGCGGAGAACGTCAGCGAATCCCAGCGCAAGTTCATGGGTACGCTGTGGAACACCTACGCCTTCTTCGTGCTGTACGCCGAGATAGACAAATTCGATCCTTCTCTGCATAAGCTCGAGGATCAGAAGCTCACCGTCATGGACAGGTGGATATTGAGCGGGCTCAACACGCTGGTCAAGTATGTGGACGAAGGGCTCGCCGAATATAAGATCACCGAGACCGCCCGTGCGATAGGGCAGTTCGTGGACGACCTCTCCAACTGGTACGTCCGTCGCTGCCGCGACCGCTTCTGGGGAGAGGGCATGAATGCGGACAAAGAGGCGGCTTACACCACTCTTTACACCGTGCTTTCCACCCTCACCAAGGTCATCGCGCCCTACGTCCCCTTCATGGCGGAGAATATGTACCGCAACCTCGTGACGCCCTTTTATAAGGACGCGCCCGAAAGCGTGCATCTGTGCGACTTCCCCGTGGCGGACGAGAGCCTCATCGACCCCGTGCTCGAAGAGGGAATGAAGGACGTGCTCGCCGTCGTCATGTTGGGCAGAGCCGCAAGGAACCTTGCGGGCATCAAGAATCGTCAGCCTCTGCGCCGCCTCATCTACAACGGCAAGAAGGAGCTGTCCGCCACCCTGAAAGCCCTCGTCGAGGACGAGCTGAACGTCAAAGACGTGCAGATCTCTTCCGACAGCGGCAAGTTCATCAGCTATGAGCTGAAGCCCCAGCTCAAGACGCTGGGTCCCAAGTTCGGCGCGTTGCTCGGCAAGATACGACAGATCCTCGCAGAGCATGCCGATGAGATAGTCGCAGCCGTCAGGAGTGCGGGCACCTACACCACGGAAGCCGACGGCAGAAAGATAGACCTCACCGAGGACGACCTACTCATCTCGGTGAAGAGCAGGGAAGGTTTCTCCTCCGAATCGGACGGCGAGACCACCGTCGCGCTGGACACCACCCTTGACGACGAGCTCGTCTTCGAAGGCGCGGAGAGGGAGATCGTCAGCAAGATCCAGACCATGCGCAAAGAGGCGGGATTCGAGGTCACCGACCACATCGAGGTGGGTTACCGCGCGGAAGGCGTCGCCCTCAAAGTGCTGGAAAAGGGCGGTTTCGCAAAAGACGTGCTGTGCGACAAGCTCTCGGCGGTCATCGACGGCTACGCCAAGGAACTCGACATCAACGGCGACAAGGTCACCCTGTCCGTGAAGAGAGTGGGTTGAGATGAGGATCGCGCCCGATTGGAAGGACTACGCCGTCATCGCCACCGGCGACGGCGAAAAGCTGGAGAGGTGGGGGAACTTCGTTCTCCTGCGCCCCGATCCGCAAGTCATTTGGCGCGCGAAGAAACCTCTCCGCTCTTTTGACGGGATAGACGCCGTATACGAGCGTTCGTCCTCGGGCGGCGGCAGATGGGTGTTCAACTCTCCCGTCCCCGAAGACTTCGTAATAGGCTGGCGGGAGCTGCGCTTCAAACTCAAACTCATGGGCTTCAAGCACACCGGTCTCTTCCCCGAACAGGCGGTGAATTGGGACAGGATGGGCGCTCTGATAAAGGGCGCCGGACGCAGGATAAGCGTGCTCAACCTCTTCGGATATACTGGCGCTGCCTCCGTCGCCTGCATCGCGGCGGGCGCCGATGTGTGCCACGTCGACGGCGCGAAAGCCATGGTGGAACGTGCGGGAGAGAACGTCAGGCTCTCGGGATTGGACGGCTCGCATATGCGCTACATCGTGGACGACTGCTTCAAGTTCACGCAGCGTGAGTTGCGCAGAGGACGCAGATACGATGCCGTCATACTCGATCCCCCCAGCTTCGGCAGGGGACCGAACGGCGAGAAGTGGAAGATCGAGGAAGGCATAAGCGACCTTGCGGAGCTGGTGGCAAAGGTGCTCACGGACGACCCGTTGTTCGTCTGTCTGAACTCCTACACCACGGGCTTGCAGCCGGGCGTCATGGCGAACATACTCCGCCTTGCTCTTTCTGGCCGCGCGCGCATAGACTCCGACGAGATAGGGCTCGCCACCGAAGAGGGACTCGTCCTTCCGCAGGGGTGCACGGCGTTTGCGGAGTTTGACGCCTGAAAGTGTCGAAACGACGGAAAAAACACTTGACACATACAAAACGGTAAGATAAAAACGAAGTTATGGATTACAAAGATTTGAAAATTCTCTTCGAGGACAATCACTTGCTGGTGGTCGTCAAGCCGTACGGAGTGCCCGTGCAGGCGGACGAATCGGGGGACCCCGATATGCTCACCATGCTCAAAAGTTACCTCGTGGAAAAGTACGGGAAGCCGGGCGACGCCTATCTCGGGCTCGTGCACAGGCTGGACCGTCCGACGGGAGGCGTGATGGTGTTTGCCAAGACGTCCAAGGCGGCGTCCAGACTGTCGGAGGCGATCCGCAACGGCGAGGTGGAAAAGAAGTATCTCGCCGTCGTCGAAGGGCAGCCGCGCTTCAAGGCGGACAAGCTCCGCTGCTGGCTGAAAAAGTTCCCGGAACAGAACATGGTAAAAATGGTGCCCGAGCTTACGGATGGCGCCAAGTATGCGGAGCTTGATTACAAACAGCTCGCTTACGACAAGGCAAACAACGTCAGTCTGCTCCTCGTCAACCTCATGACGGGCAGAGGACATCAGATCAGGGTGCAGCTTGCGGCAAACGGCACTCCCATCTTGGGGGACGCACGCTACGGGCACGGCGAACGCATGAAACTCCCGCTATGCCTGTGGGCTGCCGAACTTCGGTTTGCCCACCCCGTAGGAGGCAAGACAATGGACTTCAGGGTCTATCCGCCCGAAACGCTCCCGTGGAAGCTCTTCGACATCGATCAGTATCTCGGGATCAACATCAAGAACGCATGACAAAGGAGTTTTATGCAGATCATCGAAAAAACTTTGGGGCAGATCATCAACGGTCTCGCCCGCGACATACCCGAAAGAACGGCGGTGGAATACACCACCAGAGATTATCGCCGCACATGGCGCGAATTTGACGAGGACACCGACAAGGTGGCAAAGGGACTCATCTCCCTCGGCGTCAAGAAGGGCGACAAAGTCGCCATCTGGGCGACCAACATCCCCGAGTGGCTGCTCACCCTCTTCGGAGCGGCAAAGTGCGGCGCCATACTTGTTACGGTCAACACCAACTATAAGATTTTCGAGCTTGAATATCTGCTCACCCAGTCGGACACCAAGGTGCTCGTCATGATGGGCGGCTTCAAGGACAGCAATTACGTCGAGATCGTGAACGAGCTCATCCCCGAGATAAAGACGGCGACGGACGGCAAGGTGTCCCATCCCGCGCTGCCATACCTTGAGCGCATCATCTTCGCGGACGGACAAGCTCCGCAGGGCATGATGAGCTTCGACAAGCTGATGAAGATGGGGGAGAGCGTCTCCGACGACGTGCTCAAAGCGCGCGAGGCTGAGCTCGACTGCCACGACGTGATCAATATGCAGTACACCTCGGGCACGACGGGTTTCCCCAAGGGCGTCATGCTCACGCACTACAACATCGTCAACAACGGCAACACCATAGGCGACGGCATGGCTTTCACCAAGGAGGACAAGCTGTGCATAGTGGTGCCTTTCTTCCATTGCTTCGGGCTGGTGCTCGCCACCATGGCTTGCGTCACGCACGGCACGACGATGGTGCCCGTTGAGGCATACAGCCCCGTGCCCGTCATGAACGCCATAAGCACGGCAAAATGCACCGCGGTGCACGGCGTACCCACGATGTTCATCGCCATGCTCGAACACCACGACTTCGACAAATTCGACTTCTCGTCGCTGCGTACGGGCATCATGGCGGGTTCGCCTTGCCCCATCGAAGTGATGAAAAAGGTGGTGGACAAGATGAATATGCGCGACATCGTCATCGTCTTCGGTCAGACCGAGGCGTCCCCCGGCTGCACCATGACCACTACGACGGATTCTCTCGAGAAGCGCGTCGCGACGGTGGGCAGGGCGTTCCCGGGCGTGGAGTGCAAGATCGTTGACCCCGAGACCAATCTCGAGGTGCCCGTCGGCACTCCCGGTGAGTTCCTCGCACGCGGCTACAACATCATGAAGGGCTACTACAAGATGCCCGAAGCCACCAAACAAGCCATCGACGAGGACGGTTGGCTGCATACGGGCGACCTCTGCACGGTGGACGAAGAGGGCTACTACAAAGTCGTGGGCAGGATCAAGGATATGATCATCCGCGGCGGCGAGAACATATATCCCAAGGAGCTGGAGGAGTTCCTCTACACCTGCGACAAGATCAGCGACGTGCAGGTCATCGGCGTGCCCAGCAAACAGTACGGCGAAGAGATCATGGCTTGCATCATCCTGAAAAAGGGCGAGACCATGACCGAACAGGAGGTCAAAGACCTCGTCAAATCTCATATGGCAAGACACAAAGTGCCCAGCTACGTGCGCTTTATGGACGCGTTCCCCGTCACGGCGAGCGGAAAGATCCAGAAATTCAAGCTGCGCGAAGAGGCGATCGAGATCCTGAAACTTCAGGATGCGGCGAACATCGAGACCGCATAAGGAGGCGGAACATGATGAAACTTTGTTTTTCCACGATAGGCTGCCCGGATTGGCGCTTCGGCGACATTGTGTCCGCCGCAAAAGATCTGGGATATTCCGCGATCGAGATAAGAGGCATCGGCGGTGAGATCAGCGCTCCTGCCATGAAAGAGCTCACGGAGGACTTCCCCCGCACCAAAGAGCTCTTGGATCGCACGGGCATCAAGATCGCCTGTCTGACGTCGGGTGCGGCGCTTGCCGACCACTCCGCAAAAGGCAAGAGCGTCGATGAGGCGAAGGCTTACATCGATCTCGCGGCAAAGGTGGGTGCGGAGTTCGTCCGCGTTATGTCCACCGACAAGCCCTATTTCGACGGCGGCGACATCGAGCTGTGCAAGACGCAGTACGAAGAAGTGGTGCGCTATGCCGCAGGCAGCGGCGTCACCCCCCTCATCGAGACCAACGGGCTCTTCGTTGACACCGCTTTGCTTTCCCGCTTCTTGGACGAGGTGGGAGAGGGCGGCGGCGCGCTCTGGGACGTGCATCATCCCTACCGCTTCAACGACGAGAGCATTGCAGCCACCGTTCGCAACCTCGGCGGCAAGATAAAATACGTCCACCTCAAAGACAGCGTCATCGAAAAGGGCAAAGTGTCCTATCGCATGATGGGCTACGGCGACGTCCCCGTCAAAGAAGCCATCGAGACCCTCCGCTACAACGAGTACCCCGGCTACTACACCCTCGAGTGGGTCAAGCGCTGGAACAAAGAGCTGGAAGATGCGGGGATAGTGTTTGCTCATTATGCCTATTATATGAAAAAATTCCACTTCTGACGCTGTCATTTAGCGACCTGCTTTGTCAGAACCCCTGTCGTAGATGCTCACGTACTAATGTACGCTCCGCCTCTCGGCAGGGGTTCTTTCGCGCATCTCATCTAAATGACAGCGTCAGAGGGTGGGGAGTAGGAGCCGAGGAAACGTCATGCTCAAAGGAGAGAACAGAGTTTCCGTCTCGCGGGGAATGTTGCTCCCCCTCCTCCCCTTCGGGACTCCTCCCCCACTCGGGAAGAGTTCAGTCCTCCTAAAATGCGGGATATACTTTTGTCCTTTTTGATAGAGTTTGAATCTCGCATAGAGATAATCAAGCGGCGAACAGTACTCACTGAACATCGCTCGCGGGGAGAGGAAGGCGACTCGGCGCGCACTGCGCCCGTGTCTACTTAATGTTTCGTTTTGCTTGCGAGGTCGCGGGGCGCGCCGCGACTTGCAAGAGCGGGCGCAAATGCCCGCTGTGCAAGTTTGGCTGAGCGGCGCGTGATTCCGTCTTCGAAAAAGGTTTCATCGTGCTCAAATACGCCCTGAATAAGTGCACGTTTGACAACTTCACGAAAAACCCGAGCGTGACGTCCCC